>JBKQVG010000189.1:0-9962 GCA_052325345.1 Bryobacteraceae bacterium
TTCTTCAGCAGATTGATGATCCGGTTGGGCGCCTCCTCCAGATAAATCGATTTCCCGTCCGTCAAAAGGTGAATTTCCGAATTGGCCGCGATTGCGTCCGCCAGGCGTTTGCCCATGTCCTTCTGCAGAAATCGCAGCACGCGCCGGATCTTCTGCAGCGAGAAGCCCTTCCTGCGCAGTTCGGCGATCACGGAAATCTCCACCACTTCCTGGGTGGAGTAGATGCGTTTGTGTCCGTCCTGGCGCGGTGATACCACGTTGCGCTCGTCCCACCACTGCAACTGGCGGAGGCTGACCCCACAAATCCGCGCCACGTCGCTGCTGTTGTAGCCTTCGGCTTCTACCGGGGCCTCGGGACGGATTCTCCTGCTTCTAAACATTCTGCGCCACTTCCGTTGTAAAGAATTTCAGTGCCAGTCTGCATTTTACCCGCCTCGTTGGCGGTGTCAAGAGGCAGCTCGCCGGGTCCTTTCCGCGCACGCGGCTATTTAGCTGATTCTAAGCGGAAACGCTTCATCGAGAAATGGCTTCCGCAAACCGCCCGCTCGACCGTACACCAGCTCGCAAATACTTTCCTCTTCGCCCGCGCGGGGCCTCTGTCCGCCGGACGGTCCGGCCGGCCGATGGATTCGGCCGGCCAAAACATGATGGCCGGTGAGGCGTTTGTGGAATGCGCTGGAAAGACGCGAGGGGGGATTTACCCGATAGGGCAGAATCAGTGCAGCCAAAGACGGTTAACAAAGGGAAGGATGATCGAACGGTGGCAGCTAGATGTATCATAACCGCAAACCCGGAGCCGATATGGGAATTTCTGTCGAGCGCCTCGGGTTTTCACCTAGGAGGTGCAGTCATCATGCTCGTTACTCGCCGGGCGCTGTCGAGAAGCCGTAGCGGCGGTGTTTTGAGGACAACCAGAGCAGTGCTTGGTTGCATCGCGCTCTTTAGTCTTCCAGCGTTCTGCGCTGGCGACGGTGGCGGTTGCCAGGTGAATTTGTGCGGCCAGACCCCTGCCGCTTCCACGATTGGCTGTGTCAGTCTCTCGGGGAACGGCGGTACATCGATGTATGCGCAGTTCACGCTCCCGCCTGGTCTTACGTTGCCTGCCGCCGCGTCCTCGTGCGGCTTCACCGGCTTCGATTGGGAGCAAACTGTCGATCTCCTGCCCGATCCCAGTCCGTTCTACCTGAACAATGGCGCCCACCTGACCAGCGCCTCGGCTCCGTTTAGCGACCCTCCCTTTGGGGGCTACGCCTACTTGGAGTCCCAGCAGCCCCCCTATCTCGGAGCTTATCCATTCTTCTACAATCCGGCATACATCGCGGAGGCCTACTCGAACCCAAACAGCCCGGATGCCTGCGCTCAGCTAGACGGTGCGCACGATTGTCTCGTCCCGCTCGTACTGAATCCCGGCGGTAATTTCCAGTTGCTCAATTTCGTCGACACTCCATATGACCAATGCCTTTTGGGTGGTGCGTTGGCGGGGACAGCCGCTTGCGCTGGCGCAACCGCTCCTCCGGGGAGCTATCTGAGGTTTACAACCATGCTTGTTGGCGTTCTTCCTGGGCTGACGCCGAGTCAGCCTCTATTTCAGTGGCAGTGGACGGACAGTTTCAATGGAACGGCGGCCGGCAGTATTGGCCCTTTGCCGCCGCCAGCGGTGACCACCAGTCTTTTTTCGATCCAACCCGGCAGCGGCGCCGGCGGCATCACCATAATGAGCATGACTGGTGTACCGTCGATCTCCGTGGGGCCGAGCCTGTGTGTTCCGTTCCCGGTGACTTTGGGAACGCCCGCGGGGCCGAGCGGTACTTACGTCACACTAACCAGCAGCGATCCCTCGACAGTGAGCATGGGGCCAGGCAGCGTGAGCGCTGCGATCATTCTTATCCCGGCCGGCGAAACAACGCCGGACAGGAGAGCGCCACAGGTGTGCGGAGTTAACTTCGGATCGGCGACCGTTACCGCGTCAGGGGACGGCTTGTCTTCCAGCCAGGCGGTCCTGGTGCAGGTGACCGCCACGCTCAGCTTCGCCCCGGCGAGTGTCACGGCGTCGACCACGATGCAGACCAGGCTCACGCTGACCCTGTCGGCGCCCGCTCCGGCCGGTGGCGTGACAGTGAACCTAAGTTCCGACAACCCGGCCGTGGCGACTGTCCCGGCGGCGGTATTCATTCCTGCGAATGGCACGAGTGCGACCGTGCCGGTGACAGCCATCGGAGGGGGTTCGACATCGATTCACGCCAGCGCTCTACCGAACGTTCCGGATACCGCTGCCATTGTGACTGTTCCCGGTGGCGCCACCCCAATGTAAACGGGCAAGCGCAGCTTCATGCACGCACCCCACGGGGCGCGGCTCATTCGGACTTCTGGGTCCCGGCTTTCGGCTTCGCGTTTGATCTTTTGCCCCGCCGGGGCTGAAGAGAATTGGCAATCTCAGACAACCGCCCGAGGTTCCGGCTGGAATGCGTACGAGGCGGGTACCCCTCGCCGCCGCTCCACCCGATGAAAAATAACACACCGGGTGCTAAACTCCTAATTTCCGATAAGGGAGCATCCCAATGGCCACTGTAGCTGAAGGAAAACTCGACACATTGCGTGCCCTTCCGGGCGACGACGTGCGCCAGGTCCTGTGGCGATTTGCCGACCGATACGACCTGCAGATGTTGGTGCAGTCCGCCCGCGCCGTGGCGCGCGGCCCGGTAGCGCGGCTGGTAGCCGCCGGCGCCCGCAATACCCATGAATGGACCGCGGATAAGGCCAGCCTGCTCCAGGCCTTCGACGAATCCGGCATCACCGCCGTTTTCATGGATCCCGAGGAAGGCGGGTTCATCGCCGGCCCCAAGAACATGGCCCTGGCCCTGGTGGCGTACGAGTTGGCCTGGGTGGATGCCGGCGCCGCCACCGCCAGCCTGGCCGGATGCTTGGCCCTGTCGCCCATCCATGAGCGCGGCACGCCCGAACAGTGCCGGACCTATATGAGCCGCTGCGCTCCGGCCGCTCCCGGCGAAGATCGCGTCCCCTGGCGCGGCGCCTTCGCCCTCACCGAGCCGCTGCCCTATGTCGGCGTCGAAACCGGCATGCTGGGCGGCAGGGTGCGCATCGCCGAATGGCCCGCAGGCGGCGAGCCCGTTCTGCAGGTCGAGAAACGCGGCCGCTTCATCACCAACATGGGCTTTGCTAACTTCGTCACCGCCGCCGTCGATACCGGCGACCCGCGCATCAAGTCGAGCTGCATGGTGATCCTGGAAGAAACCGACCCCGGCATCTTCGATCGCGGCACGCCCACCCGCAAGCTGGTGCACCAGCTTTCCTCCACCCAGGACCCGGTATTCAGCCTGAAAGTGCCGGCCAGCCGCATCATCGGCGGCTACACCGTCAAGGACGGCGTCATCGTTCCCCGCTTCAGCCACGGCGAAATCATCGAAGCCGTCTTCCGCCGCACGCGCGTGACGGTGGCCATTATGACCTCGGCCAAGCTGCTGAGCGCCATCGAGCCCATCATCCGCTACCAGCGCGGTCGTTTCCGCGGCAGCCAGCAGGTGGCGCCCGGATCGCCGCGCTACGAGTTCGGGTTGCAGCTCAAGGCCGACGTGGTGCATCGCCTGGTCGATGTCTGGGCCACCGGCGAAGCCTCGGCGTCGCTGGGATTTGAGGCGGCCAGGCTGTTCGACGAGCTCGATCCGCTGGAGCGCCGCCGCGCCGAAATTTTCGCGGAAATGGGAATTGCCTCTGGCTCGGCCACGCTCAAAGCCCTGCGGCGCGCGCAGAAGCAGGCGCTCGAGTCGCTCGGCGCCGCCACGCCTTCCGACGACCCTCTTGTCCGCTGCGCCCTGCTCGATGCCGTCGCCAACGTCCTCTGCCCCGCCGCCAAGCTCTGGAATACCGGCCACGGCGCCAACACCATGCGCGAGGCCGTCAGCCTGATGGGCGGATACGGCATCACCGAAGACTGCCCCGGTTTCCTGGGCCACAAGTGGATGGATTCGCAGCTCGAGGCCACCTATGAAGGTCCCGAGGCGGTGCAGCGGCGCCAGCTCAGCGTCACCATGGCCGACGAGCTTTTCCTGGCCCAGTTCCGCCAATGGATCGTGCGCCTGCGCGAAATCGCCGGCACCCACCCCGGCACCGGCGCGTGCACGCTCGCGACCGCCATGGAAATGTGGTTCTGGACCCTCCACCATTTGCAAAACTCAACCGATGCCGACGGCTCGAAGCTCTACCACAGCTCGCGCCAGGCCGTAACCTTCGCCCTGGCCGATGCGCTCTGCTGGCTCGCGGCCTCGCGCGCCCAGATCCTGGACCTGCTGGAGCTGGAAGCGAAAGGCCCGCAAAACCCCGCCCTGGCCGAAGCCCTGCCCGGTCTCGAGCAATTCTTCACCGACCTGTGCCACGTGCAATCGGCCCGCGCGGCCGGCGAAGTGGGCCGCATCTGCGCCGAGCTGGTGTTCGGCTACTGCCGCCATCCGGCCTGGGATTCCGATGCCTGCCGCACCTGCTACCAGGCCGGCGACCTGGAAGACCTGGAAGCGTTGATACCCGGCATGGACAGCGTGGCGCGCGCCTGCACCGAAGTCATCGAAGGCGATGGCTCGCACCCCGTCAAGGCGGGACCCTGCGCCCGCTTCGACGGCCTGGAGCAATTCACGCGGCTGCGCCAGCGGCTGGACGGTTGCCTGACCGGATCCCAGCTCGCCAAGGACCGCGCCGCCGAAGCCCTCACCCGGGTCATGATTCCGGAGGCGCTGGACTACCCCGCATGAGCGAACGGTCCGTCCTCGATGTCGATATCGTCTGCGTGGGTTTCGGCCCGGCCATGGGCGGATTTCTGACCACGCTCGCCCGTTCCGGCTTGTCTCCCACCGTGATCTGTTACGAGCGCGCCGACGATATCGCTTTCGGCGTGTCCGGCGCGGTCACGCGCGCGCGCGGCATTCGCGCCAGCTTTCCCGAGCTCGACCCGTCGGAAATTCCCATGGCCGCGCGCGTGGCCCACGAAAAAGTGATCTATCTGCTCGACCCGGTCGGCGCCAGCCGCCGTTCGGCCGGGCTGCGTCTGGCGGATCGCGCCATCCGCGCGCTTCGCCTTGCCCGCCACGGCGCGTTCGAGCTGCCCTACACGCCGCCATTCCTACGCAAGGATGGCGGGTTGCTCTTCTCCATCGGCCAGTTCAACCAGTGGGTAGGCAGCCAGCTCATGGGCTCCGGAGCGGTGCAGATCTGGCCCGGAACTCCGGTTTCCGAACCCTTGATCGAAGGCGATCGCGTGGCCGGCGCGCGGCTCCCCGACATGGACGTCCGCGCTGCCCTGACGGTGGTGGGCGATGGGCCGGTGGGCGCCGTCGGCCGGCGCCTTGACGAACACTTCGGCCTTCCCCCCGGGCACCATCCGCGGGAATGGGCGGTGGGCGCCAAGATGGTGATCGATCTGCCCGAGCACGTCGACCTCGAGCCCGGCACGGTTTTTCACACCTTCGGCTATCCGGAGCCGGAAATTTTCGGCTTCTTTTACGTGCATCCGGAGCGGGTGGCGTCGGTTGGAATCTTCGTGCCGTCGTGGTTCTTGAATCCCGTGCGGACCTCCTACCGGTATTTGCAGCACTACATCCAGCATCCCTATTTATGGCGCTATCTGGAGGGCGGCACGCTCCGTTCCTGGGGCGCGAAATCGCTGGCGGAATCGGGCCGGCGCGGCGAGCCCTACCTGGCCGGCGACGGCTGGGCGCGCATCGGCGAAGGCTCCGGCAGCACCAACGTGCTGACCGGGTCGGGCGTGGATGAAGCCTGGACCACGGGGACGCAACTGGCCGAAGGCGTGGCCGAGTTGATGAAGGCCGGCCGCCCGTTCACGCGCCAGAATCTGGAGGAAACCTATGTCCGGCGGCGCCGGGCAAGCTGGGTGGAGGAAGAAGGCCGAATCGCCGAGCGCGCCCGCGAAGGATTCAACCGCTCCGTCATCGCGGGTCTGGCTGGCATGGCGCTGGCGGGCATGACCAAGGGAAGGTTCGCTCTGAGCGGCGATCCGAGGCCCATGCCGCCAGTCGCGGAATATTATCGCGGACGGATTCCGGCGGACGAGGTGCGGCGCATCCGGCAGGAGTGCGCGGCCAAAGGCGTAAGTGCGCACAACGCCCTGATGGAGCGCGCCGGCTGGCCCGCGGTCGCCTGCGATGGCAAGTTGCTGATGTCGCAGCAGGACGCCCTGCTGGTCGGCGGCAAGGTGCAGACCGCGCCGGGCTATGGCGACCACGTGCGGTTTACCGATCCGGCTGCCTGCGAACATTGCGATGCGCGTACCTGCGTGGAGGTCTGCTCCGGCCAGGCGATCGCGCCGGGCTCGGACGCGGTGCCGGCTTTCGACCGTGAAAAGTGCGTGCATTGCGGCGCCTGCCTGTGGAACTGCCCGGCCGGCGCCATCCGTTTCGAAGCTGGCGCGGGAGGGTTGCATTCCGCGGAGAATTGAGCGGGGCACACTTTCACAGACTAAAGCCTGTGCCACCTCTTGCCAGCAGGTGGCACAGACTTTAGTCTGTGTTGGCAGGACTGACGATTACTTATGAGCTATCACATTGTCGTTTGCGGGGGCATCGTTCCCGATCCTCTGCAGACTCTGGAACCGGTGATGGGACCTGCGGGGCCCTCCCTGAAGAATGAATCCATGCTGCCGGCGGTGCTCGATCCCTGGGCCGCGCACGCGCTGTTTGAAGCCGCCAACCTGGCACGCAACCAAGCCGGCAGCAAAGTATGGCTGGTCAGCCTGGGTCCCAAAGCCAAGCTGCAGCAGGTGATGATGACCATGGCGCAGAAAGCCCCGTTCGAGCTGGTGCCGATTGACGGGCCGGCCGGCGCTTTCACCGATCCGGTGGGCGTGAGCGGCGCGCTGGCCGCCGCGATCGAGACCATTCCCGGCCTGGACCGGGAGCTGCTACTGGTTTTTGGCGGCTGGGAATCGGCTACCCGCGGTGCCGGCGCCACCATGCAGATGGTGGGCGAGCGGCTCAGCATCGTCGATCAGTTTCAGGGCGTGGACTCGTTGACGCCGCGCGAGGACGGATCGTTCGAGATCCTGGAGCGGATCGAAGGCGGACAGCACCAGGTATCGGTCTGCGCCGGCCCACCCGCGCTCGTCGGCTGGGCCACCGGCAACCTCCCGGAGCCGCGCAACAATCCGCAGGTCGGCATGACCAACATGCGCACCATCATGCCCGCGCTGCAAAAAGCCCGCGCGGCAAGCCTGACGGGCGCCCCGCCGCAATTCCTGTCCGTCACGCTGCCCCGCCAGCAGCGCTCGACCAAGGTGGTGAAGGATCTTTCCACCGACGAAATTGCCCGCGAAATCGTGGCCTGGATTAGCGGAGACTGACGCTCAAT
This sequence comes from Bryobacteraceae bacterium, assembly GCA_052325345.1. Classification (GTDB taxonomy): domain Bacteria; phylum Acidobacteriota; class Terriglobia; order Bryobacterales; family Bryobacteraceae; genus JBEKYD01. The sequence goes on from JBKQVG010000189.1 coordinate 7,369, forward strand.
GGAGATTGACATGGACACCATTCTGTTTCTCGCTTTCACCGAATCCGATGGATCGCTGGCGAAACCGGCGCTGGAAGCTTTGGGCGCGGCTGTGGCAATGGGCGGAGCGCTGACAGTTGCCTTGATCGGTTCCTCGGTGGCGGCCGCCGCCCGGCAGGTCGCCAATTGCGGGGCGGCGCGCTTTCTGGGAGTAAGCGGAGAGGAATTCGGCCAATCGCGTTACTCGACCGATGCCGCCGCCGCCGAAGCCGTGGCGCGCGCCGCCGGCGCAACTCTCGTCATCGCCGCTGCGTCCGCGCGCACGAACCGCGCCTTGCCCGGCGTGGCATACCGGCTTGGCGGCGTCGTCGATACGCACGCGACCGGCATGGGAGCAGGTCCGTCCGTCACGCGCTGGTATTACCGCCAGCGCATGGAAGCTGTCCTCAGCCGAACGGCGCGGCCGTGGTTCATCCTGCTAGAAAGCGGCTGCCATGCGCCGTGGAGCGGCGAACCCGGCGAGGCATCCGTCGAGAACGTGGCCGTGGCCCTGCCGCCCTTGCGAACCACCGTCACCGGCGTTCGCTCACCGCAATCCGGTGTCGCGACTATCCGTCCCGACGCCGGCCTGCTGTTCGTCGCCGGCGCCGGCTGGACCAAGAAGCAGGCCGACGGCCAGCCGCATCCGCGCGAGGCCGAAGAGCTGATTCTGGGCTTTTTGAACAAGACGCAAGCTTCGTTGGGCGGAAGCAAATCGCTGGTGGATTTGAGCGGCGAGGGCGAAGCCGTGCTGCCGTTCATGACCCATCTGAACCAGATCGGCCAGACCGGCGCCACGCCGCGCCATCCCAAAGGCCTTTCCACCTGCTGCCACGGCGAAGAGCCGCACGTGGTGGGCTGGCGCTTCGTCACCGAACGCCGCGCCGTGAATCTCGACCCCAACTGCGGCTGGGCGCGCGGCAAAGCCGACGTGCTCTACGTGGCCGACGCCTTCGAAGTGGTGCGGAAGGTGAACGCGCTGCTGGGGTGAGCGTCCAAGCCAAGCGAAGACCAACCAAGAATCAGCACAACCGCGGCAACCCTACCGGCGCACCGATTCCAATTAAGAGAATTAGAATTATTTTCGAATCTTGTGACCGGAATCGCGCTCAGGTTGCCTTTGTGCATTCTTGTGCACGATGCACAAAGACACCGGCGACAACATCGCAGGCGCTGGACTACAGAGGGTCTTGTGCATTTTTGTGCACGGGCAGACCCGGTCACGCGCTGGCTAGGGCTGCGGTGGCTGCGAGGCCAACCTTGGCGAGCGAGCGCTCCAGCATGGCGGCGGCTTCCGGCTCGGCGACGTTGCGGGCGATCGCAATCTCGGCGATCAGCATATGACGGGAACGGTCGAGCATCTTCTTCTCGCGGAACGAAAGCGGCTTCTCCAGATGGAGTTGCAACAGGCTCTTGAAGACCTCCGCCACTTTGAGCAGGTCGCCGCTTTGCATTTTTTCGGAATTCTCCCGGAAGCGAACCTTCCAGTCCGGCCGGACGGCACACCAGCCTGTGGAAAGAAAGGCGAGCATGCGGGAGATCTCGCGTTCCTTGGTCACTCTGCGTAAGCCAACGTTACCAACGTTGGAAAAGGGCACCAGGACGGTCATGCCACCGCATCCCAAGCGCAACAGATAGAATTTTTCCGGGGCTGAGCCAAAGGGCCTGGTGCTGATATTTTCGATGGTCGCGACGCCCTGGTTCGGATAGACAACTTTGTCGCCGATCTGGAATGTCATGCCCTGTTCCCCCCTCTACAGCCACCGCCCTGAAGTGCTCCCAGAACCTAGCCTGGCAACTCTTGAATAGTAAGCTGGGCACCACGAACTGTCAAGCGGATTGTGGTTCTATTTGCGCCATTTGGCGAGGGTTTTCGCAGCGGGGGCCGAGTAGAAGCGGGGGTACGGGGGGAACACACAAAAGCTTAGTTACAGACAAATTACACCCTTTCCTGGTGGCAGACCATCGGGAAATGGTGAAGGGAGCGGATTGCAGGCCAGCACTCAATCGCCTTCGCTGGTGGAAAGCTCCTTCCCGTCGTCCACGACAATGCCGCGTTCCGCCAGCAGCAATCGCCGAAGGGTGCGCAAGTCGTTTAGAATGCGTCGGCTGGCGGAAATATGAAGATTCAGTTTGGCGAGGTTATAGGAAACCAGCAACAAGGCTTCTTTGCGGCGATCCGCGCCGTCGCCTTCGGCCACGGCGATTTCGGACTCGATATCGCGCCGCGCTTCGTCGAGGGCTTCCGCTAAAAGCGCCACGTATTCATGGGAGCCCTCGATGTTGTCGAATGGCGTCTCGGCCTGACGATCCACGATCATGCCTTTCTCCCCGCTTTGGAAGAGTGGGGCGTCGACAACCTAATATTTGGAACCCCCCTATTCTCTCACAATTGGGGTGTACAGTGACAATTGGAGAAACGCTCCGGCAAATGCCTCAGAATCCGTTGAAGGCCGTCGTAGTGGACGACGAAGAGTTGGCGCGGGCGTTCCTGGCGGAAATGCTGCGGCGGTAAGGACCCTAGCCCATCCAGTGCTCTACCTCCACCAGGCATCATCTGAGGCTATACCTCAATA
>JBKQVG010000190.1:0-4285 GCA_052325345.1 Bryobacteraceae bacterium
CCTCGCCTGCAAGGACACCACCACCGGGCACTGGGAAATGGCGGGCATTCATCTGGCCAAGCCGCTTCCGCTTTATCCCCACGGTTTCCCGCCCGTCATTATGGATGAGTTCGAACGCCGCATCGGGCGCCGCTCGCTGGGCAACAAGGCCGCCTCCGGCACCGAGATCATCCGCGAGCTGGGCGAAGAGCACATGCGCACCGGTTCGCCCATCGTTTACACCTCGGCCGACAGCGTCTTCCAGGTGGCCGCGCACGAAGAGGTGATTCCGCTCTGGGAACTTTACAAGATCTGCGAGACCGCCCGCGAAATCCTCGCCGGTCCGTACGAAGTGGGACGCGTCATCGCGCGTCCCTTCATCGGTGAGCCCGGCAGTTTCAAGCGCACCTCCAACCGTCACGATTACGCCGTGCCGCCGCCCAAGGGCATGCTGCTCGATCAATTGGCCGGGCGCGGCGTCCGCGTCGATAGCGTGGGCAAGATTTTCGACGTCTTCCTGGGCCGCGGCATCGAGCATTCGGCCAAGACGACGAGCAACGCCGACGGCATGGCCAAAACGCTCGAAACCATGCAAGGCACGCCCGCAGGCCTGATCTTCGTCAACCTGGTGGATTTCGACCAGCAGTACGGCCACCGCAACGACACCGCCGGCTACGGCCGCGCGCTCGAAGAGTTCGACGCCTGGCTGCCGCAATTCGAAGCCGCGCTCGCTCCCGGCGACCTTGCCATTTTCACCGCCGACCACGGCTGCGACCCGACCATCCCCGGCACCGACCACACCCGCGAATACGTGCCGCTGCTGGCCTTCGGCCCCGCTGCGAGAGCCGGCGTCGATCTCGGCCTGCGGGCATCGCTTTCCGATATCGGCCAGACCGTGGCCGAAAACTTCGGCGCGCGCCTGGAACATGGCGCCAGCTTCCTGAAAGAGATCTTATGAGAAAACCAGTCATGGCGGGCAATTGGAAAATGTACAAGACGCCCGCCGAAACAACGCAATTCTTCCAAAAGTTCCGCCCTCTGGTGGAAAAAGCCGCGCATTGCGAGGTGGTGATCTGTCCTCCTTTCACCAGCCTGTTTGCGGCGGCGGACGCAGTGAAGGGCTCGGCCATCCGCATCGGCGCGCAGAATATCGCCTGGGCCAAGGAAGGCGCTTTCACCGGTGAGATTTCCGGCCCCATGATTCAGGCAACGGGAGCCACCTACACGCTCGTCGGCCACAGCGAGCGGCGCCAGTATTTCGGCGAAACCGATGGGACCGTGCTCGAGCGGACCAAGGCGGCCCTGTCTTATTCGCTCACGCCCATCGTGTGCGTGGGCGAGCGTCTGGAAGAGCGCGAAAGCGGCAAAACCGCCGATGTGCTCGCCACCCAGATCCAAAACGGAATTGCCGGCCTGCTGCCCGGTCAGTTTGCCGCTATCGTGATCGCCTACGAACCGGTATGGGCCATCGGCACCGGCAAAACCGCGACCCCGGAGATTGCCGCCGACGCCCATCGCACCATCCGCGCGCAAGTCCTATCCGCTTTCGGCAAGGAAGCCGCCGACGCCGTCCGCATCCTCTACGGCGGCAGCGTCAAGCCGGACAACGTCAAGTCTCTGATGGCCCAGCCCGAAATCGACGGCGTTCTGGTAGGCGGCGCCAGCCTCGACCCGGTGTCGTTCGCCTCCATTGTTAACTTCTGAAGCTGGTCGCGATTTCGTGCAGGGCAGACGACGAAAACCGATCGTCTGCCCCACATCATCGCCAAGTCGATCGTGGTTGATACCGCCATGTGCTGCGGCCACGGGGCCGCGTGATAGAATTCGGCGTTATGCAAGATCGGTACGTTGGCGACATAGGCGATTTTGGTAAGTACGCGCTACTGAAGGCGCTCGCCGGAGACGGATTGCGGCTTGGCGTGCATTGGTACCTGAACGCCAACGAGGAGGCAAACACGGATGGGAAGTTCACGGATTACCAGCATCTGCGCAGTTGTGACGCACCGCTTTTTGACGCTCTGCAGGATCTGGTGCGCGGCGGTCGTCGTTCAGTAGGCGAAGTTGAGCGAGCGATGATCTTGCCCGCCAATACCGTGTTCTACTCGTTACCGATTCCTTTGGTTCAAGGACGGGACCGTGCGACATGACGAGCTGCCTGGAACGCTTCTGCACTAGAAGTCCTCGCAGGAGCCGACCTTATTTTCATGGACCCCGACAATGGCTTGTCACGGCTGCCAGCCAGCCTGATGGGGGCAGCGGCGGCAAAATACGTCCCGCCGGAGGAAGTAGGTCCATATTTTCGGCGTGGGAACAGTCTCATCATCTACCACCATCAGACGCGCGAGAAGGGCGGCCTCGCTGTCACCATTCCTAAGATGCTCGCGCTGTTGCGGTCCCTGGGGTGCGAGACACCGTGGGCGTTCGTGTTCCGACGCATATCCGTACGCGTCTACTTGATCATGCCTTCACCAGCACACGTCAACATCTTAGAGAGGCTATCATCACAGTTTCTTGACACAGTCTGGGGGCTCGACGGACACTTTCAGCTTCTGTTGGGACCGGCGTCGTAGGCGGCTGCGAGGGCCGCTTGAGTCGCTCCTGATGGAAGGAAGGAAAGAAACAGCTCCGATGCTGCGGTTGGGAAGTATAATCGCATGTGGGCAGCAGGGCAAAAATGGAAATTCTGACTTAGCCGTTTCGGTGCCACTTCGGCACGCCACGATCTCACCAAATTCTCACGACTTCGCCACGCCCGATGGTACTCAGCGCGGAAAGTGCGGCGGGCACCAATGGCTCTAAATCGCGCAGCCGGTTCGTCGGCCCGCAAAGAATCACCAAAGCAATCTTCCGTCCGGACAGGTTCTGTTGATCCGGAATATTCTGGTCGACAGTGAGGAGAACGTCAAAGCCCGCGTCTTCAGCGGCGACCAGAAGACGGCCGTTCCTCAGCCCCGCCAGATTGGCGAAGCGGGCCGTTTGGCAGTCGTGCACGCGGAACAAGAACCGTAGGCGTTCGTCTACGCACTCGTCGATCAGAATCCGCATCAGGCGCGCGCCAACAAGAGTTGCTTGGCTGCTTCGAGCGCTTCGAGGGCCAGGGCGCGGGAAACGGTTGGGAACCCTTCCAGAAAGTCCTCCAGCGTGTCCCCGCCCTCCAGGTACTCGAACAGAGTCTGAACGGGCACTCGTGTCCCTCGGAATACCGGCACGCCGTGCATCGTTTCCGGATCTCTCGTGATGGCTTGCGTCACGTCTTCATTGTCGCTCATAAAAGCTCAGCGCGTTGTCCCCCTGTTTCACCACGCGCATAAAGCTTAAGTCGCCGTAACTCTGCGCCAGTCTCACCCGCACCGAATGCTGTGCGATGACAAGCTTCGGCGGCGCTTCTCCCAGCCGCTCCAGCATGGCTGCGTACTCGCCCTCCTGGCTGTAAGGCGGATCGAGGAAGACGATATCGGCCTGGCAGCGCCCCAGCGTCAACAGAACCGGCCCGGCCACCACCGTGGCGCGGCTTCCCAGCTCGAGCGCCGCTAGGTTCTCGCGGATTACCTCCAGCGCGGCGCGGCTGCGCTCCAGCAGGTAGACGTGCGCCGCGCCGCGGCTCAACGCTTCGATTCCCACCGCGCCGGTGCCGGCATAAGCGTCCAGAAACACCGCGCCCGCAACGCGCGGCGCCAGAATGTTGAACAGGGTTTCGCGCAGCTTGTCGGGCGTGGGCCGCGTATCGTTGCCGGGAAGGCTCTTCAACCGGCGCGAGCGAAACTCTCCCGCAATCACCCGCATCAGCCCACCATCGCCAGCCCGTAGCGGCGCTGCCAGTGATCGCGGATGTATGCCACGGCGGCGCGGAGTTCCTCGCCGGCCGGACCGGCCACGAAGCTCACCGCTTCGCGCCGCGCGATTTCCAGAATTTCGGTATCCCGCAGAATGTTGGCCACCCGCAACGTCGGCAGGCCGGATTGCTTGGTGCCGAAAAACTCGCCCGGCCCGCGCAGTTTCAAATCCATCTCCGCGATATAAAAACCGTCGGTGGAATCCACCAGCGTGCGGATGCGCTCGCGCGCGGCGTCGTTCATTTTTTCGGTCACCAGGATGCAGTAGCTCTGCGCCGCTCCCCGGCCCACCCGCCCACGCAACTGGTGCAACTGCGCCAGCCCAAAGCGTTCCGCCTGCTCCACCACCATCACCGAAGCGTTGGGCACATCCATGCCCACCTCGATCACCGTGGTGGAAACCAGAACCTGAGTATGTCCCTGCTTGAACTGCTGCATCACGGCTTCCTTTTCGTCGCCGCCTAGCCGGCCGT
>JBKQVG010000191.1:0-3783 GCA_052325345.1 Bryobacteraceae bacterium
GTCGGGCCCTCGCCAAGGCGTAACAGCCTGACAGACGACAAACGACGATCGTCTGTCCCACCTCTGGGTCGGGTCATTTTCCCTGGCCACGCGGAATGCCGGGGCGACATCAGGAGTTCGGAGATTCATCTCGGCTCTTCTTGCCGCGCTCGACCACCGATAATTCTCGGCGCTCGTCAGCGGACGGGCCTTCAGGAGGTGGTTCGATCCCCGACACCCAATTATCCTGGAGAGGAAACCCGGGAAGACTCCCGGCTCAGCCGGCTTATCGGCCTGCGCCCCGAGGGCGCCCCCTTCCTACGAATCGTATTAAACTCGTGAAAGTCCCAGGAGGATCGCTCTTTGTCCCCATCCATTCGTCTATCCGCGTTCTTCGGTCTCGGGCTGGCTGCGCTGGCGCCGGCCCAATCGCTCGGTCCCAAACTCTATTCCGAGATGCATTGGCGCTCCATCGGTCCCACCCGCGCCGGACGCGCGCGCGCGGTGGCCGGTGTCCCCGGCCAGCCCAACGTAGCTTATATCGGGTTCGATAACGGCGGCGTCTGGCGCTCCACCGATTACGGCTCCACTTGGGTCCCGCTGTTCGACCACGAAACCACCGGCTCCATCGGCGCCATCGCCGTCGCGCCGTCCAACCCCAACATCGTCTACGTCGGCACCGGCGCCGGCATCATCCGCCCCGACCTCGCCGTGGGCGATGGCATCTACCGATCCACCGACGCCGGCAAGACCTGGGTACACCTCGGCCTTCGCGATACCCAGATGATCGCCAACATCGACGTCGACCCCCGCGACCCCACCCGTCTCTTCGTCGCCGCCCTCGGTCACCCCTACGGCCCCAACTCCGAGCGCGGCATCTTCCGCTCCACCGATGGCGGCGCCACCTTCGAAAAGGTGCTCTTCAAGGACGACTACACCAGCGCCAACGACGTCCGCATCGATCCCAGGAATCCCGGCGTCGTCTATGCCGCCCTATGGCAGCAACAACAGGGATTCTACGAAAACGGCGCTTTCGGCGGATCGAGCGGCGGCATCTTCAAATCCACCGACGGCGGCTCTACCTGGAAGCAGCTCACCAACGGCCTGCCGGCGGTCATTCAAGCCAACCTCGCCATGGCTCCCAGCAACCCCAACCTCATCTATGCCATGGTGGCGTCGCCGGCCGGCGCGGGAGGCGCCGGCCGCGGCGGACGCGGCGGCGCGGCCGGCTCCGTCGCTTTCTACAAAACCACCGACGGCGGTGACCATTGGGCCCTTACCGCCCATTCCCAGGATCCCCGCCCGCTCCTCCGCATCGGCGGCGGCGACCTGCCCACCATCACCGTCGACCCCAAGAACGAAAACGTCGTCTATAGCTGCTCCATCGTGTTCTGGCGCACCGAAGATGGAGGCGTCACCTGGTCGGCCGTGCGCGGCGCTCCCGGCGGCGACGATTACCAGAAGAGCTGGATCAATCCCGAAAATCCCAATATCATCCTCCTGGTCTCCGATCAGGGCGGCGTCATCTCCGCCAACGGCGGCGAATCCTGGAGCAACTGGTATACCCAGCCCACCGGCGCCATGTACCATGTCACCGCCGACAACGCCTTCCCCTACCGCCTCTGCAGCGGCCAGCAGGATTCCGGCTCGGCCTGCGTCGACAGCCGCGGCATGGATGGCGAGATCACCTTCCACGATTGGCACCCCGTGGACATCGAGGAGTACGGCATGGCCGCTCCCGATCCCAAGAATCCCGACCTCGTCTACGGCGGAAAAGTCAGCCGGTATAATCGCGCCACCGGGCAAGTAACCGGCATCGGCCCGGTTCGCGGAGGCCGTGGCGCCCCAGCCGCGACCGTACCCGGCGAGCCGCCCGCCCGCACCGTGCGCACTCAGCCGCTTATCTGGTCGCCCAAGGACCTCAACATTCTCTACTTCGCCACCGCCGGCGTCTGGAAGACCGTCAACGGCGGCCATAGTTGGACCCCCATCAGCGGCGATCTCACCCGCCAAACCTGGGACGTGCCCGCCAATGCCGGCAAGTACGCCTCCACCGTGACCCCGTCCCCGCTCGGCACCGTCACCGCCATCGCGCCATCCCCACTCGACGTCAACGTCCTCTGGGCCGGCACCGGCGACGGACTCATTCAGGTCACCACCAACGGCGGGGCTAAATGGACCAACGTCACCCCGCCCGAGATCAAGGCCTGGACCCGCATCTTCAACATGGATGCCGGCCACTTCGATACCAAGACCGCCTACGCCGCCGCCAATACCTTGCGCCTCGACGACATGAATCCGCACTTCTGGCGCACCCACGACGGCGGCAAGACCTGGACCGAAATCGACAACGGCATCGAAGGCGGCGCCGTCGCCAATTCCATCCGCGAAGATCCGCGCAAGAAAGGTCTCCTCTACGCCGCTACCGATACCCAGGTTTGGGTCTCCTTCGACGACGGCGACAGTTGGCATTCGCTCCGCCTCGATATGCCCGCCATCTCCGTGCGCGACATCGCCGTTAAGGACGACGCCTCCTGTCTCTGCTCCGACCTCGTCGCCGGCACGCACGGCCGCGGTTTCTGGATCCTCGACGACGTAACTCCGCTGCGCCAGGCCGCCGCGGCCGCCGCGGCTTCGAGTGCGTACCTCTTCAAGCCCGCCACTGCCCTCCGCGTCCGCTTCGACACCAACGATCCCACTCCGTGGCCGCCCGAATGGCCGGCCGGCGAGAATCCGCCCGCGGGCGCGGTCATCGATTACTACCTGCCCTCCGCCGCCGGCGAAGTCAGGCTGGAAATCCTCAACACCCAGGGCAAGGTGGTTCGCACCTACTCCAGCACCGATCCGGTGATGAATCCCGATCCCGCCACCGACCCGGTTGCCTACAACAAGATTTGCCAGAAGAACCCCACCGCGCCCGATTGCGCCCTGCCGCTCTATTGGCCCGCGCCGCAAGAGGTGCTCAAAACCAGCGCCGGCATGCATCGCTTCACCTGGGATATGCATTACGATCCAATCCCCGGCTCGGCCGGCGGTGGGCGTGGAGGAGGCGGCGGCAATGGCGCGGTCCCGCATCGCACCTACCCATCCGTCAATTCGCCCTGGGCCGCCCCCGGCCAGTACTCGGTGCGTTTGATCGCGAACGGCCAGACCCTGACCCAGCCCATTACCGTCAAGATGGATCCGCGCGTCAAAATCACGCCCGAGGTGCAGCAGATCTTCACCCTCACTACCCAGATGGAGGACCGCGCCCGCGCTGCCGAAGCTGCCTATGCCGAAGCGCGTGCCCTGGCCGGTAAGCTCAGGGCCCGTCCCCAATCCGCCGCCACTGACGCTCTCATCAAGCAGGTGGAAGAGATAGCGCCGGAGCGAGCTGCCCGTCAAAGCGGAGGCCGTGGTGGCCGCGGTGGTTTCGGCGCGGCGGCTGTACCGGCGCCCCCGCCCAATCTCGCCAACATCGGCGCCCAACTGGTCGCCGCCGTCATGGGCATGCAAGCTTCCGAAATGCCGCCCACCGCGGCCGAGCTCCGCGCCTGCAGCCGGCAGGAAGCCGCCTATACCGCCTTGATGGCCAAGTGGGCCGCCCTGAAAACCAAAGCCAGGTAGGACAGGCCTCCAGGCCTGTCCTCCTGACGTGGCGCAGGCTGTCCAGCCGGCAGAGCCGAGAATAGATTCCGAACTCCTGATGTCGTGGAATTTGGGTTGAGCCAGGGTTCGGCGGTGAGGCGGTGGGACAGACCATCGTTTTTCGTGGTCTGTCGGGCCCTCGCCAAGGCGTAACAGCCTGACAGACGACAAACGACG
>JBKQVG010000192.1:0-5349 GCA_052325345.1 Bryobacteraceae bacterium
AATAACCGCGGCAACCGCTCCCTTGCGGTCGCGGCTGTGACTCGTGGCATGTCGCTTCGGATCGTTGTGTAAGAGCCGCGACCGCCAGGGAGCGGTTGCCGCCGCGGGACTGATAAGAGCGGGACACTCGGCCGGTTTACGGTTGGGCTGTCGCGCCGCGGCGCTGCCGGGTCTTTTGCCGCACGTCCGTCAGGTAGGCGCTGGCGTCGGCGCGCGTCTCAATCGCGGCGACACGCGCCAGAATGGCTTGCCGGCCGGTCGGAGATGCGTCCAGATCCTGCAGCATGGCGGAATCGAGAATGGCGGGCAAGTTGCCTTCGTCCACGGAATCGTTCGGCCGGGTGACCGGCGTCATGGCCGTGGCGGCGGCCGACAATTGCGCCGGGTCCCCGGCGCCCGAATTCGCCGGCGGAGGCAGCGCCACCGGAGCGTCGTTCCGCGCCGCCCTTAACGTCACCAGCTTGTCCAGGCGGTTGGCAGCGGCATCGCGCACCGTCAATGCCTCCAAGCCGAAAAGCGCCTCTACCGTAGCTGGAATGGAAGCGTGATCGTAGAGCCGGTGGTCGATCCGGTTCTTCGGGATCAGCGGCGAAACGATCACCGCCGGCACGCGCGGCCCATATCGCTCGAAGGTAAAACCGTATCGATTGTATTTTGCGTCCCGTGCGGTATCGCCTGGATCGACTGCAGAGGGCGGAATGGCATGATCGAAGAATCCCCCGTGCTCGTCCCAAGTGACAATCAACAGGCTGCTGGTCCATAACGGCGAGTTACGGATAGACTCATAAGTCTCCTTAATCAGTTGTTCGCCCTGAGTCACGTCACCCAGAGGATGCTGTGAGTTGCCCGCCTTGTAGTCGCGCAGCACGTCATACTTCGGTTCGATGAACACATATCGCGGCGCGAAGCCGGCATCGTTCAAGTCGCTGCGGAAGAGGCTGTATTGACGGATGTTGTTGCGGTCGATGCCCTTTAGAGCGGCGGCCATGGGAAAGTCGTCGCCGCCATAGATGCGCCACGGAATACCTTTCCGCGTCAACGCCGCGAAAATGTTGCCGTTGGGAAACTTGAAGCCGTCGAGCGTTTCCCATTCCACAATCTCGGCGGTGCTCGGGCTGTGATCCAAGCCGCCCGACGACGCGGCGTGTACGAACATGCGGTTCGGCCAGGTCGGGCCGGGCATCGATGCGTGCCAGTTGTCGCAGACCGTGAATTCCGCGGCCAGCGCGTTCAGCACCGGCAACTGCGCCGGCGCGTAACACTTCATGATCTCGCCGGGAGCTTTGCCCCCACTCGCCATGTAAGACGCCACGAATCCGCTGCCGTCGATGGGCGGATAGGCGCCGCCCTTCGGATATTGCGCACCCGTTCCGCAGAGTTGCTCGAGCACATTCGGAAATTCGTGGCCCGGATCGGCCGGCATTACCCAGTCGGCCCCCTGCGACACCGTGTAAGTCGTGCCGTCAAACTGGTTCGACTCCGTCCCGCTCAGTCCGTCGATCTGGGTGCCCTGTCCCGAGACGGCGTCGGCGCCGCCGATGCCGGAGAAACCCAGCATGTGATCGAAGGACCGGTTTTCCATCATCAGCACGAATACGTGCTCGATTCCAAGCGCCTGGCTACTCACGGGTCGAAACCTCCCGTGTCCACTTTACTATCTATTCGTGCAGCAAAGACCACGCCCTTTGGTCGCGGCTCGGTTGGGCTACTAGGGCACGGCTTCGGAGTTAGCGTAGGGGACCAGCGATGGGGGGCGGTCGTCGGGATCGAGCAGCCAGACCTGGCGGTCGGGATAGTAGGCCAGGAGTTGGGCGTTGTCTTCCCGTCCGAGGTCGCGGGCGAAAACGATGCGGGCTCGGTCGATATCGGCGGCGTTGTAGACCCACTCGTCCTGAAAGATATGGTGCTCCGAGTAGTGCACGAATACCAGCAGCTTGCCGGGGATCCGGTCGAGTTGGCGGCTGACGAAGGTGCGGCGGTCCAATTTGTCGTGCGGAATCAGGTCCCAGGTTTCGTACTGAGCAAGCGGCGACCCGTCGAAAAAGGCGTGGACGGCGTACCAGAACAGAAACTGGCCGACGCAGAGGAAAACCATCCAGCGGGCCAGATAAGACCAGCGCCGGGCTATCGTTTCCAGACCCACCACGCTTACCAGCACAAACAGGCACGTGACCGGAGCGAGATAGTGCAATTGGAACGCGGGGAAGAAATTGACGCCCAGGGCAAAGAGCGCGAGCGTGCCCGCGACCCACAGAAAGCGCCGTTCTTTGAGACGCGCTAGAAATGCAGCCAACGCGAGATAGAGAGGCGGCAGAAAGAAGAAGCGGTAATAGCGGACGCGGAATTCCAGCCGTTCGAGGAAACTGCCCAGTGTTTCCAGACGCTCGCCGCGGAAGCCTCGCTGCATGCGATAGTCCAGCGCCTGTTCCGGCGTAAGGGCACGGTGCGGCGTGACGTGGGGCTGCCAGGTGAACGCGGCGGGCACGCCGTATTGATACTGGCTGAGCATTTCGGGCATGGTGGTCCAGCTTCCAGTCACCGCCTTATTCTGGAAGAGCAGCAGCGCAGTCGCGGCCAACAGGATCATAGCCAGTTCGGGCGCCGATTTCCAGAAAGCGCGGCGGCGCGCGGCCGGAACGAGGTACACCGCCGCGCTCAGAAACAAAAAAATGGACTCATACGGTCGGGTGATGAGACTGAGCGCCAGCCCGAGCCCCAGCACCACCATGTCCCGCTGGCGCGCCTGGAGACGCAAGCGCGGCAAGGCGCCGAAAACCGCCGCGCCCGCCGCCGCCGTGGACATGCCGCCCCAGTAATCATTCATCCATTGGTTGAGCGGGCCGAATTCGATCACCGCCAACAGCCCGCCCACCAGCGCCCAACCCGGCGTAGTCCAGCCGCGCAGCATCCAATAGCATCCGGCCGAAAAAGCCGCCGCGGCCAACAGAACACCGGCCCATGGATGGCCGAAAACCGTCCAGCCGATTGCCAGCGCCAGCCCCTGTCCCGGCGGATAGATGGAGGCATAGGTGGGCTCTTGGAGCACAAAAAACGTCTCGAAGAATTGCGGTAGGGCGTGGGCCGGATTGGCCAGCCGCAGGTGTCGCAGCGTATCGGCTTCGAGTAAGTGGCTGAACTCGTCGTAAACGATCGGGTGCGGCGCCGGATGGTGGGCCAGGAGCAAGAGGCGTAGCGCAACCGGTAGCACGACCAGCAGCGCGACGGCCAGGCGCGGCGACGCAGCCAGGCGCTGTCCCCAGGCATGCAGCCACGGTTTCCATAGTAGGACCGGCGCGAGCAAGAGAGCCGCCAGCAGCAGTTCGATCTGGTCGGCGATGTTCAAAGTGTTGCTCCGAACATGGAATCATCCTATCTTTCAAACGCAGGCCAAAGGCCTACTCCACTTACAGTTTGACCTTGCCGGCATAGCCGGTCATCTCCCGAGTAAGTGACGGCGCCTTCCCAATAACCGCCGGTAGAAGTGTCTTCGGCGGATAGCTCCTGTTGCGGGATGGCGGCGTTACATTCGAACTCCAGCTTGAGGCTGGGAATCCGGATGCGCCATTGAACGGGATAGCGGGCGTGCGTGGCGGGGCTGGTCCAGAAGGCGAGCGGAGTGAGGCTGAACGATAGCCGGGCAGGGCCTGACGAAAATCGGGCGCCGCGGCGAAGAGAGCATCGCCCGCGAGACAAGCTGCTAAGAGCCGAGGGATCCAACGCATCCATTATTCATAGTAGGACAGGCTTCCGCGCCTGCCCTGGACCGATTCACAATCGGTCCGCACCGCCCCATCTGCCGGGGCGTCGGGATCCCGGCTCAGGCGGCTAGACAACCCGCGTCACGAGCTACTTCGGGTTCTTCGGATCGCCGAAGGTAATGGTCGATTCGCCGGAGTATTTGTGGTAATTGCGGAAGTCGATCACGTTGCGGCTGCACAGCGGGGTGCCGCGCTCGCAGCTCAGGCTTTCCGAATGCACCGGCAGCAGGTATTGGTGCGCGTCGCCCAGGCGGACATATTCGTAGTCGGTGGCGGATTCAACGTGATCGGTGGGGAAGGTCGGCGGGAAACCGAAGGCTTCCATCTCGATGCGCAGCACGCGCGCGGTCTCGGGGTCGATCCAGACCGAACCCCGGTAGGCGGGCGAGTATTCCTGGGACGCCATTTTCACGTCCCAGTGGGAGTGCTGGTGATCGACTGTGTAATCGTACACCTTGGCGGTGATGCCGCTCGATCGCGACATGTGGCTATAGCGGAAATCGGCGGCGGTAGCCGGGGAAAACAGGTCCACCAGCATGGTGCCGAACTCGCCGGTCGACCAGGCGCCGCCCATTTCCTCCATTTTCTTATTCACCGGCCGTCCGTTGATCGCCAAGTTGCGATAGTCTTCCTTGCCGTTGTCGTACACCACGTTGGTCTGGACGCGGTCGATGGCCTGCCAGTTGGCCGGCCGGCTATCGCTCTGGTAACGATTGATCAGTTCCAGGCAAACGTAATTGGGGAGCTTTTCGGTGAAATCGAACGCCGCGTCGGTGGCCTTGCGGATCAGGTCGTCGCCATTGGGGCGGGAAACGGAAAGGTCGGGGTAGTCGCTGTTGGGAATCGAATCGGCGGATTGCGGCCGCGCGGGCGGTATGGTGTTGCCGGCGGTCTCCACCGGCGGCGCGGGAGTTTGCGGCGGCTGGGACTGGGGAACGGGCGCTGGCTGAACGCCGGAGGCGTGCTCGCGGTTGGCATCGGCAACCTTGCCGCGCTGCAGAGTCGGCGGCCCG
The DNA here is from genome assembly GCA_052325345.1 of Bryobacteraceae bacterium. Classification (GTDB taxonomy): domain Bacteria; phylum Acidobacteriota; class Terriglobia; order Bryobacterales; family Bryobacteraceae; genus JBEKYD01. Next base: position 4,772 of record JBKQVG010000192.1, read on the forward strand.
GGGTCGTCGGCGTCCGGCTTGGCGGGTGGCGGGGCAACCGCGGTGGCGGAATCCTGCTTGGGAGCGTCTTTCCACGTGTCGACGGCGCCGCCATCGTCCTTTTTGCTTGCATCGCTGGAGGTGGTAGTGGATCCCGACTCGGCCTTTTCCCAATAGACGTTGGCCGCCGTCATGGTGCCATCCATCTCTTCCGGTCCTTCCACGGAAAGCTGGTCGCCAGCCTGGAACTGGGGGTTCTTAATCTCGTCGCCGGCCTTGAAAAACTTGGTCTTATCGGTGCGGCGGAACTGAATCACGCGGTCGTCGTCGAGCGCCAGCGAGATCGTCTTGGCGTCCATTTGCTTCAGCTTGCCGCGGAAATTGGGCATGGGCTGGCCCTTGGTGGAATCCGGCTGCTTTTTGCCGCGGGGAATCGGAATTCCGGTGCCGCCGGGATAGCCGCCGCCCGGATATCCGCCCGGGTAACCACCTGGATACCCGCCTGGGTAGCCGTAAGGAGGGTAAACCTGCGCGGCGGCGAGGCCGGCGGCGAGAAGCGTGAGCAACACCAGCCTCGCGCGGGGGAATCCGCCGGCCAG
>JBKQVG010000193.1:0-3118 GCA_052325345.1 Bryobacteraceae bacterium
CGTCAGCGTCGTCTTGCCGTGATCGATGTGTCCGATGGTTCCGATGTTGACGTGCGGCTTACTGCGGTCGAATTTTTCCTTTGCCATATGCCAATCTCCTTCGCCAGATTCTTTCCGGACCGGTCTACCTGGTCACCTTGCCCTGAACGCGGCTCACGATTTCCTCGGAAACCGACTTCGGCACTTCCTCGTAACGCGAAAAGTGCATGGTGTAACTGCCGCGCCCCTGCGTGCGCGAGCGCAGTTCGTTCACATAACCGAACATCTCGCTCAGCGGCACGCTCGCCTTGATCAATTGCGTGGTGCCCTGGATCTCGGTGCCTTCGAGCTGCCCGCGCCGCGAGATCAGGTCCCCGTTCACCGGCCCCATGTATTCGTCCGGCGCCACCACTTCCACCGCCATCACCGGCTCCAGCAGCACCGGCTTGGCCTTGCGGCAGGCTTCCTTGACGCAGATCGAGGCGCAAATCTTGAACGCCATTTCCGACGAATCCACTTCGTGGTACGCGCCGTCGAACACGGTCACCTGCACGTCCTCCATCGGATAGCCCGCCAGGATGCCGCCTTCGAGCGCTTCCACCACGCCCTTTTCCACCGCCGGGATGAATTCCTTGGGAATGTTCCCGCCGCGAATCTCGTTTTCGAAAACGAAGCCCTGGCCCGGATTCGGCTCCACCCGCAGCTTGCAGCGCGCGTACTGGCCGCTGCCGCCGGTCTGCTTCTTGTGCGTGTAGTCGTATTCCGCCAACTGGCGAATGGTCTCGCGATACGCCACCTGCGGCTTGCCCACGTTGGCCGCCACGCCGAACTCGCGCATCATCCGGTCCACGATGATTTCCAGGTGCAGCTCGCCCATCCCGGAAAGAATCGTCTGCCCGGTCTCGGGATCCGTGTTCACCCGGAAAGTGGGATCTTCCTGCGCCAGCTTGGCGATCGCCATGCCCATCTTTTCCTGGTCGGCCTTGGTCTTCGGTTCCACCGCCAACTGAATTACCGGCATGGGGAAATCGATCCGCTCCAGGATCACCGGCGCCTTTTCGTCGCAAATCGTATCGCCCGTCGATACCGCCCGCAAACCCACCGCCGCGCAAATATCGCCGGCCACGATCTCTTCGATGTCCTCGCGCTTGTTGGCGTGCATGCGCAGCAGCCGCCCCACCCGCTCCTTGCGCCGCTTGGCCACGTTGTAGATCGATTCGCCCGCCGCGAGCTTGCCCGAATACACCCGGAAAAACGCCAGTTGCCCGGAGTACGGGTCGGTCATGATCTTGAACACCAGCGCCGAGAACGGCTCGTCGTCGGATGCCTTCCGCGTTACTTTGACGGCGAGGTTATCGACGTCGGTTCCCACCACCGCGGCAATGTCCAGCGGCGAGGGCAGGTAGTCCACCACCGCGTCCAGCATGGTCTGCACGCCCTTGTTCTTGAACGCGGAGCCGCAAATCACCGGAAAAATCTTCATGGCGAGGGTGGCCTTGCGGATGCCCGCCTGGATTTCCTCGACCGTCAACGCTTCGCCGTTGATGAACTTCTCAAACAGGTGGTCGTCGAATTCCGACACCGCTTCCACCAGCTTGTCGCGGTACTCCTTGGCCTTTTCCACCAGGTCCGCGGGAATGTCCACAATGTCGAATTCCGCCCCCAGCGTCTCGTCGCGCCAGATCACGGCCTTCATGGCCACCAGGTCCACGATGCCCTTGAACTGGTCCTCGGCGCCCACCGGTATCTGAATCATCACCGGACGCGCCTTCAACCGCTCCACGATCGTTTCCACCGAGCGGTAGTAGTCCGCCCCAACCCGGTCCATTTTGTTGATGAAACACAAGCGCGGCACTTTGTATTTGTCCGCCTGCCGCCATACCGTCTCCGATTGCGGCTGCACCCCGGCCACGGCGTCGAATACCGCCACCGCGCCATCCAGCACGCGCAGGGAGCGCTCCACCTCGGCCGTGAAATCCACGTGGCCGGGCGTGTCGATAATGTTGATCTGCATGTCCCGCCAGTAGCAGGTGGTGGCGGCCGAAGTGATCGTAATGCCCCGCTCCTGCTCCTGTTCCATCCAGTCCATGGTGGCGGTGCCCTCATGGACCTCGCCGATCTTGTGAGACCGGCCGGTGTAATAAAGGATGCGCTCGGTGGTTGTGGTCTTACCGGCATCGATATGGGCCGCGATGCCGATGTTCCTCATCCGCTCGAGTGGAATCTTTCTTGCCATGCAGTCTAAACCCGTTACCTGTTTCTTTGCCCCTTACCAGCGGTAGTGCGCGAAAGCCTTGTTGGCCTCCGCCATGCGATGTACGTCATCGCGCTTCTTGATGGCTCCGCCGCGCAGATTGGAGGCATCGTTCAATTCATTAGCCAGCTTCTCCGGCATGCCTTTTTCCGCCCGCCCGCGCGCGTTCAGAATAATCCAGCGGATCGCCAGCGACGTGCGCCGCGTCTGCGGCACCTCGATCGGCACCTGGTAGTTAGCCCCACCCACGCGCCGCGTCTTGACTTCCAGCAGCGGCTTGGCGTTCTCCACCGCCTTCTTGAAGGCTTTCAGCGGGTCGTCGCTGGTCCGCTCCTTCAGCTTGTCCATGGCTTCATAAAAGATGCCCTGCGCCACGGTCTTCTTGCCTTCCCACATCATGGAGTTCACGAATTTCTCCACCAGCGTGGAGTTGTAGACCGGGTCCGCAACCACTTCCCTTACTTCCGCTCTTCGTCTGCGTGGCATAATTCTCGACTCTGGCTTAAGACTTGGGCCTCTTGGCCCCGTACTTCGAACGGCCCTGCTTGCGATTGGCGACGCCCGCCGTATCGAGCGCGCCGCGCACCACGTGGTAGCGCACGCCCGGCAAATCCTTCACGCGCCCGCCGCGGATCAGCACAATCGAGTGTTCCTGCAGATTGTGCCCCACGCCCGGGATATAGCAGGTAACCTCGAGTCCATTAGTAAGCCGCACGCGCGCGATCTTTCTGAGCGCCGAATTGGGCTTCTTGGGAGTGGTGGTCTTCACCTGCGTGCACACCCCGCGCCGCTGCGGACAAGCCTGCAGCGCCGGGCTGGCCGTCTTATAGCGCGTGGGGCGTCTGCCCTTGCGCACAAGCTGGTTGAACGTCGGCACGAACTTCC
>JBKQVG010000194.1:0-24827 GCA_052325345.1 Bryobacteraceae bacterium
GTCGCGGCTCGGTTTGATGCCCTTTCCGAGCCGCGACCGCCAGGGAGCGGTTGCAGGATACGTGACCTTAGCAATTACGGCCTGAGGGGTTTTGAAAAAACAAATCGGAGGCCGAGTGCAGGGCAGACCACAAAAAACGGTGGTCCGCCCCACAGCAAGATGGTCGCGCTAGAACAGAAGTTTCGCCGCGAGCTGAATCGTTCGCGGGGTTGAAAATTGCGTGGTCACGGTACCGAATGCGCTGCTGGTCGGAGAGGTAGTGGGCGCCGAGAACTGCGGCGAATTCAAAGCATTGTACGCTTCGCCGCGAATTTCCAGATTCAGTCCCTCCCTCAGCCGGGTGTTCTTGAGCAGTGACAGGTCGAACTGATACTCGCCATCTCCTCGTATGCCGGAGAAGAGGGTGCTGACGGTAATCAGGTTGTTTGCGAGTTGCTGGGAGGAGACTCGATTGAAGCACGCCGTGTTGAACCATTCGCTGACGCTTCGCTGGCTGCCGGAAAGCGGAATCTGGTTCAATGGACAAGTGATGATGGCGTCTCCAAAGCCCAGCGGCGGCCCGCTTTGCTTCGTATATACGCCCTGCAACTGCCATCCACCGATGAACGTGGACAAGCCCGGCGTCGAATGAACCCAACGCTGGCCGTGGCCAAAAGGCAAGGCATAGACCCACGTAATCACCAGGCGCTGGGCGCGGTCCGAACCGGAGATCACCCGCTCCGGCATGGCGTCGCCGGCGTTCAAGTAGTCGAGTCCGCCAATCAGCTTGGACCAGGCGTAGGAGACTGTCATCATGAGCCCGGTCTTAAAGCGTTTTTCGTACCGGACCTGCATCGCGTTATAGAACGAAAAGCCCTGGTTGGAGGACGCGCTCACGCCGGTGAATTCCGGGTAGCGCTCCAGCAATTGAGATCGGGCTACGGTGGTCCCGGAGAGGCCGGTCCCAGGCAGCAGCGGGTAGAAGGGATTGGGAACCGCCCCCGTCAGCAGGTTGATCGTGGTCTGATCGCGCGCCGGCGAAGTGCTGAGGTATTGGTCGGGAATCGCGTCATAGTTCCGGGTCAGGAGCTGCTTGAGGGCATGGTTGCCCACGTAAGAGACTTCCAGCACCGACTGGCCCGGTAAGGACCGCTGCACCGCAAACTGCCAGCGCTCCATGTACGGGGTCTTGAGATTCGGGTTGAAGAAGGTAAGGCTGGTACCGAGACCGGTCGATAGCCCAGTGGACGCCCCTGAGACCGGGATGAAGCCGTTTGGAAACGGGTTGGTCAAGGTGGCGACGAAGTGCACGTTGTCCACCGTCGGGACCATGGTGGTGGTCTGGCTGAACCCGGTCTGGTTCACGCTGGTGCTCACGACTCCGACGGTTACGTCGAATATGCCGTAACCGGCGCGCACCACGGTTTTAGAATCGATCGAGTATGCCAGGCCGAGGCGCGGCATGAAGTCCGTCTTCTGCGTGGCCCATAGCGCTTTTGGTAACCCGTTCGCTCCGGCGAACGTTAACCCGCCGTTGACCTGGAACTGGCTGGCGGGAATCTGGGCAATCGGGTTGGCCGCGTAGTTGGCGATCGCCTGCGCCGCGATGGGATTCGGCGTCGTCCCGGCGAAGCCCGCGACTGTGCGGTTGTACCGCTCGCTCAATCCGCTCGGCACCTCCCAGCGCAGGCCCGGGCTCAAAGTCAATTTGCTGGTGACTTTCCAGTCGTCTTGGACATAGAGGGACGCGGTGTGCGTGGATTCCGCGTAGGTGGCCGGGATGGCGTAAGTGCCGCTGGTCGGCAGTCCATACAGAAACTCGGCAAAATCCTCGCCGATCGGCGCGGCGGCTGAGGTGTTCAACGGTCCCGTCGTCCAGGCTCCGCTGGTGGTGAAATTGAAAATCCCGCCGCTTGACGCCGTAACCGGGGAACTGAGGGGGCCGAGACTGTTCAGATCCTGACGCAACACGCGGTAGCCAAATCCGAAGCGCAGCGTGTGCGTCCTAAGGATGCGGGAGGCATTTACCGCAATGTCGTGCGTGTCGTCAGTCTGCGTACCCAGGTTGTACTGGTCGGCCAGGGCCGCGTAGTTGCTCGTCACAATCGCCGGCAGGCGGATATCGGCCGGATTCACCGCTTCGATCTGGTTGATGTAGGTGCTCGAGAACCCCAGACTCGACAGGTTCCATCCCATGCTGTACGGCACGTACGTTACCTTAAACCGGTTGTAGCTGTAACGGGCGTCGATAAAGAACGTGGGTGACACCGTATACACGGAATCGACGACTCCGCCAGTGTTCCCGCGAGTCACGGTCCAGCCCTCCGCGTTGTTGTGCCGGTAATCCTGGGGCCGGGGATTGGAGGTGTTGTCCGCGCGGAAATACAGCCTCCATTTCTCCGTCGGGTTGTAGTCGATTCTGCCGACATAATCGTAGTAGGAGTCCTTCGAGTTCAGGCCCATGGTGTAATTGCTCAAGCCGGTGGATGTGCCGGGCAGGTCCGGCTCGTCCCACAACTTCGCGATGCCGGCTGCCGCCGGATTGATTTGGCTCGCCGGAACAATATTGCCGGGGAGCGCCGTTAAGCTGTACAGCCCGCCAGTGGTCGGGACCCTGCTGTAGGGATCGTAAAGCTGGTAGCTCGAGCCGAGCGCCAGCAGGTTGGAAAAATTGCCGGACCTTTCCGAATCGGTCGGCACCGCCGAGACCCCGAAAGGAGTGGGGTCGAAGCTCTTGAGCCCCTCGTAGCCGAACATGAAGAACAGCTTATTCTTCCCGTTGACCACTTTTGGAATGATAATCGGTCCATCCACGACGGCGCCCCAGCGCTGCAAGCGCATGACGGCCTTGCTCTGGCCTTTGGCGTTGTTGAAAAATAAATTGGCTCCCAGCCCCGGTTCCTGGTTGAAATAGTATGCCTGGCCATGGAGCGAGTTGGTGCCGGACTTCAGACTCAGGTTGATGGTGGCGCCGGAAAAGTAGCCGTAGCTCGCATCGAACATGCTGCCGACGACCTTGAATTCCTCCACGATGCCGGGGGGCGGCGAATAAGCCATCACGTTTCCAAACATATTGGGGGCGCCATCGATGGTGTACTGGTTGGTGCCCGACAGCGCGCCGTCCACGGACATCGACGACGGATGGCCGGTGTCGATGGGGCGCACGTAGCCGGAGGCCGTGTTCGTGTCCACCACTCCGGGCGACATGACGGCCGACCAGTACAGGTTGCCGTTCTGCAGCGGCAGATCCTGAATCATCTTGGTGCCCATGACCTGCCCCATCGAACTGGTGGAAGTATCCAGCAGGTCTGCCGAGGCGACGACTTCGACGCTCTCGCTCGCCTGACCGAGCGTTAGCGAGGCATCGACCGTAATGTGGTCGTCCATTCGAAGATTGATCTCAGTTTGCTTGAACGTCTTGAACCCCGGAGCCTCCACGGTAATCGTGTAAGGACCGGGTATCAGGTAGGGCAGCAGGTAGTCTCCACTTTCGTTGGTGGTGGCTTTTGTAATCACACCTGTTGCAGTGTTCCAGCCTTCTACTTTCGCATTAACTATTACTGCGCCCGTGGAATCGCTGACGCGTCCCAAGAGTGTACCCCTGGCTTCCTGGCTGAACAGCGGAAGTTGGGCGATGGCAAGAGCGGCGACGAGGCCTAAGCCCTTATAAACAAACCTTCTACCAATCATTTTAACTTCCCTTTGGCGAGACCCGGACCACCCCTGCTTGGTGGTGGCCAAAGCAGAATGGTAGGTCCATTAGACCAATCTGTCAACACAAAACAACTAGAATTGCTTATGCGTTGGCGGCGTGATGCCTGACGGACGAACCTCTCTAAACCAAAAGGGATGTTGTCCTTACTAGATAGTGAGTCTTGCGACCTTTATTCGCAAGACAATTCAAATCTCTTGCCGGCGGGCTACGGCTTGATTAGCTTGACGACGTAGTGGTGGATACAGTACCGTTAGAACCGACAGAAACTTCATTTTGACTTCCCTTGGCAGCGTCAAGTGATAACTGAGAAATCCTCCTATCCAATTGACAAAGATATCGGCCCTCTGCTAGAGTAACCCCAGTCTTGTTCAAGGAGGGGCGAATGTCTAACGCCGCCCGTAGGCCAGAGGTCTGGTGTGTGGCGTGGGCCTCGCTGCTCTTTATCCCGTCGGCGATTCCCGCTCAGACTACTCCGAAAGTCTCCTTCTCTCGCGATGTAGCCCCTATCCTCACAGCGAGTTGCATGCAGTGTCATGGGCGTGAGCCCCTGATGGCCCAGTTGGATCTGCGCACGCGAGAAGGAGCCCTGAAAGGCGCCCAGCATGGGCCGGTGGTCATTCCGGGAAACGCCGCCGGCAGTCATTTATACCGCCACCTGAAAGGCCTGGAGTTGCCCCAAATGCCCTTGGGTGGCCGGCTGTCCGACTCGGAAATCGCCGTCATCAAGAACTGGATCGATAGCGGCGCCGAGTGGGACAGTGGCGTGACGCTTGGCCCGGGGGCCGGGCCAGCGGGATCTACGGAAAAGAAGTTTACCGATCAGCAGCGCCGGTATTGGGCCTTCCAGAAAGTGGTGAAGCCCGCTGTGCCCCAGGTGAAAGACCGCGACTGGGATCGAAACCCGATCGACGCTTTCATCATGGCGGAGCTTCAGGACAAAAATCTCAGGCCCAACCCGCCTGCCGACAAGATCACGCTGCTACGGCGGGCCACGCTGGACCTGATCGGCCTGCCGCCCACACCCGAAGAGGTGCGGGCATTCCTGGCCGATACTTCGCCCGGCGCCTTCGCTAAAGTGGTCGACCGGCTTCTGGCTTCCCCCCAGTACGGGGAACGCTGGGGCCGGCACTGGCTCGACTTGGCCCGCTACGCCGACACCAACGGATTCAAGGGTGACGAAACGCGGCCCAATATCTGGCGCTATCGGGATTATGTGATTCAGGCTTTCAATCAGGATAAGCCTTATGACCGCTTCATTCGAGAGCAGATCGCGGGGGATGAGTTATATCCCAACGATATGAACGCCAGGATCGCGGTGGGCTTCAATCGCCACTTCACGGATGAAACCAATCAGCCGGTCATCGAACTGCGGCGTCAGGAAACGTTGAACGACATTACCGACACAACGGGCGCCGTGTTTCTCGGCATGACGTACGGTTGCGCCCGGTGCCACGACCACAAGTTCGATCCGATCCTGCAGAAGGATTACTACCGCCTACAGGCATTCTTCGCCAACATTCGCGAGCAGGACGACCTGGTTCTGCTCTCCGGCGCCGATCTCGAGACGTACAAGCGGCAGCAGGCGCTGTGGGAAGAGAAAACCCGGGACATCCGCGGCGAGATGGACGCGATGGTGGCGCCGCTGGCCAAAGCCAGGCGCGACTATTACAGCATCCGCTTCTCTCCCGGCGCCAAAGAGGCTCTCGCGACGCCTCCTGAGAGGCGTACGCCGCTGCAGTCGCTGCTGGCCATCAAGGCCCTGCCGCAAATCACTTATGAAGATCGGGCTTTGGTCAACTTTAAGGACGAGGAATTCGGCACTGCGGAGTTGACCCCGGACCAGAAAAAGCGCTTTAAGGAACTGGAAGCCGAGCTGCGAACGTTTGAGCCGCTGAAACCGAATCCGCCGATGGCGCAGACGATCGTCGACAATGGCCGGGAAGCGCCTAAATCCCACATCCTCGGGGCGGGGAACTGGGACGTCCCGCGGGACGAGGTGCAGCCGGGGTTTCTTTCGATCCTCGATCCCGGTAATCCACAAATCGTTCCGCCGGAAGGCTTGAACTCTACCGGCCGGCGTTCGGTTCTCGCCAACTGGCTGGCCGATGCGCGGAATCCGCTGGTCCCACGGGTGATGGTGAACCGGATTTGGCATTTTCATTTTGGCCGCGGTATTGTGGCCTCGACCAGCGATTTTGGAGTGATGGGCGATCGACCCGCCAATCCGCGGTTGCTCGATTACCTCGCCTCCGTGTTCGTCGAGAATGGCTGGAGCATCAAGAAAATGCACCGCCTCATCATGCTCTCGAAGGTCTACCGGGAGTCGTCGGGTTTTCAGGCTCAGGCGGCGGCCGTGGACCCGGACAATAAATTGTTGTGGCGTTACGATCGCCACCGCCTGGAGGCCGAGGCCATCCGCGATTCCATGCTGTTCGTGAGCGGCGTACTGAATTCGAAAATGGGCGGCCCGGGCGTGCATGCACCGCTGCCGGCGGGCGTCGCCGGCGGCCCGGTGGCCGAAAGTGGTGGAAAAGCCGCAAGTAGTGCCGCCGCGAAGGGTGCATCCCCGGATGCCGATCGCCGCAGCGTGTACATTTTCGTGCAACGCAACATGGTATATCCCATGCTCGATGCCTTCGATGCGCCCAATCCCCAGGAAACCTGCAGCCGGCGTTTCCGCTCGGTCATTCCCTCCCAGGCTTTGATAATGATGAACGACACTTTGGTGGCCGATTGGGCGCGTGCCTTGGCAAGCCGGGTTTTGAATGACGGCGGGCTTTCGCTCGATCAGCAAGTGGACCGGGCTTACCGGCTGACTCTCTCACGCCCGCCGGCCGCCGCCGAGCGGAAGGCCGTTGTGGATTTCCTGGACCGGCAGTCCGCCCTGTTCGCGGAAAGGCCGGCGCGGAATGAAAAGCTTCCGCCACCGGGCGCACCCCCCGCCGGCATCGAATCGGCCCACGCCGCGGCCTTTGTGGACTTTTGTCATGCCTTGATCAACTCGAACGAGTTTTTGTATGTAAACTAGCGGCCCGTGTATCGGAAAAGAGTGGCTCTATGATCGACAAACTCAAGCACCATTGGAACGTTTCCTCCCGGCGGCAGTTTTTCACCCAGGCGGGGAGCGGGCTGGCGGGGATCGCTCTGGCAAGCATGCTGGCCGACGAGGCCCACGCCGCGCCCGGCGTCTCAACCGATCCGTTGGCCCCCAAGAAACCGCACCACCCGGCCACCGCCAAATCCGTAATATTCTGCTTCATGGAAGGCGGCCCCAGCCATGTCGACTTGTTCGACCGGAAGCCGACCCTGACCAGGCTCGATGGCAAGCCGGTCCCCGATTCCATCGGCAAGCCTTCGCAAACCTCGCGCGGCACGGGCAACAACACCTTGATGGCTTCCCGGCGGAAGTGGAAGCAGTATGGACAGAGCGGTTTGTGGGCCTCCGACTGGTATGCCAATGTCGGCGAGCACGCCGACGATCTGACCATTATCCGCTCCTGCTGGGCCGACGGTTTGAATCACGTGGGATCGGTGTGCCAGATGAACACCGGCTCGATCCTGGCGGGACGGCCCTCGATGGGCGCCTGGGTCACTTATGGGCTCGGCACGGCCAACCGGAACCTCCCCACCTTCGTGGTTCTCTCCGACGGTCGCGATCCTCTCGGGGGCAGCTCCAACTGGAATTCCGGATTCCTGCCGGCGCTTTACCAGGGCACACGCTTCCGCACGGGCGGCACGCCGATCCTCGACCTCAAGCCTCCGGCGGGGGTCGGCGACGAGCAGCAGCGCAACGAACTGGGCCTTTTGCAAAAACTAAACCAGATCTGGTCCGCCGACAAATCCGACGATACGGAGTTGGACGCCAGAACTCGCTCGTATGAGTTGGCCTACCAGATGCAGTCGGCGGCCTCCGACGCCGTCGATCTTTCCCGCGAGTCCGAAGCGACACGAAAAATGTACGGTATGGACAACCCCGCAAGCGCCGTCTTCGGAACCAATTGCCTGCTGGCCCGGAAGCTGGTGGAACGGGGAGTTCGGTTCGTCGAATTGTATTGCGGCGGAGGTAGCGGCTGGGACGCCCACAGCGACCTGGAAGGAAATCACACCAGGTTTTGCGGAGCTTCGGACAAACCCATCGCCGGCCTACTCACCGACCTGAAGGCCCGTGGGATGCTGAAAGACACGCTGGTAGTCTGGGGAGGCGAGTTTGGACGTACCCCGTTCAACGAACAGAGCACGGGCCGCGACCACAATCCGTGGGGCTTCACCATGTGGATGGCCGGAGGCGGCGCCAAGGGCGGCCGGTATGTCGGGGCCACCGACGAAATAGGAATGCGCGCCGTGGAACAGCCGGTCCACGTCCACGATATTCACGCCACCATTCTGTGGATGATGGGAATGGATCATCTGCAGCTTACCTACCTGCACAACGGGCGCGCCGAGCGGCCTACGGTTTTGGCCGGCGAAGTGGTCAAGTCGGTATTTTCCTGAGGGCGCAAAGGCGATTCCAATGAGATGGCTGGCGTGTATACTCGTGTGGGCTCTGCCTCTTGTGGCAGCCTCGAACGGCCCCAAGGTGGAGAAGGAGATCCTCGCCATCATGGAAACCTACAAGGAGGCGATGATCCACAATGACACCGCCACGCTCGATAAGCTGCTGAGCGACGACCTGGTCTTCACCCACTCGCACGGGGAGTTTCAAAACAAGGCTCAAGTGCTCAAGTCCGAAACCGGCCCGCCTCACATTATGCGCATGGAATTCTCGAACACCACCGTCAAGATCTACGGAAACACCGCCCTGGTAAAAGGCCGTGTGGATCTCTGGCACTCGGACAGTGTTGTGCATATGGATATACTGCACGTCTGGGTCCGCGGTTCCAAAGGCTGGCAGTTGGTCGCGCGCCAGGCAACTCTGCTAGCCAAGTAGGATCGCCGGTGGGCGTTTATTCCGGCTTCGCGGTTATCGGCCGGCTCCTCGCAGGCGGTCAATCGCCCGCCGCAATTGCGGATTCGGTTTGAGCCGCAGCGCCGTCTCGAGATGCGAAATCGCCTCCGGCAACCGCCCCGGCAACCTTGATAGCACCACGCCGAGGTCGTAATGCCCCTCGGCGTAATCGGGCCTGATGCGCAGCGCGGCTTCATACTGGGCAATTGCATCGGGAACCCTGCCGGGTATCCGCGCCAAGAGGTTTCCCAGGTTGTTGTGGGCCTCGGCATAATCGGGCCGAATGCGCAATGCCGCTTCATACTCGATCATCGCGTCGGGCACGCGGCCGGGCACGCTCGACAAAGCCCTTCCCAGGTTATAGTGCGCTTCCGCGTAATCCGGTCGAATCCGCAGCGCCGCCTGGTAGCACTCGATCGCCTCCGGCAGTCTCCCCGGCAGGCCGGCAAGAACATTTCCCAGGTTGAGCTGCGCTTCCGCGTTGTCGGGTTCGATGCGAAGCGCCGCCTGGTACTCGGAGATGGCCTCCGCAGACCGTCCCGGAACCTGCGATAACGCCACCGCCAGATTGTAGTGCGCATCCGCAAAATCGGGATCCAGGCGCAAGGCGGCCGCGAACTCTCGGGTCGCCTCCGGTAGCAAGCCGGCCTTCAACAACGCGCTCCCCATTGCGTTGTGAGCAGCCGGCCAGTCGGGAGCCAGCCGCAGAGCTGCCTGGAACTGCCGAAAGGACGCGGGCAACCGGCCGGGAATCCCAGCCAGGGCGTTTCCCAGCTCCGTGTGTGCCGGCACGGAATCGGGATCGATCCGCAACGCGGCTTCCAGATGGCCAATCGCGTCCTCGCGGCCGCCGGGGACTGTCATCAGATAAATTCCCAGGTTCGTGTGCGCTACGGCGTTTTCCGTGGTGACCTCCAGGGCGTGACGGAACAGCGTTCCGCTATTGCGCCAGTACTGGACCTGAAACCACGCCAAACCCGCGCAGGCGAGGCACGCCAGGGTGACCAGCGCTACGGCAAACGGTTTCACCCGCGGATGGCGGGCCACTTCCGCCGCGCCCCAAGCCGCCATGATCGCGAGGCCCACCATGGGAATATAGGTGTACCGGTCGGCATGCGCCTGGGCCCCTGCCTGCACCAGCCCGATTACCGGAATGAGAGTGCCGAGATACCAAAACCAGCCCGTAGCCAGATAAGGCCGGCCGCGATGGAACCACACCACCATCACGCTGACGCCGGTCAGCACCACGCCGGCGAGCGTAGCCTGCCACGCCGGGAGATGTCGCGGATAGGGATAAAAAACCGCCAGCCGGACGGGCCGGAACATCTGCATGATGTAGACCACATAAGAAACCAGGGCATTCTCGACGCGCAAGCTGAAAGGGAATGCACTGAGCGCTTTGACCGCGCCCGCGCGCTGCTGCGCCAGGTAGGTGATGATGCTCGCTGCCAGGGAAAACGCTAGCAGAGGCGCTTTTTCCCAGAAAATGGCCGCGCGTGGCTTGCCGTCCCCTTGGGCAATAGCGGCAAACGACAGGCGCCCGAGCGGCCAGACGTCCAGCAATAGCAGCACGAAGGGAAGCGTGATGACCATCGGCTTCGCCATCAGACCGCAGCAGAACGCTAACAGCACCAGCGCGTACCGGCCCAAGCCGGGGTGTTCCGCGTAGCGCACATACGCCCACATCGTCAGAAACCAGAAAAAAGCGCTCAGAACATCTTTCCGTTCGGCGACCCAGGCTACCGATTCCACGTGCAGCGGGTGTACCGCGAAAAGCAACGCCACTAAGGCGCTGCGCCAACGGGCGCCAGTGGCCCGGCGGAGGAATGCAAACAGGAGCAGCGCCGCGAACCCGTGGATCAGCACGCTGGTGAGATGATGCCAGCCGCTGTCCAGACCGAATAACTGGCAATCCAGCATGTGAGAAATCCAGGTTAAGGGAAACCAGTTGGCGGCATCTCCGGAAGTGAGCGCCCACTCGAGACCCTCCGTCGTGATGCCGTGGCGCACGTGAGGGGCGCCGCTGGTGTATGCGGAGTCGTCGAGGTTTACGAAATCGAAATGCCGAACCTGGGCGTAGACCGCGAACGTGGCGATCAGGAGCGCCATACAGATCAGGAAGTCGGGCAAGCGGCGCGACGCCGTCTTCAGCCTGTTCTGGAGGGCCTGCGCGGTCTGGCGCGGGCGCGGGGGTTTCGGTAGGATCTTACGCACGGGATGAAGTCATCGAAGCTTGCTGAGACCATTCTATATAACGGAGCGCGGCGGCCACTCGGAACTCGTCCACAAACGCGCGGCAAATTCCAGCGCGGAAACGGGCTGGCAATATCCCAATTAGAGATAGAACCGCGTTCGGATCGGCCAAAGGAAACGCGGCGGTGGGCGCCCAGCGCGGGCAAGCCTCGTCGGTGTCTTTCGAGTAGTTAGGAGCGATCGGCAAGCCGGGGCTGGCGGGGATTCCCGCCGAATCCGCCGCCGTGCATCCGCCGGCGTCAACCGCGTTCGCGGCCGGATACGCTCGCTTATCAGCGATTTGCGATTGGTGCCAGCGCTCCTAGCTGCAGCCGCTCGTGCCGCCGCAATTCCCGCACTTGTAGCAGCTTCCGTTGCGGGTCATGATGGAGCCGCATTCGGCGCAGACCGGGGCGTCGGTCACGAGCGGGTTGAAGGGCAGATCCTGCTGCGGGTCGGCCTCCGTGGGTCGCAGCGCGGAGGTTTCGCCGGCCTCGCTCACGGCGTACTCCGGACCTAGGAACTTGGCCCCCAGCCAGCGGAAAATGTAATCCGTGATGGATTTGGCGTAGGGAATAGTCTGATTCCCAGTCCAGCCGCTGGGCTCGAAGCGGACGTGTGCGAATTTGTCAACCAGGAACTTGATGGGCACGCCGTATTGCAGGTTAAAGCTCACCGCCGTTGCGAAGGCGTCCATCAGGCCCGAGATCGTCGATCCTTCCTTGGCCATGGTAATGAAGATCTCGCCGGGGGCGCCGTCGTCGTACATGCCCACGGTGATATAACCTTCGTGGCCGGCGATGGAGAACTTATGTGTAATCGAGCGGCGCTCGTCGGGCAGCTTGCGGCGTACCGGGCGGTAGACGATTTTCTCGACGGGACCCGCGGCCGCGGCAGCTTTCTTGTCGCCGCTCTTGCCGGTATTGAGCGGCTGCACCTTCTTCGAGTTGTCGCGGTAGATAGCCACGGCCTTCAACCCGAGCTTCCAGCTTTCGGTGAAGGCGGTCATAATTTCCTCCACCGTCGACTCCTCGGGCATGTTGATGGTCTTCGAAATGGCGCCGGAAATGAACGGCTGCACGGCGGCCATCATGCGCACGTGGCCCATATAGTAGATGGAGCGGGTGCCGTTCTGCGGGCGGAAGCTGCAATCGAAGACGGCCAGGTGCTCGGGTTTGAGCTCGGGCGCGCCTTCGATGGTGCCGGTGGCATCGATGTGGCTGACGATCTTTTCCACCTGGGCGGGCGAATAACCGAGTTTGACCAGCGCCGCGGGCACGGTGTTATTGACGATCTTGATGACGCCGCCGCCCACCAGCTTCTTATATTTCACCAGCGCCAGGTCGGGCTCGATGCCGGTCGTGTCGCAATCCATCATGAAACCGATGGTGCCGGTGGGAGCGATCACGGTCACCTGGGCGTTGCGGTAGCCGAAACGCCGGCCGGATTCGTAGGCATCGTTCCAGCACCGCGCGGCGCCCTCATAGAGGGCGCTGGAGACGTTGTGGCGGTTGATGCGCTCCACCGCGTCGCGGTGCATGCGGATGACTTCGAGGAAGGGTTGCTGGTTGACGCCGTAGCCGGCGAACGTGCCCACCGATTCGGCCACGCGCGAGCTGGTGAGGTAGGCCTGGCCGCACATCACGGCGGTGATGGCGCCGGCGACGTCGCGGCCGCGGTCGCTGTCGTAGGGCACGCCCATGGACATGAGCAGCGCGCCCAGATTGGCGAAGCCCAGGCCCAGGGGACGGAAGTTGTGCGAGTTCTCGGCGATCTTTTCGGTCGGGTAGCTGGCGTTATCGACGATGATCTCCTGCGCCAGAATCATGGTGTCGACGGCGTGGCGGAACGCTTCCACGTCGAACTGGCCGTCCGGCCCGACGAATTTCATCAGGTTGAGGGAGGACAGGTTGCAGGCCGAATCGTCCAGAAACATGTATTCCGAGCAAGGGTTGGAAGCATTGATGCGGGCGGTGTTCTTGCACGGGTGCCAGCGGTTGACGGTGGTATCGAACTGCATGCCGGGATCGCCGCACTGGTGGGTGGCTTCGGCGATCTGGTGCATGAGGTCGCGCGCCTTATAGCGGTTTACGGGCTGGCCGGTGCCGACCGACTTGGTCCACCAGTCGCCGTCGCTCACGACGGCATCCATGAAGTCGTCGGTGGCGCGCACGGAATTGTTGGCGTTCTGGAAGAAGATGGAACCGTAGGCTTCGCCATCGAGGGAGGAATCGTAGCCGGCATCGATCAGGGCGAAAGCCTTTTTCTCCTCCTTGGCCTTCGACCAGATAAACTTTTCGACGTCGGGGTGGTCGGCGTTGAGGATCACCATTTTGGCCGCGCGGCGGGTCTTGCCGCCGCTCTTGATCACCCCGGCGAAGGCGTCGAAGCCCTTCATGAAAGAGAGCGGACCGGAGGCGCGGCCGCCGCTCGAGAGCATGGCGTCGTCTTCGCGCAGGGCGGAGAGGTTGGTGCCGGTGCCGGAGCCCCACTTGAAGAGCATGCCTTCGGTCTTGGCGAGGTCGAGGATGGATTCGAGCGAATCCTTCACCGAGACGATGAAGCAGGCCGAGCACTGCGGGCGCACCACGCCCCGTTCGAGCTTCGAGACGCGGCCGGCGGCCTGGTCGTAGATCCAGCCGTAGCCGCGGGCTTCCTTTACCCCTACGTTGAACCAGACCGGCGAATTGAAGCAGGCCTTCTGAGTCAGCATGAGGTGGGCCAACTCGGCGCGAAAGTTTTCTCCATCCTCGGCGGTTTTGAAGTAGCCGTCCTTATTTCCCCAGCCGGCTATGGTGTCGACCACGCGTTCGACCAGTTGGGCCACGCTGGTCTCACGTTCCGGGCCGCCCAGCTTGCCGTAGAAGTACTTGCTGGCGACGATGTTGGTGGCGGTTTGCGACCAATCCGCCGGCACCACCACATCGCGCTGCTCGAAGATGACCGAGCCTTTGTCGTTGCCGATGGAAGCCGTGCGCGTCTCCCAGCGGATATCGTCATAGGGGGTCTTACCGGCTTCCAGCCGTGCGGTGAAATAGCGGGGGAAGGAAACCCCCGTTCGAGACGGTGTTTGCGTGTTCAAAACTGATTCCATTTTCGCAAATGCGACAGCAATCTGGCCCATCGAAATCCTTTCAGCGGGAGAAGTACTCCATTTTGGGGAACATCCGTAATATTCCCCCAATATATAGTGCTAGGTCAAGAATTATATCTATATGCAGTGTGTTGAAGTTACAGAGGAATGGGTTCTGGGCTAAAAATGGGGACGGGTGTTTTGCCTCGGCGGGCATCCAGGCGGCGGCAGCCTTTTGTGCGTTTTTGTGCACCTTGGTGCATCCTGCGAGAGTCTCTTGGGGGCGCGATCAGCGGGGGGAACGCAGGCGGAAACGCACCGCCAGGCAAAGGCACGGTTTTGTGCCTTGTGCATCTTTGTGCATGCCGTGACAGTTCCCGGCGGGACCGGTTTATCGGCACGGGCCCCCATGAATTCGCACTTCTCAGGAGCGGAGTGAATGAGAATAAACCGGTTAGCAGGGCGCCGCCGCCCGGAACGTGATTAGGAATCCGCGCGGGGAAGCTTGGCAACCGATTTGGCGGCCAGGCCAGCGGCTGGCGGCCGCCCGCGTTTTCGGCGCCGCAGGAGCACGAGGCCCCCCAGGCCCGAGAGGCTGCTCAAAAGGAGCAGCGCCGAAGGCGGCTCGGAATTGGCGACCACCTCGACTTCGTAGCCCGACGGGCTGGGATCGATATAGAAAGAGGAGCCGGGCGGATAGGATGCCTCGGGGCCGACGGTTTCCCCGTAACCGATATAGTTGAATCCCGCCGCGCCGCCGACGGAGGCGGGGTCGGCGACGGCCCAGGCGGCATCGCCGGTGGGGGCGCTGAAAGACAGCCAATAACTGCCGGGGGCCAGTATCGGCACCGGGAAAAGGCTCACCCACCCCTGGTACCAGGCAGGAAGGGTGACGGTAGTTTCGGCGATTTCACTGGCGGCGGTCACGCCCGGGCCGATGCTGGTGGTGAGATAGGCGGTAGCCTCGCTCGGCGTTCCACTATCGTTGTCCAGCAGGGCCAGAATCGTCAGATTGGTAGTCGCGACGGGCGACGACCAGCCGATCGCCAGGCCATCGGCGCAAATCCAGCCCGAAGTGTCGCCGGTAACGGACAAAAGGCTATCCGCGCGGGCTGCAACACCGGAGCCGAGGAGGAAGCCCAGGAATAAGACCGACCTCGCGGCATGGCGCGAAAGCGAACAACTCTGCATAATCGAGTAGTGCCGCCACAGCGGGAAAATCGCAAAGAAGTTCGCGCTAAACCGGGACGGGTGGCGCGCGAATCCGCTCTCTGAGCGGCTATGAACAATTGGAATTCGAGCCGCCGATAAACGCCGATGAGCGCAGACAAGGTATTTCGGGTTTCTTTACCTGAGTTTATCGGCGGCCTGTTTTTGGCGCCTTCCGGCGCCTGCTTGCGAATCGGAATCAGGAGCCGGCGCCGGGGGACATGCCGCGGGCGCTCGATCCGCTGCGGAGCGCGGCCTCCAGGCCCTTGACGTCGATGTCGATGAACTGCCGCGAGTAGCGGATCAGGCCCTGGCTGCGCAGGCGGGTCATTTGGTAGGTGACGATCTCGCGCGACGTGCCGACGTATTCCGATACGGTGTGATGGGTGAGCCCGGGCATGCGCAAGACGCCGTCTGGGCGTTCCTGGCCGAGGGACGTGCCCAACTGGAGCAGGGCGGCCACCACGCGCTCGGGAGTTTTCAGCACGGCCATGGTCGCAATGCGGTCCGCCAACTCGCGACCGATCCGCAACACGTATTGCGACAGGGCGACGCCGAAGCGCGGCTCGCGTTCGATCTGCTGTTCGATTTCGGCGCGGGTCCAGCTCATCAAGGTCACGCTGTCCAGCGCCGTGGCCGATTCGCGCTGCGAATGCGCGCCCAGCAGACAGGCTTCGCCGAACAGACCCTCGGGGGGTACGATGCGGCAGACGACCTGTTTGCCATCGGGGGTCGTGGTGCTGATTTTGACGCGGCCGCTCACCACCAGGTAAAACTGTTCCACGGGCCGCCCAGGGGAATAAATCAAACCCCCTTTGGGCACGGCCTCGGCCGGCTTGTGCGCCAAATAGATCAACGGATCTTCCTGCGGTAGTGGCATTGCAGTCCCTTTGCTCACCCTGAGCGGTTTTCGAAGGGTGCTCCTTTAACCTTGATGATACCGGGTTTTGACTATGCCGGGTTTTCACACGTGATACACTACGATTTCGCCCTTCAGAATGCTGCTCGCCAGAGAACTCGTCGCCTACATTTCGCGACAACTCGTACAAAGACTGATCCCTTCCACTATTGAGACTCCCAATCCGGCGGCGGTTGCCGCCAAGGTGGAGGCTGTCATCGCCGCCGAGCTGGCGGTGGAGGACCGGCTTAACGACGAGGTGCGCGACCTTCTGAGCCAGTACAGCGAGTACATGCGCCGGGAGGGCGTCAGCTATCAGGAAATGTTTCGGCGCATCAAGAACACTCTGATTCAGCAGCGCAAAGTGATTCGCGCTTCGGGCCGGGACACGGGCGACGCCATGAAGCTGTCGCGCGACAAGGTCAGCGATATTTCCCACAAACTGGTGGAGATGTTGCGCAGGAGTCACGACCTGCGCCTGCGGAACAAGGACTCCAACGCGGTGCGCCTCGAAATCGTACGATTGATCACCGATCTGCTGCTGGCCGAGGACAAGGTGGACCGCGCCGCGCGTCTCAAGATTCGCACCCAGAAACGCGAAATCCCCGAAGGCAGCGAGGAGTGGGACCTGCTTCACCGGCGCTACTACTCCGAAGAACTGAAAAAGCTCGGCATCGATCTGGCGAAGTAGCGCTCCGGGGCGCGAGGCGACAGACCGGGACCTCCTCCTACTGCAGCGGCAGCGAGACGCTGTTACTGACCTGGCCGTTGACGGTGATGGTTATGGTGGCGTTCGATGCGGGCGGCAAGCCGGCGGGCACCGCGAATGCCACCGAATCGATTCCGATCGCCCCGGCCACTACCGTGGCGCCAGCCGGGGTGACGGTCTGGTCGTTCAACTGCACCGCGATGGGATCGGTGAGCAAGATACCGGAGGGAGCCGGCATGCCGTAGGGGCGCGGTGTGTTGGTTGGGCCGAAGCCGGTGCCGTACACGGTGACGGTTTCACCCGCCACGGCCGGTGAGCCGGCAGTCACCTGGGTACCGTCGTCGTGGAAGGCCACGGCGAAGGTTTGGCCGTCGGCGGACTGGCCGAAGATACCGGGCGCGTCTTGCGCAATGGCGATGGGCGCGGTGGTGTCGGGCTGGCCAACGATGCTAACGGTCAGGGTGGCGGCGCCGGTGGCGGCGTCGGCGGGCAGCAGGAAATTGATCTGTGTGGGCGAAACGAAGAAGAGCGGCAGCACGCGGTTGCCGAGCGTTACGGTCAGGCTCCCCAGCGTCTGCACCATCGGGGAAGTAGGACCCGACACGGCGTTCGGCGCGAGGTTGAGGCCGAAAACGGAGACCACCGAACCCGGCGCTACGGCTGCCAAGGGCGTGACTCCGGCGGCGTTGATCACGCCCGACGGCGATAGATAAGGCACCTTGGAGAGTACGGCCTGGACGCTGCGCGGCACGCTCATGGCAAGCTGTCCACTGGGTATGGCGCCCCCCAGATCTCCCGAGAAGTTGAGGAAGCGGTAGCCGGCGAGGGCCGCCACGCTTACGTTGACCGTAGTCCCGGAATCGTAGAACCCATCGGACGAAGTGGGCGCCAGGGTCCAGGAGGCTCCGCCGGCGGGCGTCGCGCTGGTGGCCAGGAGATTCATGAGGTGGTAGTTGGCGGAGATGGTGGTGGGGGAGGCGGTCAGGGTGTAGGTGAGGTCGCCGGTGGCGCCGGTCGACCAGCCCAGAAAGTCCTCGCGCGACGCCGCGTTCAGCGGAACCGAAGCGGGCGCGCTGACCGTCACCACGCTGCCGACGGCCTGCTGGATGTTGCAGGGCAGCGCGCAGGCCGTTCCATTCACCAGCACCGAGGCCGCCGCCGCGCTCGTGATGGTCGCCTGGCCGACCGGCGTATAGGTGGCCGTCAGCCGCATGCCGTTGACCGTGGCGCTGGCGGGCACGACGAGGGTTTGGGAAGCGGGTCCGCCGTTCGACCATGCGTTGAAAGCCCAGATGCGTCCTTGCGAATCGGTCTGCTGCACCGGCGCCGAAAATGTGTGGGTATCGCCCACGCCCCAGATGAAATTGGGAGACGGCCAGTTGCCGCGCCCGTCTATGATCAAGTTCAGCCCGGTCGGAGAAGTGAAAAAAGAGACCGCGGCGCCCGGAATGAACGTTGCCGTAACGGTGACCGGCAACGAGGTCGAAGGCACGGTGTAGCCGTGCGTCGGCAGCCCGCCATCGCTCCAGGAAGAGAATACCCATGGGTTGCCGGTGCTATCCGTCTGGGGCGAGATCACGCCCACCGTGTGCACCGTATTCCAGCCCCAATATTGCAGCGCCGGAGTGTACATGGCGTTATGGTCGGCCAGGATTTGCAGGCCCGACGGAACGCTGACGAGATTCACGGTCACGGCCGGAGCGAAGCCGGGATATACCGACATTGGCCCATTCATGGCAACGGTGATCTGATATCCCAGCACGGTTTCGCCGGCGCCCACCGAGGACCATCCGGTGAAAACGAAGCCCTCGTTGGGGAACGCTTGCAGCACCGCGGGACTGCCCGCCGGCAGGTAAATTTGTTGCGAGGAAGTGATGGTAACGGGAGCGTACGGTCCCCAATAGGTCGGTGCGGTCGGCGGGGTATGTCCGGTATTGTTATTGAGGAGCGAAATATACGACGAGCTGCCGTACGTGACTACATCGCCGCTGCTGTACGTGGCGGCGCTGTCCCACGGCCCCAGTAACACCCCGTTGTTGAGGACGATGGATCCGGGGCTTCCCGAGCAAGGGCCGCCGCCGCCGCACGAGTAAAACGAAATGGTCAGCGCATAAGCCACGGCAAAGTTCACCGTGTATTTCGTGATGGAGGGATCGGCGGTAATGATTACGCTGGTGGTTTCGTAGGTCCCGCCGGCCCAGGCGATATCCACGTAGGTCAGTTGGGTGTTCGCCAGGGCGCCGTTCTGGATCGCGTTGGGCACGGCTACGATGTGCGCGCTGCCGGCGGGCCAGGTGAAGCTGGTCGGCTGGGAATAGTTCTGTCCGTCCACGGTGAAGTTGGCGCCGGCCGGCACTGGAGTAATCGTCGTCACGGAAGAGGATTGCGCCCAAGCCGCCGCCGCCAGCGCGCCGGCCAGAGCAGCGCGCAATAACCACTGTGCGAACGGCAACCGTGCCATCTGGGAGAAGCAGTTTTTCATAACCACCTTATATTCCTTCCGCGGCGCCCAAGCAGCGTCACCCCCGTGCCCGGTAACTGCGTTTACGGCTGCAGTATACGAGTAAACGCTCGGAAATACATGACTAACTTTGGTAATGACGGCACTGCTAGCCATTTCGATCATTGATTCTCATCGAACGACACTCTGTAATCGTAATGTTCGAAGAGTCTGCTTATGCGCTTCAACAGGTTGTCCCTCACGTTATTGCTCGCGGGCTGGATCGCGAGCTCACTACCGTTAACCGCTGCCAGTCTTGGGACGGTGATCCCGATCGGTGGAACCGCTTCCGACATCGTGCTGGACGAATCGCGCGGCTACCTGTACATCGCCGATTTCGGGTCCAACACGATCGACTTCCTGTCGCTTTCGGATCTGCAGATCCACACCTCGCTCAACGTGGCGCCCCAGCCGGGATCGCTGGCGATGTCTCCCGACGGGTCGTACCTGGTGGCGACGCATTACAATGCGACCGCGTCGGGAACCACGGCCGGAAACCTCATCACCATCGTGAACCTGGTCAACAACACGCAACAGACGCTGGCTACCGGGGACCCGCCGCTGAGCGTGGCGTTTCTCAACGTGCCGGATCCGCGCTATCCCTCCGGCATTGCGATCGTGGTGACCACAACCAACATTTGGGAAATGGATCCGGTCAGCGGAAACCTGACGCTGCTGACGAGCCTGGCGAATATTTCGAACCCCCTGCCGGTGCAGGCGCCATCTTCCCCCGGACAGATCACCGAAGCCGCCATGGCATCGAACACGGCGGGCGACGGGCTTTCGATCTGGGGCATCGGCGGCGCCACCACGGGAACCAGCCAGATCGTCTTCAAGATCGACGGCCATAGCTGGCCCAACGCACCCAACGTCTATCCGATCGGATACGTATCCTCCCCGGCGCTGCTGCCGCGGGTGAGCGTTTCCGCGGACGGCTCATACGCCATGGTGGGGTATTCGCTGGTGAATTTGAGCGGCATCATCGGACGCTATCCCAACGTCCTGGCTTCGAAAAACATCACCGGCCACGCCATCGATTCCGCGCGTGGAATCCTTTACGGTCAAATCCCCGACGCGACCCAGCCCACCGGTCCGGTTGCCGCCTCTTCCTCGCCCACCGTTTTGCCGGGGCTGCTCGTCATGGCGGCGGACAACATGGCGGTTCAGGACCGCATCATTTTACCGGAGAACCTGGTCGGCCGCGCCGTGCTGAACGCGGCGGGCACGGTGATGTACGCCATCTCCGAAAGCGGGGTGACCGTAATTCCGGTTGGCAGCCTGAATCAATACAATCGCTTGAGCGCCTCCGCCGAGGACGTCTTACTGGCAACCAATTTCTGCAATCGCAGCACGGTGACGGGGACTTTTACGCTCAGCGATCCGGGCGGCAACCACACGGACTTCTCCATCTCCTCGCCGGTGAGCGGCGTGAGCGTGTCGCCGGCGGTGGGAAAGACGCCGGCGACGATCACCGTCACCGCCAATCCGAGCGCATTCTCGACCGCCGTGGGGACTTCCCCGGTGAACCTCACGATCGGTTCGGTGAGCGCGGTCAATGCGCCCAGGACCGTGCGCGTGCTCGTCAGCAATCCGGACGTGAACCAGCGCGGCACCATTGTGGATGTGCCGGGCGTTCTGGGCGACATCGTGGCGGACACCTCGCGCAACCGTTTCTACATCGCCCGCCAGGACCAGGACGAGGTATTGGTCTTCGACGGCGCCACCAACAAGCAGATCGCCACCCTGCGGACGGCCACCACGCCGATGTCGCTCGCCATCACCAACGACGGACAGTACCTGCTGGTGGGGCATAACGACTCGCAGTTTGTGACCGTATACGATCTGAACGCGCTGCAAAATGCATCCGCCATCGCTTTACCGGGCGGACATTACGGGCGGTCGCTGGCGGTTTCCAACAGCGCCATCCTGGCCCTGGTGCGCGACGAAGGGACCGGGACCGGCGCGGTCGACAGCTTGAATATCGCCACCCAACTGGGGACCGAGCTGAGCAGTCTGGGGGCCTACAAAAACTCCGTCTCGCCGCAATCCGCCCTGGCCGCCGCGCCCAATGGCGCCACGGTCCTGCTGGCCGACCCGGGCGGCACGGTGATGCTTTATTCGGCCGCGTCCAACACGTTCACCGTGGCGCGGCAGGACTTCACCTCGCTTACGGGCGCCGTGGCGGCATCGTCTTATAACCAGTACGTGGTGGGGAACAACGTGTTCAACGCCTCGCTGGTGCCGGTCGGCACGCTGTCCGAATCGGGCGGGAATTCCTCGGGCTTCCTGTTTACGGGCCAAGGCGGGTACTTCGCCACGGCGGCCTCCAACACCAGCCCGGGCGTGATCCAGAATTACACCGCGAGCCTCAGCGGCGGAGCGAGCCCGGTCGCCATGGTGGAAGCGCCGTTGCTGCCCAACGCAAACGCCTCGACCGGCAGCGCCACGACCAGCACGAGTTCCTCTTCATCGTCGACCTCGTCGACCAGCACCACCGCCGCCACCATGAGCTTCACCCGCACCGTGGCCGCGATGCCCGCCGACAACACCGTGGTGGCTCTGACCACGTCCGGGTTCACGGTGCTGGCTTCGAGTTATGGCGCGAGCGTGGCGACGCCCATCATTTCGAGCGTGGTGAACGCCGCCAACAACTCGACGGCCCTGGCGCCGGGCGCTCTGATCAGCGTCTACGGCACGTCCATGAGCCCGGTCAACGTGGCCACGGCGCAGATTCCGCTGCCGACCGCGCTGGGCCAGTCCTGCCTGAGCGTCAACGGGACGCCGGTGCCGCTGCTGTTTGTCTCCGGCACGCAGGTGAATGCGCAATTGCCCTACAACGTGGCGGGCAATTCCTCGGTCAGCATCCACACGCCCGGCGGCATCAGCAACAACTACAACTTCACCGTCGGCGTGGCCGCGCCCAGCGTGTTTATGAGCGGCACGGCGGGCCCGCTGACGGGATTGCCCACGGTCGTGCGCGCCAACAACAACCAACTGGTGACGCCCACCAATCCGGTTTATTACAACGACACGCTGGTGATCTACCTGAACGGGATGGGCATGACCAGTCCACAGGTGACCGCCGGGTCGGCCGCGCCTTCCAGTCCGCTGGCGAGCGCGGTGATACAGCCCACGGTGACGCTGGGCGGCGTCAACCTGAGTGTCAGTTACGCCGGCCTGGTGCCTGGCGAAGTCGGCGTGTACCAGATCAATGCCACCGTGCCGTACGGCGTTCCCCAAGGACTTTCCGTGCCACTGGCAATCAACCAGGGCGGGGTCGGCTCCAGCGTGAACGTTCGCGTAGTGGGCAACTAGGCGCCCGCTCGAAGGAGAAGGAAATGAAGCGATCCGTTTTGCGAGTTCTGATACCGGCGGCCTTTTGCGCGGCAGCCTGCGCGCAGCAGTGGGAGGTGGGCGCGGTCGGCGGCGCGGGTTTTCTGAATACGGTGCCGGTTTCGAGCCCCGGCGCCTCGGCTACAGCCGGATTTGCCGCCGGTGTCGCCGGCGGCGTTTACTTCGGTCAGAGTCTGTACTCCAACTTGAGCGGGGAGATCCGCTACGACTTCTTCCAGAGCGACCTCAAGCTTTCGAGCGCCGGAAACTCGGCCAGCTTCACCGGCATCGCCCATGCCCTTCACTATGACCTGATCTGGCACACGCGGCGCAAGGAGTCCCCGGCCCAGTATTACGTGGCGGTGGGCGGCGGCATGAAGATCTTTCAGGGCCTCGGATCGCCGCAAGCCTACCAACCGCTCATGCAATTCGGCTACTTCACCAAGACCCACGCGGTGGAGCCGATGGGAACGGTTGCCGGCGGGATGACGTACCGGCTTAGGCCGCGGTTGTTCCTGCGGGTCGAACTGCGAGACTTCATCTCGCCGTTTCCGAAAGCGGTGTTGACGCCGGCTCCGGGCACCAAGTACGGCAGCATCCTGAACGACCTGACGCCCATGGTGGGCATCAGTTACGCGTTCTAAAGAGCTTTCAGCGGTCAGCGATCAGCGTTCAGCTAGGTCGTTCGCGCCCCGGTTCGCCGCCGCTCCCCGGCGGGAGGGCGTTCCGAAGCTGATTGCGGAAAGCTGATCGCTGAAAGCTCTATCCCCACACCTGTGTCGAAAGAACTACACTTCGGTGGTTGACTTCGCCCAAAACAGTGGCAAGCTATATCTAGGTGATCCGCATATGAGAATCGTCGGTGTGGGTGGAGTTGTAGCCTTAATCGGCTTGGGGGCGCTGGCGGCCTCGGCGCAGCCGGTGATTTCGGCGAAATCGGGAGTGGTGGCCTACCAGGAGGGGCAGATCGCGCTGGACGGGCAACCCCTGGAACCGTCGGCCACACACTTTGCCGACGTCAAAGAGAACGGCGTTCTCGAAACCGCGGAAGGGCGCGCCGAAATTCTGCTCAACCCTGGGGTGGTGTTGCGCCTGGGTGAGAACAGTTCTCTCAAGATGATCACCAACCGGCTGATCGACACGCGGGTGGAACTGCTGCGCGGTTCGGCGGTGGTGGAGGCCATCGAGGTGGCCAAGGACACCAGCGTGACGATGGTGGTGGCGAACGCCGCGGTCACCCTTCCCAAGGCCGGCATCTACCGCTTCGACACCGCTCCGGCGCTGCTCAAAGTGTTCAAGGGAAGCGCGGACGTCGAGATGGGCGGGCAGTTTGTGCCGGTAGCGACGGGCAGGATGCTCTCGCTCGCGGACGCTGCGGCCAAGCCGGAGAAATTCGACACCGAAGATACGGACGCGCTGGACCGCTGGAGCCACCGGCGGGGCGAATACATGGCGATGGCGAACGTGTCGTCGGCGCGGCAGTCGTTGTTGTCGGGATCCGCTTTCTATCCGGCGATGGGCATGGGACCCGGCATGGGATGCATGTCTTCGTGGAATTTCAACATGTGGTACGGCATGCCGACCTAAGTTCCGTGCAGCGGGATGTTCATGGATCCGTATGGGTTTCCCTACTATAGCCCATTTATGGCGGGCTACGCCGGTTGGATTCCGGGAGGCTACGGGTGGGTGCGGAACGGTGGCAGCGGTGGCGTACCGGGATCGACGTTGGGAGTCGTGGGTCACCCCGGCAGACCGATTGGCGCCCCCAGCCGAGGTTTGGCGGGAGTGGGCACGAGTAACGGACGCGGAGGGTGGTTTGGCTCCTCGGCCGTCAGGGGCGGCTTCAGCGGGGCGGCCGCAGCTTCGAGCGGCGGCCGCGGTTTTGGCCGGGCGGCCGGAGGCGGCGGCGGTTCGATGGGGCACGCCTCGGCCGGAATGAGCGGCGGCGGAGGCGGCGGGCACGCGGGCGGCGGTGGGGGGCACAAATAGAGCCCGGTCGACAAATTATCGGTCGCTGAGTTTAACACCAGGTGCGCGCCCCAGTGGACAGGGGTCGGCCACGCAGGGGCTTGTTTTCCAAATTTAACGACGAGCTTTTGGGCGCGGAGGTGTGCCTGCGCGTTTGGGATGCTTAACCCTTTTTGGGGAGAATGGGCGACCGACAACCGCTCCCTGGCGGTCGCGGCTTCCGTTACAGGCGCCACGTGTTTGCATGTAGTTACAGAGCCGCGACC
>JBKQVG010000195.1:0-8685 GCA_052325345.1 Bryobacteraceae bacterium
ATTCTTCTTTGCCACGGGCTCCCGATTGGCTACACCCTCCCTTCGTTTTCTTCTCAGTAGAATTTGTTGGAAGCTCGGGGTGGTGGGAAGGGCGCGCGGTTTTTGCGCGGCGGAGCGTACCCTTGACACCGCCCCGACCTTCCATAGAATCTCAATGGAAAGCGAAGGGAAGAAGACGCTGAAAGGCTGGGGTATATGCGGGTTCACCCATAGATTCTGCTACAGAGCCGAAAATCCTAGTAACCGGCAGTTGAAGACTTGCCTGTATCGCCAGGCCCACTCTTTATTCTCCATGGCCTCGCTTGTTTGGATCCCTACCGGGGATGGCGTACCCTATTGTGCATAGCTTATGCACAGCCTTAGAGCGATTCAGGTCCGAAAGCCTCAAAACGTTTCACGTGATGAAACTCCTTCTTACCGTAGCCCCGGCTGAAAGAGAAGATTCTGAGAGGCAAGCAGCAGGCAGGACAGCCTCGCGCGCGGGCCCCGCTGCCTGCCCACCGGTGGCGACCGGAGACGCAAGCGGCCTTACCTTGGCGCATACATCCCTGACCCGATCCGGACGATGGATGCGCGCGTGATCTGAGCAATGCTGGGCGTGCCGCATTGCCTCATGATCAGCGTCAACTCCGTCCGCAGAATATCCAGCACCCGTTCCACACCTTCCTGCCCAAAGGCAGCCAGCCCGTAAATGAATGGCCGGCCGATGCCCACCATACGGGCACCCAACGCCAGCGCCTTGTAGATATCCGTCCCGCGTCGAAACCCGCTATCTACCATTACGGGGATTCGGCTGCCTGCCGCGTCCACCACCTCGGGCAGAGAATCGATGGTGGCGCGGCCCGTTTCGGCGGAGCGACCACCGTGGTTGGAAACATAGATTCCATCCACGCCGTGCTCGCGGCACAGCTTCGCGTCCTCGCCGGTCTGGATGCCCTTCAGCACGAGCTTCATCTTCGTGAGTTTCTTCAACCGGTCGACGTACTCCCATGAGGCTTCCGGAGGTCTTCCCTCCGGGATGCCTTCGAGGTTCGGCCGGAGCCGGCCATTGGGCGTGTTGCCGCTGAAGCCCTCTTTGTGGCACGAGGGGCAGTCTGACTTATCGCTACGTTGGCCCCGCGTATCCGTCAGGGAGTTCCGCCCGCCCTGCTCGTCGATTGTCCATACCAAAACGGGGCAACCGGCCGCCTCCACGCGCCGCACAAGCCTCACTGTCTCATCCCACTTGGCCGGCATGTAGAGTTGAAACCATGGTGCCCTTCCCAAAGCCTTGGCGTCGTCCTCAACGGAGGTGGAACTACCGGTGGCGAGAATCTGGAGGGTGTTCTTCGCCTTGGCCGCCCGCGCTACCGCCAACTCTCCTTCGGGGTTATAGGTAACCTCCGATCCGATCGGGCAAAGGAAGATGGGCGAGTCAAAAACCGTTCCGAACATCTCGGCATGCAGATCGGTTTTGCTTACGTCCATCAGAAGTCTCGGCCTGAGTTGAAAGTGTTTGAAGGCTTCTCTGTTGGCTCTGACTGTGGCGTCGTCGTCCACGCCACCGCTCATGTGATACCAGTGGGCGGGCCGCATGGCCTTATGCGCCGCAGCCTCCATGTCCATTACGTCGAGCGCATCCTTGGCGCGTGTGATCACCTGCGGGGCCGGCTGTGACCAGGCTTGCGAAAACAACGGGCTGGCGGCCAGAAACCTCAGAAATCGACGGCGATTACGAGAAAGCGGACTCATCAATGCAATCTCCCATTCTTGCCGGAATCAACACGTGCAAGTCGTTGAACTATATACCCTTGATCTCCTGAAACGTCCTGCTTTGCGAGCCGATGAACGCCGTACGGGCGCTCCGCCGCCTCATTACGGCGTTGTCACCTTCACCAGCAAGTAGGTAATCTCTTTGCCCGGATCGACCCTAACCTGGTGGGCCATCTTCGCGGGGATTGTGATCACGTCGCCCACACCGATCTTTACCTCCGTCCCGCCGGTCGACGTGATGGAGCGCAGCTCGCCCGGCGACTTGGTTGTTGTGTCCACCATGTTGCCGCCAAAGAGCAGCGTGGCTTCGCCGCTCTGCACAACCATGATATCGGCCTGAGTTGCGTGGTATTCCACCTCGCCATTGCCTTCGCGGTGCGACATCGAAAACCCATAGTTGCCGATCCTCGCCAGTGACCCCGACGTGGCGTATTTGAAGTTCGGTTCAATTTTAGGTGCGAGCGTGTTGCGAAACGCCTTCAACTCCGCCGCCCTCCAGAGATGGAACCCTGCCGGGTCTCCCGCGGGTGCGGCGAATCCAGCGACGAGCAGTGCAGCCAGAGTCAGTTTCAGGGCGATGCTCCCGGCGACCTCCGTGAAACGCAACCGCTCAAGCGATAGGGCTCCTCGGGTAATCTTCACCGTTCTTCTCCTTTAACGTTTCAGTCTCGACAGACCTGTAACCTCAGAAAGGCTAGCATGCATCCAGACCTGGAACTAAACAATTTAGACTCAATTATCTGAATTATCGAAATCAGAACCGTATTTGCAGGGGCGAATTACTTTACGAGCCAGTCGGCCAGGCCTCAGCGCCGCGTATGGTTTCATAGTGTGAAACGGGGTGGATGCCAGACCCAAGCCCCGGCCGTTCATCCGGCAGTTGGCCTCATCGAGTCTTTCCCCGAAGACGACTCACCGGCCCGTGGACGAGCTCTGGATACTGGATGGAGAAATCATCCGCGGCGTGAACTGCACCCCTTTTCAGAGGAAGGCCGCCCGGAGCGACTTCTTCGCGATGTATTTCATGGCGGCGGCCGACTGATCCACAACGGCTCGAAAGTAACGGCGCCCCCTCAATTCGACCAGCCGCAAACTCCGCCGTTTCCTCAGCCAACCTTAGCGCTGAGCCCACCAGTCACCGACAGATTCCCCGGGCGAGGCCCAAAGCCGTCTTTTGATGTCGGCGCCGTCGTGGGCCTTCCGAATTTACTCTTGGTTCAAACAGAAACCCAAGCTAAAACTTGCATCAGAAAGCCCAAAGGCGCATACTAACCGCTCGGGATCTTAATATCGAGATCCCGGCCGAGTTTTGGAGTGTAGATCTGAGTCTCGTTTCTGACAATGGATCAGCGCCGGCCGTTATGTCCGTGCATTCCTAGCGGGTTGTTAGCTTTGGAGGTGGATCATGCTCAAGACGTTGAGATTCCTGGTGGTTTCGGGAATCGCTCTCGGTCTGTTGGAAATTTCGCCGGTCCCACTCTGCGGCCAAGGGGTGGCCGGTGCACAGATCGCGGGAGTCGTCACGGACCCCAGCGGGGCCGCCGTTGGGGGCGTGAAGGTCACGGCGACGCAAACCGAAACCAACGCCGTTCACACGGCCGTTACCGATGTCAACGGCGCCTATGTCATGCCTAACCTGGCGGTAGGACCGTACCGCTTAGAGGCGACCGCCGCCGGCTTCCAGAGGTACGTGCAGACCGGTATTTTGCTTTCGGTCGGCAATGATGTTTCGATCAACGTCGCGCTTACGATCGGGTCGGCACAGCAGGAGATTCAGGTGACCGCGAATGCCACCATGGTGGAAACGCACGACACTTCGACTTCGCAGGTGATCGATCAGCAACGAGTCCTCGACCTTCCCTTAAACGGCCGTGAAGCCAGTTCGCTCATTCTCATTTCGGGAGGGGCCGTTGACGCCGCGTCCGTGGCAAGCAGCATCTCTTCGTATGACCTGGTCAGCACCAAGAATTACGGCAGTGCGAACATCGTCGGCACAAGCGCCATATCCATTGGCGGCGGACAGGCGAGCGGAACGAACTACATGATGGATGGAGGCGATAATAACGACGGCTACACCAACGTTAATATGCCCTTCCCGTTCCCGGACGCCATCCAGGAATTCAGCGTTCAGACTAACGGTCTTGCAGCCCGTTACGGCGTGCATCCCGGGGGGGCGGTCAACATCATTACCAAATCGGGAACGAATCAATACCACGGCGACCTGTTTGAATTCCTGCGGAATGGCGATCTCAATGCGCGTAACTTTTTCGCGGCGACGCACGATAACCTCCGCCGCAATCAATTTGGCGGGACGGTAGGGGGACCGGTCAAAAAGGATAAACTGTTTTTCTTCTTTGGATATCAGGGGACCCGTGTCCGGACGGATCCGCCTTCAACCATCAGTTACGTCCCGACCGCGGCGGCGCTTAACGGGGACTTCAGCCAACTGGAATCCGCCGGCTGCCAATCCAGTGGGAAGGCCAAGACAATCAGCAACCCTGCGACCGGCCAGCCTTTTCCCGGCGCCCAGGTCCCTGTGAGCCTTTTCAATCAACAAGCTCTGAACATTCTGAAATACGCCCCTATTGCCACTAACCCCTGTGGCACCGTCACGTACGGCGTTCCGAGTACCGAAGACGAGGATCAGTACATCGGCCGGGTGGATTGGACGAAAAGCGACAAGCACATGCTCTTTGCCCGCTACTTCATCACACAACTGGTCAATCCGCCACCTGTCTTTGACAATAACGTGCTGAATACCAACGCTCCGGGTCTTCACGACCGGAGTCAAGCCGTAACTATAGGCGACAACTACACTTTCTCTTCGACCGCGCTGAATTCCCTGCGCCTCACTTTCTCGCGCCCCTACTATGCCCGGACCAACGACCCGAATGCCATCGACGCGCCGACGGTGGGTATCGATGTGTTTACCCCCGTGCGACACTATTTGGATATTGGCATCAGCAGCTACTTCACTATCGGCGGCGGTGGGGCATCGCCCAACCCCGGCAACAGGCGTATTTATATGGGCGCCGCGGACGACTTCGATCTGATTCGGGGCCGGCACCACATCTCGTTCGGAGGCAGTTGGCTGCGCGAGGTGCTCCAGTCTGCGGGCTTCTCCAACGCGTTGGGTGTATGGACGTTCAACGGGTCGCTAAGCGGTGATTCGTTAGTGGATTTCATGCTCGGCGATCCCAGCAGTTTCGGGCAGGGGAACCCCACCCTCACAGCCGTTCGGGGGGAGTACGTGGGCGCTTACGTACAAGACGATTTCCAGGTGAATCGCAGGCTGACGCTGCATTTCGGCTTGCGCTGGGAGCCCTTCCTGGCATTCACCGACATCTACCATCGCGGCTACTACTTTAGTCCGTCGGCGTTTATGGCAGGAACCACCAGCACGACTTTCGTTAACGCTCCTCCGGGCCTACGCTTCATCGGCGATCCAGGGGTGGCGGCCGGTTATGCGCCCAACAAACTCGGCGATTTCGAACCTCGTTTGGGGCTTGCCTGGGACCTGACCGGCAATGGCCGGCAGACCATTCGCGTCTCTTATGGCATATTCTACGACCTGCCGGTCCTGCTCTACGCCGGAAGCCGTATCCAACAGAGTCCTCCCTGGGGCAGCAACACCAGCCTGACCGATCCCCCCAACGGTCTCACGAACCCTTTCCAGGCATACGGAGGCTCCGACCCGTATCCCACAGGGGGTCCGACCAAAAGCGTTAACTTCGTCACGGCGGGCGTGTACATCAATATTCCGCCGCCCGTTCAGCCGACTTACGCACAGGAATGGTCGGCGAGTTACCAGTTCCAGATTAGTGCGAACTGGATGCTATCGGCGACCTACATGAGTAATAAGACAACCCACCTCTGGGGCATTACTGAAGAAGATCCAGGGGTATATATCCCGGGAAACTGCAGCGCCGGTCAATACGGCCTGACGGCGGCAGGTGCGTGCTCCACGACCAAGAACACGGCCCAGAGGCGTGTGCTTTACCTGGAAAACCCGGTTGCCGGCAAGTATTTCTCCACCATCGCGCTCGCGGACGACGGGGCGAATTCGATCTACAACGCCGCCCTGCTCGCGCTTCGGCACCGCTTTAGCAACTCCTACACTGTCCTGGCGAATTACACGTACTCGCACTGCATTTCAGAAGCAACCGAGCTAGGCGACCTCGTCAGTCCGCAGTATCAGAATCCCTACAATCGGGACGCCAGTCGCGCCAACTGCGCGTTCGATATCCGGCAGATCGCCAATGTTTCCCTGGTTGCCCAATCGCCACATTTTGGGACGCCATGGGAGAATCGCGCTTTTGGCAACTGGCAACTCGCTCCGCTCCTCTCGATGCACACCGGAACCTGGTTTTCTCCCTTAACCGGCGTCGATAATTCCTTGACCGGGGTCGGGCTCGATCGCCCGAACATGGTGGGCAATCCGTACGTCAGAAACACCAGTACGCGCCAGTGGCTGAATCCCACCGCTTTCGTGGCGAACGCGCTGGGAACTTTTGGTAACGCCGGAGCTTATTCGCTTCAGGGCCCGGGGTACATTGACCTTGACTTGGCCCTTAGCCGGTCCTTCCAACTGAGCGAATCCAAGCGCTTGGAGGCCCGGTTTGAGGCCTTTAATTCGCTAAATCATACGAATTTCTCAAATCCGACCGCAACGCTAACGAGTGCTCAGTTTGGCAATATTACGAGCGCCCTGTCGCCACGCATTCTACAGGTCGCGCTGAAGTTAAGTTTTTAGTCGCAGACCGGACTTGCAGTGCAGGTGGCGAGGGTGGGACTTTCGCCACCTGTTGGCTGAGCGACAAGATCTTTGGACACCACACGGCCCTTTAGCGCTATTCAAACCTGAGAGCCTCGAAACGTTTCATGGGGTGAAACTTCTCCTGTCCTGGCCCCCAGCGCGGCCCTCGGACGGTTGCACGCAGAGCTGTCTGCGGCCGCCGTGCCTTTGCGTCAGTTCCCGCCGCGAACTCCGATTGATTCGACTGAGAATATTGAGAATATCTTGACGTGGATCGACACCGCCGCACATATTGTGAACGCAGCGGCCAGCGCACGCGCAGGCGGAGTGACGGCGGACGGTGAAGGTAGTGGAAGATTGGATTCAGAATCCTTGCGGACGGAGGTAGAGTGGAAGGTCGGGCGTTTTGTCTGCACGTGTTTGTGTCGCGCCCTTTCAAAATCGGCGGTGGATATCTTCGCAGGAATACCCATGAGACTATGCGCACTGTTGCTTGCGAGTGTTGCCTCGTGTGCCTTCGCGGCACTCACTAACGCTGTTCGGATCGAAAGTGGACCCATCGAAGGGGTCCCAGCGCTGGTGCCGGGAGTGATGGCCTTTGAAGGGATTCCGTACGCCGCGCCCCCACTAGGCGATCTTCGCTGGAAGCCTCCGAAACCGCCAGTTTCCTGGCCTGGAGTGCGCAATGCCGATCGATACGGCCCTGCGTGCCCGCAGCGCTACATGGGGCCTGATTCGGTGGCTTTTTTTGGCGACTATGAATTCAAGAGCGAGGATTGTCTGTATGCAAACGTCTGGACGCCCGCGAAGACCGCCAACGACAGGCTGCCAGTGCTGGTCTGGATTCATGGCGGCGGATACCGCTATGGCTCCGGCGCCGAGAGGATCTACCACGGCGACCACCTGGCCGCGAGGGGCGTCGTACTGGTCACCTTCAACTACCGGCTGGGAATATTCGGATTCCTGGCGCATCCCGAACTCACTCGCGAATCGGGCCATCGCGCATCGGGCAACTACGGACTGATGGACCAGGCGTTCGCGCTCGAGTGGGTGAAGAGAAACATCGCGGCGTTCGGCGGGGATCCGAACCGCATCACCATCTTCGGCCAATCGGCCGGCTGCGGGAGCGTGAGCTATATGCAGGCCACGCCGCTCGCCAAAGGGCTTTTCCAGCACGTCATCGGAGAGAGCTGCGGCACCTCGTTTATTTGGCGCAACGTGCGCCGCCTGGCTGCCGCCGAGCAGGACGGAGTGAGATTCGCGGCTGCGGTCGGAGCGCCTTCACTGGCCGCGCTGCGTAAATTGCCCACGGATGCGCTGCTGAACGCTTGGGACCAAGCGGGCAACGCCTCCGGTCCGATCGTGGACGGCTATGTGGTTCCCGAGGACGTCTACCTCATCTTCGCCAAAGGCGCGCAGAACCCGGCGGACGTGATTGTGGGGTCGACCGAGGATGAAGGGACTAGCCTGCGGCGGCCTCGGCCGAAACTAGATACTCCCGCCGACCAGGCGGAGATGGACGCGCTCTATCCCCCAGGCAACGATGAGAAAATCGTCGACGACGACCATCTTTGGAGCGCCTACACCTGGGCCCGGCTCAACAGCAAGTCCGGCTCGCACAAATCGTTTCAGTACTTCTTCAGCCACCATCCGCCCTTCCCACAGCCGTACTCCCAATTCGCGCACGACGTGACCAAGTTGGGGGCGTACCATACCGCGGAGATCATCTACGTCTTCAACAACCTGGACATTCGAAGAACGCGGAGCTGGCCGTATACGGCGTATGATCAGCAACTGGCGGACATAATGTCCTCCTATTGGGTGAACTTCGCGGCCACCGGCAACCCGAACGGCAGAGGTGTTCCGAACTGGCCGGCCTTCGATGACGCCAAGCCGCGGGTCATGCACTTCGGCGACAAAGTTGCGGCCATGCCTCTGCCGCGCGAGGCTGAGGTGAAGTTCTGGGATAAAGTGAACCTGAAGCCGTACAGAAATCAGTAGCTGCGCATGTCCGGCGTCCATACGCCGCTCCCGCGCAACGCCCGGGTCGCGACATCACCGGCGCGGCTGGCGGGTAATGTTTCATGTGATGAAACTCGATCTTGCGGTGGGCCACCAAGTAGCTCTCGGACGTTTCCCCGCAAGCTGTCTGAAGTCAGCGCGCCTTGCTTCGGCTC
>JBKQVG010000196.1:0-25133 GCA_052325345.1 Bryobacteraceae bacterium
GCCGCCAGCCAGGCCGCGGCCAGAATCACCATGCTCTTCACCGCGGCCGAGGCAGCCATCGCCGCCCACGCCGATTCGTTCCCGATCGACATTTATTTGCCCTCCTTGCGGGCTTGTTCGATCAACGCCGCCATTCGCTCCAGTTCCTCGCCCGTGAGGCGAGCGGAAGAAACATCCAGCAGGGTAGCCACGATCTGGTCCGGAGCGCCGCGGAAAAACGTATCCAAGAGGTGCTTCACCGCCGACCGTTTGGCTCTTTCCTGTGTCACCGTGGGCAGGTAGACGTACTTCAGGCCCGCCTCCACGTGCTTCGCGTGCCCCTTCTCCTCCAGCACGCGCAGCATGGCGCGCACGGCGGAATAGCTGGGGGCGTCGTCCATGGCCTGGCGGACTTCGGAGGCCGAAGCGCGCCCCTGGCGGTAGAGGATATCCATGATCTGCCGCTCGCGGCGGCTGAGGGTGGCGGGTCCGCTCATCTACCGGCTCTCCTGCTGGAGTTTTAGCATCATGCTAGAAAATTAGCACCAGGCGGCCGGCTTGTCAAGGGGGAAAGGCGAGGGGGGAGAAACGAAAGCCGGAAAAAGAAACGAGGGCAGGCTGTTGCGGCCTGCCCTCTTCCAGCGGCTGGAGTCTATTTCGCCTTCTGTCTTTTGACTTCCGCCTTCGCGCTTAGAACGTCAGCCGCGCGCTGACTTGCAGGCGGCGTGCCTGCGTGCCATCGGGGAAACCACCGTCGGACGATCCGACGCCGAAAGCCGTCGGAGTATAAGTAAGCACGCCCTTCGCCTCGGTGAACTCCTGCGTAGTCAGGGCGGTAGGCGACCAGTTGTTGGCGATATTAAACGCCTCGAAGTTAAGAGCCAGGTTCATGCCCTCGCGAGGCAGCGGGATCATCTTGGTCAGGCGGAAGTTCTCGGTTTCCACCCACGGCGTGTAGAGGCTGTTGACCGGTAGGAACGGCACGCGAAAGTTGCCGTTGAACCCGTTGAGAGCGTCGGCGCTATATAACATCGTGGTCGGCGTGTCGTTCATGTGGATGGTCGGGCTTCCGGTTGGACGGCCGCCCTGGATAGTCGTGATGCTCGAAAGTTGCCAGTTATTCACCACGTACTTGGCGAATGCGCTGCTGGAATGGGTAAACGTAGGCGCCCAGACGAATGAGTAGACGAACCGTTGCCGCTGGTCCAGCACGCCGCTGCCTTTATCGAAAGCATACTGTCCGTTGTAAGTCCAAAGAGCGTCGCTGAATCCGAAGATCGCGTTGGTGGCGGCGCCCTGCCCGTCGTCGATTTCGTGCGACCACGTGTAGGAAGCCTGCGACTGGAATCCGTGGGAAAACCTCTTGTCAAAACTGAGAGTTAGCGCGTCGTACGCACTGTTCACGCCGTTGGTTTCCTCGTAAATAGGTCCAAAGTTCGGGTTTGGCCGCACCGTGGTCGAGTAAACCTGGGTCGTGTAGGCGGTCGGATAGTTGGACGGTGCGCCGGAAAGTGTATAAGTATACGGCGCACCCAGCCCGGGAGCGTTGATATCCGTGGTGCCGTAGAGATTCACTCCGTGGCTGAAGATTCCGGAAGCGGTTAATACCATGTCTTTCGAGAACTGCCGCTCCACCGTGACTTGCGCCTGCTCGGAATACGGCGTCTTCAGGTTCGGGCTGAGGACGTCCAGAGTCGAAGCACCGGACGTGATGCCCGTTACTGGCGCCGCCAGAGCGTTCGGGAAGACCGGACCGGCAGCCAGCAGAGTCGCATTCGAGGAGGTCAAGGAATCCGATATCTGGTAGATGCCGTTGCCGGTGTATACATCGTCCAGCATGCCGCCGATGAAGCGGGCGAAGAACGTGCCGATGCCGGCGCGGATCACCGTCTTTTGATTGAGCCGGTAAGCCAATCCGATGCGTGGCATCAAATCCACGGAGCCGGTATGGAGCGTCGCTCCCGTCAGCGGGTACAACGGATTGGCGGTCGGCGGCGCCGGCAGGAACGAATGCTCGTAACGCGCGCCGTAAGTCACCGTCAAGCGATCCGTCGCCTTCCACTGATCCTGCAGATAGATTCCGATATCTTGGATCGAGTAATCCACCAGCGGATTGCCGAACGTCTGGCTATACCCCGACCAGTCCTTGAGTCCGGCCGTGTTACCGGTATAGTCCTGCGCAAACGAGGTTACCGTGGGATAGGTATAGGACCCATACCGGTTGCTGAGGTAGTTGACGTTGTCATTGACGTGCTCGTAGGTGAAACCGAACTTGATCAGGTGTTTGCCCTTGGCCCAGCTCACGTCGTCGGCGACCTCGTTGCGGACTTCCAAGGGCTCCACGCGCGGAAGGTAGGTCGCCGGTCCAAGCTGGACGCCGGCCACCGACACATCCAGATAGCCAAGGCCGCCGCCCAGTTCGGCCTGGTCGAAGCCGTCCGCCTGGCGGTCGGTATCGAGGCCGTAGCGGAAGGAGTTGACCAGGGTGTTGGTGGCCACGAAGATCCAGGTAGCTTTCCCGTTGCGCACGGCCACGCTGTCGTCGCCGTTGCCCGTGATTCCCGCGCCGGTCGTGGAGGAAAGACCGGTCTGGATGCCGTTGGGCGACTTCCAGCGCAGGAAATTGAAACTGGCGCTGAAGCTGTTGCGGTCGTTGAGGTGATAGTCGAGCCGGCCGAAGTACAGGTCGTTGGACGCCGTCCGTGGAATCTGCCCGTAGAAGCGTGGCAGCAGCCCGTTAATGGCGTTGCACTGCGCCACCGTCGCGGGAGCCGCGCAGGTCAACCATGCCTGGTTCACGGGATCGAGAAAACCGGCCTTCACCTGGCTGTCCACGAAGGGGAAGTTCCGGCGCGTGATGTCCGTGCTCAGGAAGAAAAACAGCTTGTCCTTGACAATCGCGCCTCCCACCGTGCCGCCGGTCTGAATCCGGTGCTCGGTGGGGTTAAAGGCGGAATAGGGATCGTGGGCGTCGAAGCCGGTGCTGCGCAGAAAGTAGAACGCGGTTCCGTGAACGGTGTTGGTCCCGCTCTTGGTTACCGTGTTCACCACGCCGCCCATGGCCCGGCCGTATTCGGCCGAAACGTTCGCCGATACCACCTGAAATTCCTGCACCGCGTCGGCGGAGATCTGCGACTGGATACGCGTCCGTCCCGCGTTCTCGTCGTAGAATTGCTCGGTGTTGTCGTTGCCGTCCAGCAGGAAGGAATTATTGCCGGCCACGCCGCGGAACGTCAGCAGGCCGAAAGTGGCGTCATTGGTCACGCCAGGCGTATTCAACACGAAGGAGTCGACGCGCCGGCCGTTGATCGGCAGGTTCATAATCTCGGTCGTGCCGACCACCTCGGAAACGTCGCTCTTGGTGTCTTCCAGAAGCTGAGCGACGGCGTTCACCTCGACCGACGTGCTGGTCTGTCCGAGCGCCAGCGGGATGCTCAGATTCAGGTTCTGGCCAACCTGCAGATTGATGTTCTTCGCTTCATACGGGGCGAAGCCCGGCGCCGTCACGCTAACCGAGTAGCCTTGTCCCGGCAACAGAGCCGGCGCGGTGAATAAACCGTCGAGGTTGGTCTGGACGGTACGGACGTTGCCCTGCGCCCCGCTCGAAATCACCACCTTGGCGTTCGGCACGGCGGATCCGGAAGGATCCTTCACGACTCCCGAAATGCCGGCCACGCCACCGGCGGATTGCGCGAACGCGCACGCCGAAAAACATAAAGCAATAGCTGTTGTCGCTTTCCAATTCATGCAAAAACCCCTTTTCCTAAGACTGAACCCTGGTACAAGAGAATATCAGAATAACAACCCCGAATTACAGCCCCATGAAAAAAGTCCGGCCGCCCGCGGTATCGTGCGGTTGTGCATTTTTGTGCATCACGGGCCGGAAACCCGCAAGCCGGCAAAAAAATGCGCGGTGGCCGCCGGCCGGGGCCTTTGTTAAGTGTCTTATATTCAGCCTGAAGCAGGAAAACAATGGGAAACGGGCTAAACCGCACAGTCGCAGGCTGCTGCCGCATCGAATGGAGCAAGGGTTGGCGAAATCCCGGCCTGCGGGTTGAAAACGAACCAGTCGGCCACGAATCCGAAAAATGGCTGGGACGCAGGGATTCGAACCCCGATACGCAGATCCAGAGTCTGCAGTCTTACCGTTAGACGACGTCCCAGTAGACAACTCGATTTTAACAGACGAACCTATCTGAATCCAGGCCACTCTGTGGCCGCGGGCGGAACGTTTTTCCCGGGGAATTGGAAGGTGCTCAGGCATACAATCAAGGGAGGAACAGGATGACGTTATTCAAAAGGGACTTAGGCGCTCTGGGCTGGATCGCCCGCTTCTCCGCGCTGGCGGTGACGGGTGGCTTCTTCTTCCTCTTCGCCGGCGAAATCTTCGAGCCCCATTCCGGAGCGCCGCCCACGCCGGTCGAGTGGGTCGCCATCGCCTGCCTCGTGATGGCCGTGCTGGGAATGCTGGTGGCATGGAAGTGGGAACTGCCCGGGGCGCTGATCTCGTTGTGCTCGCTGGGCGCCTTCGTTACGATGGTGCGTATGCGAAGCTATGGACCGATCTTCCTCATGGCGATACCTGGAGTATTATTCCTCGTCGATTGGATACTGCGTACTACGGCCCGTCCGCGCGCGGCACGCTAAGATGCCGTTCGAACCCCCGCGAAAGTACTCCTGGTACTGAACCGCGTCGCGGGGCCGATCCGGTTTGGTATCCTCGTTGAAGAGCGCTCCCGCGTCGCGCCCGCCTGGAATCTCTATGAAATCGAAGTATCTAAGCATCTCTTGCGCCTTGTTGTGCAGCGCTATTGCGGCTTATCCGCAGTCCACCACCAACAGTGTGACCCTGAACTCCGCGCCATCCGCGGCGGTTGGACAGCCCGCCGGGGTCTCCGTGACCGCGCCCGAATCGGCGAATCCCAACCTGGTGGAGGGCAGGGAACTGTTCAATCCGGAGAATGTGGCGCTCGATACCAGCGTGACGCCTCCCATTCTCTACGTGTCCGACAGCAACAATAACCGGGTTCTGGCATGGAAGAACGCGACCGGTTTTGCCAACGGCCAGGCGGCGGACCTGGTCATCGGCCAGCCGGACCAGTATTCCACCAACGTGGGCGGACCGGGAACGGGCAACTCGCCGGGTTCTTCGGGACTGAACTTCCCTACCGGGCTGGCGGTTTACCAGGGCGACCTGTACGTGGCGGATAACGGCAACAACCGGATTATTCGATTCCATCAACCGTTTACGCAGACCGGCATGCCGCTGCAGCCGAACATGGTGATCGGCCAGCCCAGCGTCAACGCCAAGAGCGTCAACTATACCGGCTCGGTAAGCGCGCAAGGGGTTTACTTCGCCGGCAGCATTCCGGTCGGCCTGGCGTTCGATTCGAACGGTAA
This sequence comes from Bryobacteraceae bacterium, assembly GCA_052325345.1. Taxonomy (GTDB): domain Bacteria; phylum Acidobacteriota; class Terriglobia; order Bryobacterales; family Bryobacteraceae; genus JBEKYD01. The sequence goes on from JBKQVG010000196.1 coordinate 5,380, forward strand.
CCTCTGGACCACCGATCCAGGGAATCGCCGCGTGCTGGAGTTTCCGCAAAGCGCCATCGCCGCGGGCGGCAACGCCATCGCGGCGACGGTGGAACTCGGCCAGCCCAACCTGACCTCCGCGTTTAACACCACCATCGGCGCGGGGACGACGGTGAACACCCAGACCACCAAGAACCAGTTTGCCGTTCCCCTGGCGCTGGGTTTTGACGGCAGCGGGAATCTCTTCGTGTCCGACACCGATCCGGGCAACGCCGGCAGTTTCAGCCGGGTTCTGGCGTTCGTGCCCACCGCTGGTGTTTTCGGCACGGCGGCTTCCGCCTCTCGCATCATGGGCGTGATTCAAACGTCGCAACTTTCCGGCCTGACTCAAAGCCAGGCCCAGAACATCGTGGACCAGACCGCGATCGCCTTCGCGGAGGGGCTTTTCTTCCTGGCCGATTCCAGCGTGGGCGTGGTGGATTCGGCGCATAACCGCATTCTGATCTTTCCGCCCTATTCGAAGTGGCCGGCGGAGGGAACTTATTTCTCGCCCCAGGCCGGCTTCGTGGTGGGGCAGAGCGGATTCACTGCCTTCGGAGCCAATGGCACGACCTCGCCGACGGTCCTCACGCCACCGGCCAGCAGCGCCTCCTTTTACCTGCCCGGCGGCGCGGTGTACAACTCCGCCAGCAATCAATTGTTCGTGGCCGATACCAACAATAATCGGGTCCTGACCTTCCCCCTGGTATCCGGCGCGACTTTTTCCAACGCCACCGCGGTGCTGGGACAAGCCTCGATGAACACCTCGTCGGTGAACCTGATCGAAGGCAAGGAATTCGACTTCCTCGCCTTTACTTCCGGCAGCACGGTCGCCGATGCCGGTATCGCGCTCGACATCAGCGGCAGCGTGCCGCATCTCTACGTGGCCGACCCTTATAACAACCGCGTGCTGGCTTTTTACGACGCACGCAAGATCGCTCCCGGCGCTTACGCCACCATCGTGATCGGACAGAGGGACTTTACCACGGGACTTTGCAACTACCCGACGGGCGATACCGCTTTGCCCACGGCAACCAGCCTCTGCCAGCCCACCGACGTACTGGTGGATGCCGCCGGCAATCTGTACGTGGCCGACCGCGGCAACGGCCGCGTGCTGCGTTTCCCCGCTCCCTTCGCCAATTACCCCACCCTGCCCACCTTGCCGGCGGCGGACCTGGTGTTGGGCCAATCCAGCTTCACCTTTTCCAACCAGGTTGCCAGCCAGAGCACCATGGGCGCGCCGTATGGTCTGGCTTTCAGCGGCGTCAACGGCCTGCTGGTTTCCGACCAGGAGTTTAACCGCGTGCTCTACATTCCATTTTCGGCCAACCATACCTTTGCCGCCGGCACGGACAATGGAAAAGCGGCCACCAGGGTCTTCGGCCAGCAGAATTTCACCTCCACGGCTTCCGGCAGCGGCGTGACCCAGTTGAACAGCCCGCACCACGTCGCCGCCGACACCAACGGCCAGCTTTACGTGGCCGATTCGCTCAACAACCGGGTGCAGATCTTTCCCGATCCCAACATCGCGCCCACTTCCGGCGCCAACCCGCTGCTCACGCTTTCCGGCAACGGCATCTCCACGCCGGTCGGCATTTTTGTGAATTCCTCCACCGGTGAAATCTGGGTGGCCAACGGAAACGCCAACACCTGTATCCGCTTCCCCAAATACGAGACGCTGGAGCTGAACCCGGTCTCGAATGGCACGGTTTACGCCAACCAGGTAACGCTGGCCGTTCTGCAGGACCAGTACGGCGACCTGTTCGTGGCCGACGCCACCAACCGGATTTCGGTTTACTACCAGGGCCTGACCGCGGTCAACAGCGCCAGTTTTCTGGCCTATAAGAACATTGCGCCGGGCATGATCGCCTCGATTTTCTCCTCGGCTTCCGCCACCCAGTTCGGGCCGAGCACGCTCAGCGCGGGAGCCACCAGCCTTCCCTTAGGCGCCACCCTCGGAAATCTGCAGGTGCTGTTTAACGGCACTCCGACCCCCCTCGTCTATGCCGACTCAGGCCAGATCAACTTCCAGGTTCCCAACGCCGCGCCCACCTCCGGCACCGCCACTCTCGAGGTAGTGGACGCCACCACGGGCCAGGTTTATGGCGCGGGAACGGTGACCATGTCGCCGCAGTCGCCAGGCATTTTCGAGTGTCCGGAAAGCAACGGCACCGCCCGGCAGGCGTGCGTCTTGAATCAGGACGGCACCGTCAATTCGACCTCAAACGCGGCCAAGCGGGGCTCGGTGATTTCGATCTACGCCACCGGCCAGGGCTACATCCCCAACGCGCCTCCGGATGGGGCGGGCGCCACCGGCGTCACCGCCACCGTGGCGGCGGGTTCCACCAGGGTCTTTATTGCCCCAACCTATGTGGATGAGGTGACGGCAGGTAACCCGGTCTGTGCGCTCCAGCCGGGAGACCCGTCCAACGGTCAATGGATTCTCTACTCCGGACTGGCGCCGGGTTTTCCCGGCCTTTGGCAGATCAACGTGCAAATCCCCATGTGCGTGGCTCCCGCAAGCCAGGTGATTCTAATCGTGTCGCAGAACGGCGTTTCGGACACCGACGCGCAGTCGGGTTTCCACACGGTGATCGCGGTGAAGTGAGCGGTCGGCTATCAGCTTTCAGCGATCAGCTTCGGCGATTCCAGCGGCGAGGCGTGACGAGGCTTTCATGACCAGAAGGCGGACGCGTTGGCCGGGGCTGGTCCGGGCAGAAGCTGAAAGCTGAAAGCTATTCCCCTTACGATTCCGACTCGAACGACAGCACCGGTTCCGGCTGGCCTTCTTCGCGCAGCTTTTCGATCAGCGATGCGCCGTACTCGTAGCCTTTGTCGAAGGCCTGAAGGTTGAGCTTTACCGACGCCGGGGGCACGGAATCGGCCACGGCCTGGCGTAGCGCTTCGGGGGCGAGGAGGCCGGTGATGGCGCCGAAAAAGCCGACCATGACGATGTTCAGCACCATCTTGCGGCCCAGTTCTTCGGCCAGCCGGGTGGCGGGCACACCGTAGGCGCGCGTTCCGGCCGGCAGACGGTCCACGCGCACCAGCTCCCGCTCGGTGATGAGGATGCCGCCCGGTTTCAACTCGGGGATGAAGCGGGTGCCGGCTTCCTGGGACATGACGATCAGGACGTCGGGCCGGGTGATGTAGGGGTAAAGGATCGGCTCGGTGGACAGAATCACCTGGGCGCTGGAGGAGCCGCCGCGGGCTTCGGGGCCGAAGCTCTGGGTCATGGTGGCGAAACCGCCCTCGAAAATGGCTCGGGCCTTGCCAATTACCGCGGCCGCCAGAATCACGCCCTGGCCGCCAAAACCGGCAATACGAATTTCGGTCAGCATAGTTCGCACATCACCTCGGGTTCGGCATAGCGCTCGCCCAGGGTTTCGGTCATCTGCGAGTTGAGCAACTCGAAATAACCGGGGCGGTCGCGGTCGACGAATTTTCCGACTATGATTTCACCGCTCTTGGTCAGGTCGCACTCGGCGGTCGGGGCGCCGTGGCGGGTCTTGCTGGCCTGCTTGTAATACTTCATGGTATCCAGACCGTCGCCCATCTTGTTTTTGCGCTGATACAGTGTGGGGCAGGGCGAAATCACTTCGATAAAGCAGAATCCTTTCTTGTGCAGGACCTCTCCCATGGAACGGGCAAGCTGCTTGACGTGGAAGGTGGTCCAGCGGGCTACGTAGGAGGCGCCGGCGGCTTCGGCCAGGGCCACCAGGTTGAAGGACGGCTCGAACACCCCATAAGGGTTCGTCGCGCTGATCACCTTGCCGGGGGTGGTGGGAGCGGTTTGCCCGCCGGTCATGGCATAGGTCAGGTTATTGACGCAGATCACCTTCAAATCCATGTTGCGCCGCGCGGCATGGATGAAATGATTGCCGCCGATGGCGAACAGGTCGCCGTCCCCGGAATAGACCACCACGTTCAGCTCGGGATTGGCCAGTTTCAAGCCGGTGGCGAACGGAATCGCGCGGCCGTGGGTGGTGTGGAAAGAATCCAGTTTCACGTAGCCGGCCACGCGGCCGGTGCAGCCGATGCCGCTGACCACGGCCACCTTGTCCAGATCGGCTTTGGATTCGATCAGCGCGCGCGTGAAGCAATTCACGGTGGTGCCGATGCCGCAAGCCGGGCACCAGATGTGCGGCATGCGGTCCATGCGCAGAAACGGCTCTACCGGGTTGACGGCATCCGGTGGGATGGTGTATGGGACTTCGAGAGTCTGTTCGCTCATTGGGCCGCCTCCAGGATAGCCTTGAGAATCGCTTCGGGATTGTGAACCGTTCCGCCCGCGTGGGGCGCCAGCTTCACCTTGCATTGACCGGCCGCGGCGCGTTCCACTTCACGAACCATCTGCCCCAGGTTCAGCTCGGGAACCACCATCGCCTTGACTTTCGGCGCCAGCGCGGCGATGTGCCGCTCCGGGAAGGGCCAGGCCGAGATAATGCGGAACTTGCCGGCGCGTACGCCTTTCTGCCGCGCCATATCGATGGCGCGCTGGGCCACGCGCGAGGTGATCCCGTACGACACCACCACCACGTCGGCGTCTTCCAGGTCCGCCGTCTCGCACAACGCTCTCTCGCCCTTGAGCGGCTCCAGCTTTTCCAGCAGGCGGGAAACCGTGCGGCTTTGGGTATCGACGTTCATGCTGGGATAACCGCGCTCGTCGTGGGTCAGGCCAGTGACGTGGAAGCGGTAGCCGTCGCCGGCGCGCAGCATGTCGGGCACCTTGTCCTCGCGCGGCTCGAACAGGCGGAATTCCTCGGGAGGGAGGTGGGTGAAGCGCCGGGGGTAGACGTCGATCTGGGAGGCCTCCGGAATGAGGACTTTTTCGGTCATGTGCCCGACGCATTCGTCCATCATGAACATGACGGGGACGCGAAACTCCTCCGACAGGTTGAAGGCGGTGATGGCCAAATCGAAGCATTCCTGCGGCGAGTTGGGGCACAGGGCGATGATGCCATAGTCGCCGTGGGAACCCCAGCGGGCTTGCATCATATCGGCCTGAGCCGGCAGGGTGGGCAGGCCGGTGGAGGGTCCGCCGCGCTGCACGTTGACGAACACGCACGGGGTTTCCGTCATAGCGGCGTAGCCGATATGTTCCATCATCAGCGAAAAGCCGGGGCCGGAAGTGACCGTGAACGCTTTGGCGCCGCCCCAAACCGCGCCCTGGATGGTGATGGAAGCGGCCAGCTCGTCTTCCATCTGGATGAAGACGCCGCCGACGATTGGAATCCTCGCCGCAAAACGTTCGACGACTTCAGTGGATGGGGTGATCGGGTAACCTGCGGCAAATCGCGCACCTGCTGCGAGCGTTCCCTCACAGCAGGCGTGATCGCCGTCGAGAAAATGAACGCCCGTGAGCACTCCCTTGGGGTCAGCGTGCATAGTGAGCTCCGAAAATGGCGAAGTCCGGGCAGTACATCCCACAGAGGTCGCAACCGCTACATTTTTGAGCATCTACCACATTGGGTGGGTGATAGCCCTTGGTATTAAAGGCGGAAGAAAGCATCAGAACATGCGTGGGGCAAAATTCAACACAGAAGCCGCAGCCCTTGCAGCGCTCCACATTAATGGCAACGAAGCCTTTGGCCATGGAATCCCTCCTCAAAGGACATCGAGATTAACTGCACGTGGATCGCCAAAGCAGATAAACCAGACCTCATATTTACTATTACTGTTCCGTCGACCGCTGCCTTTGGTCTTGGCCCGGAAACCCTAACCGGCGCCATTATTTATTCTTGTGCATTTTTGTGCATCGCCGTCAACCGAGCCGCGGCCAAAGGGAGCTGTCGCCGCTGTGCGAAATGGTCTACTAATAGTGAAAGATATGGAAACGATGGAACTTGCCGTACAAGCTGCGGACGTCCGCGAGGCCGCCGGCCGGATTGCCCCGCTAATCCGCCGCACGCCGGTGCTGTTCGACGAAGTGGACGGAAGGCGGATCTTTTTCAAGTGCGAAAATCTGCAGCGCGGCGGCGCATTCAAGATCCGGGGCGCCTCGAACCTGATTCTGTCGTTGACGCCGGAGCAACTGCGGCGCGGCATCGTGACTTATTCCTCCGGCAACCACGCTCAGGCCGTGGCCATCGCCGCGGCCCACGTGGGTGCGCGGGCGACCATCGTGATGCCGGAAGACGCGCCGCGCATCAAGATGGAATCGACGCGCAAATACGGCGCCCGAATTGTAACCTACAATCGCGCTACCCAGGTGCGTGAAGAGATTGCGGCCGGCATCCTGCAAGAGACCGGCGGCACTCTGGCGCCCCCTTTCGACCATCCTCGCATCATGGCCGGCCAGGGCACGGCGGCTTTGGAACTGCTGGCGGACGCCGGCCCGCTGGACGCGCTCATCGCGCCGGTGGGCGGCGGCGGCCTGCTCTCCGGCTGCGCCACCATCGCCAAGGCGATCGACCCGGCCATTCGGGTTTTCGGCGCCGAGCCGGAAAAAGCCAACGACACGTATCTCTCGCTCGCCGCGGGCAAGCGCGTGCGCGTCGAGCCCGACACCATCGCGGACGGCCTGCGCGCCCCCACGCCGGGTCAACTGACGTTCCCGGTGATTCAGCGCCTGGTGGAAGCCGTGCTGCTGGTGAGCGAAGAAGAAATCCGCGCCGCCGCTCGCCGCCTGCTGCTGGATTGGAAGCTGGTGGTGGAACCGAGCGGAGCAGTGCCGGCCGCCGCGGTCTTATTCGGAAAACTGCCGAAGGAGATCCGCTCGGCAGGCGTCGTGCTGTCGGGCGGGAACGTGGACTTCGAAGAAATCGTGAAGTATTAGGGCGAATCCTCCGAGTTCCGGCGTGGTGTGCATATTGTCGGAGTACGGCATTACAGATCAGTCGTGGCGAGGGCTGTCGAGCCGGCTGCCGCGCTCACCCGCTCCCAATCAAAGCGACATTCCCAGCGTCGGCGCCCAGCACCGCCTTCAAGCGGATGGACCGATCGAACGTGGCGAGTCTGCCGTGATTCCGAACAGCCAGACCAAGCAAATACGCATCCGTGATTTTCTGGTGTCCTCCGATCATCGACGCTCGAAACAATGTGTCGTCCGTTAGAGACACCGAGTCCGGCCAGAAATGGTGGTCCGCGGTAGCGCAAGCGCTGCGCAGGCGGCTGGCCACCTCGGCGGGTGTCTCTTCCACCGTCCGATAGGCAGGGTTGCACAGAATGCGAATACAACCATTCGCGGTTATCGGGCAGGTTGCCCAGCCGTGTTTTTGATTCCGGCTGAGCCACCGGTGGGCGTCTTCGTGGTTGACGTGGGCGGGATCGAACAGCGCCACCAGGACATTCACGTCGAGAAGGGCGATGCTCATGCCTCAGTCTCGCAACTCGTTTACCAGCCGTAGGTCGGGCTTCGGGACGCCGGCCTTCGGCTCGAAAAGCAAAAAACCATTCCGTACCTTCTGGGGCGCTTTGGTGGCGAGCGCCTGCCGGGCCAATGCGGAGATGAGCTGTCCGAGCGTCACGCCTTCCTGCCGGGCCAGTTCTCGCGCGCTGGCGAGCAGATCGTCGTCGAGTTCTAACGTGGTGCGCATAAGATTAGAGTACCACATCATGCACCATACTTTGTGATGTGTGATGATGAGATCCTCCGCGGACAACGCTCGGCGCGCCTGATGTCGCCGGGCATTTCCCAGGCATTGAGGAAAATTGGCTGACCCAACCGGCGGGGAATCGGTGCGGGAAACCGGGTGGGACAGACGATCGTTATTTCGGACTTTCTCGGCTGGCATGCGCGCAAGCCGTCTCCCATCGAGACCGGCCGATCTTCGCCGCCGTGCGGTAGAATCGATCTTCCTCTGGAGCCTCTATGAAATTTCCGTTCTTTGTACCTTTTCTGATCGTACCCGTGCTCGCCCTGGCGGCCGATGAGAAGGCCTCCCCCGCCGGCCCGGATATGGCTTCTATGAATAAGTCGGTCGAGCCTTGCGTCGATTTTTACCAGTATGCCTGCGGTAACTGGATCGCCCACAATCCCCTGCCGGCCGATCGCGCCCGCTTTGCCCGCTTCACCGAGCTGAGCGACCGCAACGAAAAAGTTCTGCTCGACATCCTGCAGGGCGCGGCCGCCGAGAGGTCCGGCCGCGGCGCCGTCGATCGGAAGATCGGCGATGCCTACGCCGCCTGCATGGACACGGCCGCCATCGAAAAGAAAGGCGCCGCAGCCCTCACCCCGCAGCTCGACCGGATCGGCGCCATCGGCGATCGCCCCTCGCTGCTGGCCGAATTGGTGCGCCTCCAGCGCACCGGCGTCCCCGTGCTGTTCCTGTTCGGCGCCCAGCCCGACGCCAAGGATTCCACCAAGACCGTTGCCACCCTCACCCAGGGCGGCCTTTCGCTGCCCGACCGCGATTACTACCTAAAGACCGATCCCAAATCCGTGGAAATCCGCGACCGCTATCTAAAGCACGTCGCCAACATGTTCCAGCTCGCCGCCGATTCCCCCGAGGTGGCCGCCACCAAGGCCAAGTACGTGCTCGAGTTTGAAACCGCGCTCGCCGCCGCCTCGGTCGACCGCGTCTCCCTGCGCGATCCCAACAAGCGCTACCACATCATGACCAAAGCCGAGCTGGCCGCGCTCACCGGTCCGGACGTCGATTGGGAGGGCTACTTCAAGGCTGCCGCCGCGCCGCCCTTTGAGACCCTCAACGTCACTACCCCGGACTTCTTCAGGAAGATTTCCGAAAATCGTCCCGGAGACCTGGACCATTGGAAGGCCTACTTCGCCTACCACCTGCTGCACGCCCATGCCACCGAGCTGCCCGAGGCGTTCGATAAAGAGAACTTCGACTTCTGGGGTGGCTACCTCACCGGCGCCAAACAGCAGCGGCCCCGCGACATGCGCTGCGTGCAGGCCGTCGACCGCGGGCTCGGCGATCTGCTCGGCCAGAAGTATATCGAAGTGGCGTTCGGCGGCGATGCCAAAGCGCAGATCGCGCAATTGGTGGAGAACCTCGAAAAAGCCCTCGGCCAGGACATTCGCACCCTGCCGTGGATGACCGAAGAGACCAAGATAGCCGCGCTCGCCAAGCTGGCCGCCATCACCAATAACGTGGGCTACCCGAAGAAATGGCGCGACTATAGCCAGGTCGTCGTCGCGCGCGACGATTTCTACGGCAACTCCGAACGCCTGGCGGAATTTCAACGCCAGCGCAACCTCGAAAAGATTGGCCGGCCCACCGACAAAACCGAGTGGAACATGACTCCGCCCACCGTCAACGCCTTCTATAGCCCCCAGTTGAACAGCATCAATTTTCCGGCCGGAATCCTGCAGCCTCCCTTCTTCGATCCGCGCCGCGACATGGCCGTCAATTACGGCGCCGTGGGCGCGGTCATCGGCCATGAAATGACCCACGGGTTCGACGACCAGGGCCGCAAGTTCGACGGCGCCGGCAATCTGCGCGACTGGTGGACCGCCGCCGACGCGGCCGAATTCGAAAAGCGCGCCGCCTGCGTGGCCAATGAATACTCCGGCTTTACCGCCGTGGACGACGTGAAACTGAATGGCCGCCTCACCCTGGGCGAGAACACCGCCGATAACGGCGGCATTCGCGTGGCCTACATGGCCATGGAGAACGCGCTCCAGGGCAAACCTGGGAAGATCGGCGGCTTCACCCCGGAGCAGCGCTTCTTCCTCGGCTACGCCCAGATCTGGTGCGAAAACGCCACGCCCCAATCCGAGCGCCAGCACGCCATGACCGATCCGCACTCCCCCGGCCGCTACCGCGTCTCCGGAGTGCTCCAGAACATGCCCGAATTTCAGCGGGCGTTTTCCTGTAAGGCAGGCCAGCCCCTGGTCAGCGACAACGCCTGCCGCGTGTGGTAACGCCGGCCCGTCGGCTACCTTCGCTCCCGGCCCGCGTCGAAAACGCGCAGTAACTCCGGGAACGCTCGGAAATAATCTTCGAGCGCCAGCGGCGCCTTTCCGGTAAATCGCAAGACCGTGTCGCTCGCGCGCTCCAGTTCGCCTGCCGCGATCGCCTCGAACCAACCCACCGATAAATCGACGCGCCATGCCAGCGGCTCGGCCCGGCTCAATCGCAACCGTGCTTCGTCCGCGGACTCGTTCTCATAGCGAAGCTCCCGGCCCGCCAGCGCCGACAGCCGGCCGGCGACTTCGGCAACGCTCAGTGCTTCCGGTCCGGTCACATCGTAAATACCGCCGGGTTGCTTTCGCACCGCCGCCGCCGCCGTCCGTGCCGCATCCTCGCGGGAAACGAAGGCGCCGCGCCCCTGTTGCGCCGGCCCGCGCACCACGCCGCCGGCGTCGAAGCGCTCCAGAAACATGTCGATGTAAAAGGCGTTCCGCAGCACCGTGCAGGGCACGCCCGCCGCCAAGAGATATTGTTCGCTCAGGTAATGATCGCGCGAGAACGGATACTTCGAGTCCGGCGCGGCTCCCTCCAGAGACAGATAGACGACGTGTCCCACACCCGCGCGCCGGGCGGCCTCGAACGCGTTCCGGTGCAGCGCCGCCCGCTCGCCCGGCCTGCCCGATGCGGAAACCACCAGCGCGGCGCTTACTCCCGCGAACGCGTCTTTCAGTGTTGCCGGCTCGGCAAAGTCGCCGCGAACCGTCTCCGCTTCCGTCAGCTTCGGCGCCCGCCGCGGGCTGCGAGTCATCAACCGCAATCGATGTCCCTCGCCCGCCAGTAACTCGGCCGTGCGGCGGGCCACCCGCCCGGAAGCGCCGGTAATCAGAGTCACGGCGGAACCGCGCTGCACTCTTATACCTTGTCGATGACTTTCAATAACGCGGCCAGCGAGATCTCGGTCGAATAACGGGCGTTCCTCGGGTCACCCTTGGTCTTTGGATCTCTCCAGTGAGTCTCCAGGGTGAACGTGCCCTTGTAGCCGTCTTTCAGCAACGCCCGGATCTGTCCCAGGTTGTCGAATTCCCCCTGCCCAACCGCCGCCCACACTACCTTATGATCCTGGTGCGTGTAATCGCGCAGGTGAACGTGGAAGATGCGCGCCGGGTCGAGCCTGCGATAGCCGTTGGGAAAAGATGGCTCGGACGATGGCGCCTGGGCCGCGTTGTTCGGATCCCACGTGATACCGACGTTGTCCTCTTTCACGTTCTTGAGTAACTCGGCCGCCTCCGCGCCGGTCCACACATATCCGTCGCCGATCGTCTCTATCGCCAGGCGGAATCCCTTCGCCCGGCGCGCAGCCTCGCGTATAAGTTCGTAAATCCGGCCGTAGCTTTTCTCCGACGGCGCCTGTCCACCCATGGTGAAAGCGAAGATCCGGATTTTGTCCGTTCCGAACGCCCGCGCGCGTTCCTTCGATCTCTCCAGCAGGGCCCACTGTTCCTCCATCGTCTTCCGGCCTTGCGGCCCCTCGGGCGGAAGCGGCATCTTGAAAAGGCCCGCGTCCTCGATGGACACCTTGACCCCGTACTGATCCAGAATGCCGCGGCCTTGCCGGATCTTTTCGATCGGCTGCTCCGTGTTGTACTCGCCCCAGACGTTCCGGATCTCGGCCCACTTGAGCCCGTGTTCCGCCACGAATGCGGCCGCGGCCTGAAGGTCCTGGTCGATCTCGTCGGTGGTGATGCCCAGTTTGATCTCGGAAAGCGGTATCGCCCGCAACTGGCGCGCGATCGCGGCCAGGGCGGACCCGGCCAGTAATTCTCGGCGGGAATGTAGATTCATGCCGGGATTATAGCTCGTGTCACCGGGCCCCAGGCCGATTACCGGCCCACAGCCGTCACCATTGGTGCTCCGGGACTGGTCCGGCTATCCCGCCGCCGCCGGGCTTCTCCGCTTGGGCTTCAGCCACCCATTTAGGCGGCCGGCCTCTTCTCGTCCCGTGGGACGCCGCCAGCCGCTCGAGTGCGAGAATTGCCTCGTCAATCTTGTCCCGTTGTCTCCGAAGTTCGGAGATTGGCTTCGTCAAATCCATAAGACTCCTTTTTCGCAACCGCCCTTCCGGCGACACTCTTATGTCATCCAGGCCAGCGGAAGACACCGTCAACGGATTCATTCTTCCCAATTCGGCCAGGCGATTCGGCGGTTACGTGAGCCAATGGTAATAGCGTCCCTCTGTCAAAATTGGAACGTCGCCTCACGTAAGTACTGGAACTTCTAGCCTCTTATCGGAGCGCAACGACCTAATATAAGATAATTCTTATATTAATAATCTGTGCCTGTCAAGAACAATAATAGTGAGAAATGTTGAATTACGCCGGCTATGCCGTCTTTGCGCGCGCGACGCCACTTAAGTCGCGGCTGCCGCAAGAGGAAAGTTTTGCTTCTTTCTAACTCTCATCGAACAGTTTCGCGAAGAAGCCGCCTCACGGACTGGCTCGAGTCCATCCCGAGCGCCTCTCGCGCCACGCCTTCGGCCTCCACCACGCTCCAACGCGAAATGGCCCGTTTGAGCTCGGGTATCGACGGCGCGCTGACGCTGAATTCTTCCAGTCCCAGGCCAAGCAGAAGCGGTGTCGCCACTGGATCGGCCGCCATCTCGCCGCACAGCGCCACGCCGATCCCCGCGCCGCGGCCAGCCTCGATTGTCTGCCGGATCATTCGCAGTACGGCGGGCTGAAAGGGATCCGCCATCGGCGCCACGCGCGCGTTCGTCCGGTCGGCGGCCATGACGTATTGGATCAGATCGTTGCTGCCGATGCTGAAGAAACTCGCTTCGCGCGCCAGTCGATCGGCCACGGCCACTGCCGCCGGCACTTCGATCATGACGCCTATCCTGATGTTCTTTCGGAAAGCCAACCCTTCCCGTTCCAGTTCAGCCTCCGCTTCTCGAAGCTGTGCTTTCGTCTCGCGCAACTCGTCTACTGAAGCGATCATCGGCAACAGCAGCTCCACCGCCTGTGTGGCGCCCGCCCGGAGGATGGCGCGCAGTTGGGTTCGAAACAGGTCGCGCCGGCCCAACATCACGCGAATGCCTCGCCAGCCGAGGAACGCGTTGGCTTCCTCCCCGATCTCTATGTACGGCACGCGCTTGTCGCCTCCGATGTCGAGCGCGCGTACGCTCAGGGTACGCCCGCCCAGAGCCTCGGCGATCGCCTCGTATACCGCCACCTGCTCCTCTTCGCCGGGCGCGGCCGCGCGGTCCAGAAACAGAAACTCCGTGCGCAGTACGCCCACACCCTCGGCGCCGCGCGCCACGGCTTCCTCCGCGTCGGCAACGCCGCTGATATTGGCCAGCACGCGGACGCGCCGCCCGTCGCGCGTCGCCGCCGGCCGCAACCGCTCGCGCTCCGCCTCGCGGCGAGCCGCCAGCCAGTTTTCGCGACGGCCTTCCAGCGCCTTCGCCTGGTCCGCGTCCGGGGAAATCCAAACCGTCCCCTGCCCGCCGTCCATAGCCACGATCGTTCCATCCGGCAGTGCCGATATCCCCGGGCCCAGTCCCGCCACCACCGGAATCCCCCGCGCCCGCGCCAGGATCGCGCTGTGCGCGCTGGCGCTGCCCGTCTCCAGGCACAAGCCCAGAGTCATCGCGGGATCGAACTCCCTCACTTCGGAAGGTGTCAATTCGCGCGCCGTTACGATCGCCGGCTCGCGCAGTGCCGTCACCCCGCTCGCTTGACCCGCCAGCCTTCGCAACACCCGCGCCGCCACGTCCGCCACGTCGGCCGCCCGCGCCCGAAGATACGGGTCGTCAAGAGCCTTAAGCCGGTCCGCGAGCTTGCCGGTCTCCGCCTGCCAGGCAGCCTCCGCTCCCACCCCATTTTCCGCCAGCATGCGCGCCACTCCGCCGGTCAGTTCCGGGTCTTCCAGAAACAGCGACTGCGCATCGAAAATGCCCGCCTCGTCCGCGCCAAGGTGGGCTTTGGCCCATTCGTACAGGGCCCTGGTCTCTTCCCGCGCGCCGCCCACGGCGGCCATCAGCCGTTGCCGCTCAGCCTCGGGATTCTCAATCGCCCGAGGGGCCGGTTCCACGGCTACCCGGCGAAGCTTCACCAGCGGCCCGATGGCAATGCCCGCCGCCGCCGCGATGCCGCTGAGCTGGTGTGCGGACGGCCCAACCGGTGACGGCTGCGGCTGGCCCTGAATGTCCCGGCCCGGTTCCTCTTTTTCGCCGCAGCCGGATTCGATGAAGCTCGCCAGCGCGGCCACCGCATCGCGCGCTTCCTTTCCTCGCGCCCGGATCCGCAACTCGTGGCCTTGTCGCGCCCCCAGGCTCAGGATTCCGTTGATGCTGTCGCCTGCCGCCGCACCCGCCCGCCGTGTCACGTTCTCGATCGTCACCTGCGCTCCATAACGCCGCGCCAGCCGCACCATCCGCGCCGCCGGCCGCGCGTGCAGTCCGAGACGATTGGGTAGCTTGACCAGCCGCTCTTCCGAGGGCCCGGCGTCTTCCCCGGCGCTCCCCGCCGCCTCCGGTGGCTCGCCGCTTGCGCCCAACTGCGCCGCCTTGCCGGCTAGCGCGTTCCCCGCCTCGCGGACGATTTCCCCCAGGCTTGCGCCGGCGGCCGCGAGGCTGGCTGCCGCCACCGCTCCTTCCACCAGCGGCGCGGCGCATAATTGCACCCGCGATTGTCTTCCCTCGCCCAAAAGTTCGAGCGCGGTCTCGGCGCTCAGCACCGCGCTCCCCAGGTCCATCAGAACCAGCACTCCCTCCTCGCTGTAAACCGACTCTACGGCCTGAAGCACTTGGAATGCATCCGTACCGGTCGGGTTTTTGGGATCGCCGGTGCCCCCGGCAGCCGCCAGCCGGACTTTTCCCTGCGCCACCTGCCCCGCTAGCTCGCACACGCCCTCGGCCAGCTTGGCGCTGTGGGAGACAATCACGATGCCGATCATGACCGCCAGGTGTCCGCGGCCGCCTCCAGCAGCAGCCAGGAAGAGGTCGCTCCCGGATCCTGGTGGCCAATGCTCCGCGCCCCCAGATAGCTGGCCCGCCCCTTGCGCGCCTGCATGGGAATTGTCCCCAGCATCCCCGCGTGGGCCGCCGCCGCGCCTTGCTCGAGAATTGCCGCCACGCTGCCTCCGTCTTCGCCTGCCTTTCGCATCGCCTCCAAAGCCGGAACCAGGGCGTCCATCATGGTCTTGTCGCCCACGGCCGCTTTACCCCGCTGTCCCACGCCCTCGATGCCCGCCTGGAACGCTCGCGCCACATCGGCCGCCTCCATCTCGGTCTTTCCGGCGCAGGCCCCCGCCGCCCGAAGAAAGAAAGTGCCGTACAGCGGCCCGGCCGCGCCGCCTACATGGCGGATCAGCGCCGCGGCCACGGTCTGGAAGATGGAGCCGATATCCGCCGGAGCGTGCGCCGCCAGCTCCGCTTTCACCGCCGTGAAGCCGCGGTCCATGTTGATCCCATGGTCCGCGTCGCCGATCGCCGAATCCAGTTCCGTCAGCCATTGCCGGTTCTCGGCGTAGACCCGTTGCAGAGCTTCCAGCCATCGCAGCACTTCTTGTTTGCCCACCGCCATCCGCTCAGATCCCCCAGCGCAGCCCCGCCGTGAGCACGGGATCGTCCCATAGCGACAGCATCTCGTCATCGGCTTTGAGCAGCGTGATCGAGCAGCCGGCCATTTCGAGGCTGGTGATGTAATTACCCACCAGGCGGCGCGCGATGCGGACTCCCAGCCCCCGCAGTATCCGCTCCAGCTCCCCGTAGACAAGATACAGCTCCAGCAACGGCGTGCCCCCCATTCCGTTGACCATCGCGATCACTTCGTCGCCGCTCCGCAATGGCAGGTCCGCCGCCACCATCCCCGCCATGCGCGCCGTCAGTTCCCCGGCCGGCGGCAGGGGCATGCGCTCGCGCCCCGGCTCTCCATGGATGCCGATACCCATCTCCATCTCGTCTTCGCCCAACTCGAAAGTCGGTTTCCCGGCCGCCGGCGCCGTGCAGGACGTCAGGGCCATCCCGATGGAACGCCCGTTCCGGTTCACCTTGCTCCCCAGCGCTTCCACGCGCGCCAGATCGTAACCGCGCTCGGCCGCCGCTCCGCACAGCTTTTCCGCCAGCACGGTCGTCCCCACCCCGCGCCGCCCTGCCGTGTAAAGGCTGTCTTCCACCGCAACGTCGTCGTTGATCACCACCACCCGCACGTCTATCCCCTCGGCCTGGCAAAGTTCGGCCGCCATTTCGAAGTTCATGATGTCGCCGGTGTAGTTCTTGACGATATGCAGAACCCCCGCTCCCGCGTGGACGGCGCGCGTCGCGGCTTCGATTTGATCCGGCGTCGGCGAGGTGAATACCTGGCCCGGACAAGCCGCGTCGAGCATGCCTTTGCCCACGAACCCCGCGTGCATGGGTTCGTGACCGCTGCCGCCACCCGACACGATGCCGGTCTTGCCCGCAACCGGCGCGTCGGCCCGAACCACGTAAACCGGCTCCAGGCAAACTTTCAGAATGTCCGCGTGCGCCAGCCCCAGCCCGGCCAGGAACTCCCGCCGCACATTCTGCGGATCGTTGATCAGCTTCTTCATGACCAGCCTAGAATACCGCCCTTGCACTCGGCTGCTTTCGTGGAGTGGGCGTTTTCGCCTGCGGCCGCCTTTCGGCGGCCCGCTTCATCCGGCGCTGTCGCCAGGCTTGTTTGCGGCTCTGCTCCTCCGTGGGGCAGCGTGTCGCCCGCCACTGCCGCGGCGAATTTTCGTGGCGCGGGCCTCCGGACCGCCACGTCGGCTTTCGAGCCGACGTTTCCCGTCGCCAGTGCCTGTCAGTTGTGGGAGCTCCGCGGATCTCCGGGGCGCGTTGGCAACCTGCGGACCGATTGCGGGGCGCCCGCTGGGCCGGACCCCATCCCCGCGTTTCCATCGGCAATGCCTGGAACCTGGCTCGACCGGGACTCAAGCTCCGGCGATGGCCAGTCGTCCGGCGCTCCTACCGCGTAATCGAGACCCGCTGCCGGTCCAGTGCATAACCTTCGTCGCGCGCCGTTTCCACCGCGATGGTCCGCAGCGCGTCGTCGTCCGCCTCTTGCCCCTTGGTGGCGTTCCACCGCTTGACCGCCTCGGCGCCGACCTGAATCGTTACGTGCCAGTGCTTCTTCTCCGAGTCCCATTCAATCCTGGCTTGGTTTGCTTGCAACATGGCGACACTCCACTCAAATAGTACCGCCGCTAGCGCCGTTGAAACCGGCCCATGCACTGCGTTTCCCCCAGTACGTGCCCTTTGATGGCCTGTAACAGCTCCTCCCGGCGCGCTCCGGGACGCAAACCGAGAGTGTGGACGTCCAGCGCATGCAGCCGGAAGTAGTACCGGTGCGCCGGTCCCTTGGGCGGGCATGGGCCGCCATACCCAAGCCGGCCGAAATCGTTGGTGCCGCTCGCTCCCACCGCGCCGGGTTTGAGGCCCTGCGCCAGGTTGTGCGCGTCCGCCGGAATATCATAAACCAGCCAGTGACAGAACGTGCCCGAAGGCGCGTCCGGATCGTCCACTACGAGCGCGAAACTGCGCACCTCCCGCGGTGCGCCGCTCCATTCCAGCGACGGTGAAAGGTCGGCTCCTTGGCACGAGTGCAATTCCGGAATCCATCCGCCTTCCGCGAATGAATGCGACAGAATCTGAAAAGACATACCAGGCCTCCTACGTCAGATTATCGCGCTCCCAGCCCTTCATCTTCTTTTCCGGCGAAGAAGATTATCCCAAGCGGGCCACTTCGTGGAGCGGACTCTCAGTCTGCCACGCCGGGACTCCTCCCGGCGCTTGTCTCGCTCCACGCACGATGCTCCCCCGCGAGCGTGGAGATAGCCCGTGCCCTTTGGCTGCGGCTCCGCTGCTCCGTGGGGCAGGTTGGCAAGCGGTTGTCCAACCCGCGGACCGATTGGGGTCGCCCTGGCCGGTAACCCTGCGGCCCAAAAGAGATAATCCGGGCGGCGGCTGGCCGGCCGGTGATCCGGCGAAGGCTGGCGTGAGGAGACCACAGTCGGCCTTTGTCCGAATCGCGCGAGCGATGACCGGAGACACTATGGCATCATTGGCGGTAGTGTCCGCGATTCGACAGCAAAGGAACAATCAGGGTGTGGAGACCGAAAATACTCGGCAGATTTCATCCCGACTGCAGCAACAGCTCTCCGAACCTGCGATGCTGGACCTCGCAAAGCGGCTGATCTCGATTCCATCGGAAAATCCGCCCGGGATCCAATACGAGGAATGCGCTGGCGCTCTTTTCCACGAACTGGAGAGACTCGGCTTCGATGATGTGAGACGTGAAGGCGCGTGTGTGCTCGCGTCGGTCGGAACCGGCCCGCGAACCCTTTATTTCAGTGGCCACTACGACGTTGTCCCCGCGCAGAGCCGCGATCAATTTCGGCCCCGTGTCGAAGGCGCAAATCTGTTCGGCCGGGGCTCGTCGGACATGAAGGGCGGCCTGGCCGCGATGATCCACGCGGCGGCCGCGGCACGCCATCAGGGGCTTCTCAAGCTCGGCCGTATTGGAATCGTGCTGGTACCGGATGAAGAGACCGCCGGCCCACGCGGGTCTCGCCATCTGGATGCACGCGGGCTGTTGGGGAAAGACGGGGTCGGTATGCTAACGCCGGAGCCCACTGGCGGCGTCGTTTGGAACGCCAACCGGGGAGCCGTTTCGCTGCGCGCCACCATGCGTGGGAAAGCAGCGCACGTCGGCCGGCAATTCGAAGGTGTGAACGCCTTTGAGCACGCATTGCCCGCGATGGCGCGGCTTGCCGACATCAAGAAGGACGTAGAGCGTCGCGAAACGCGATACAACATCGCTCCGGCGGCGGCGCGCCAATCCATTCTGCTTCTGGGCGGCCGGATCGAGGGGGGTACGAACTTCAACGTGACGCCCGATTGCTGTTCCTTCACGATTGACCGCCGCATCAATCCGGAAGAGAACCTGGAAGAGGAAGGGCTCCGATTACGCGACGCACTTGAAGGTTTCGAGATCGAGACACTTCAGATGGAACCCGCGGCGGCGACTCCCGCGAGAGACCCGCTCGGCATAATCCTGTCGCGTCACATTGCTAGCGTGACCGGTGAACAACCGGAGTTCGAGATGTGCCCGGGCCTGCTCGAAACACGATTCTATGCGGCTCGCGGCATTCCGGCGTTCGCCTACGGACCTGGATTGCTGACCGTATCCCACGGGCCGAACGAATTCGTTCCAATCCGCAACATCGCCCAATGCGCGTTGATCTACGCGCTTACGGCAGCGGAGACGTTGAGCAAATGAGCAAACCGGAGCAGCTTCGTCAGTAGGTGCGATCTTTTTGAAATGCGGGACTTGGCCTCAGCCGCCACTCGCCACAAGTCTTTCCCTGCCGCGGCGATTCTCGTGGAGCGGACTCTCAGTCTGCCACGCCGGGACTCCTCCCGGCGCTTGTCTCGCTCCACGCACGATGCTCCCCCGCGGTTATCACTCACTCAAGACAAGTCTTTCCCTGCCGCGGCGATTCTCGTGGAGCGGACTCTCAGTCTGCCACGCCGGGACTCATCCCGGCGCTTGTCTCGCTCCACGCACGATGCTCCCCCGCGAGCGTAGAGATAGCCCGTGCCCTTTGGCTGCGGCTCCGCTGCTCCGTGGGGCAGGTTGGCAACCTGCGGACCGATTGCGGGGCGCCCTGGGCCGGGTCCAGCCGGGCGCCAGCCCGGCCGCGCGCCGGCGAGGCCGCATACATGGCTCAACCCAATTTCCACAACATCAGGAGTTCGGAGATTCTTCTCGAACCCGCCCACGCTCATTCCGGCGCCGCACCCTCCAGCGAAACGCCGGCAAGAAACCCTCGAACCTTCCTTGGTCACAAGTCTTCCAAATTACCTATCTCATTCATGTTACACAAGTTACATCAACC
>JBKQVG010000197.1:0-7208 GCA_052325345.1 Bryobacteraceae bacterium
CCCCCTGGTCCGCACGGGTCCCCCTGGACCCGCTCTTCTCGCGAAGGATCGAGAGTTTGCCTACTCCTACAAGCCGGCCAGGCGGCCGGCTGCGGACCAGGGGGTCCGCCCCGCCATTTCTCCCGGCCCCTTGCCGAGGCAAGCGCCGGCGTTGCGCAGGCTGAAACCCGCGCCACCGCGGCAGTGCGTGCGCCGCGGCAGCCAGCCGGAAAGTGCGCGCCAAATGCCGGCTAGTTTCGACGTGCTGGTGATCGGCGCCGGACCGGCCGGACTGGCCGCGGCCTGCCGCGCGGCGCGAACGCGCTCCGGCGTATGCCTGGTGGACGACAACCCGCGCCCCGGCGGACAAATCTGGCGCGCTTCGGGTGAGCGGGTTTTGGACGCCGCTCTGCCATGGGTCGCCACGGCCGCAAGGCAGGGCGTTGAAATCGTCGCCGGCGCCCGCGTTTTCGCCGCGCCCGCGCCCGGCCGGCTGGCGTTAGAAACCGCCGGTGGCGAATCGCTCGACTTGCGTTATCGGAGCCTGGTTCTGGCCACGGGCGCGCGCGAGCGCTTCGTCCCGTTCCCCGGCTGGACGTTGCCCAACGTGGTGGGCGCCGGCGGGTTGCAAGCGCTCGCCAAGTCCGGCCTCCCGGTGCGCGGCAGGAAAGTGATTGTCGCCGGCAGCGGACCCTTGTTGTTGGCGGTGGCTCGCTACCTGCGTCACGGCGGCGCCGAGGTGCGTCTCATCGCCGAACAGGCGCCGTTTGCGGCACTCGCGTGCTTCGCCTCCAGTCTGCTCCGCCATCCGCAGAAACTGGCCGAGGCTGTGGGCCTTGGCTGGTCGCTCGCCGGAATTCGCTATCTTGATTCCTGCTGGCCGGTCTCGGCCCACGGCGATGGCCGGGTGCAATCGGTAACGCTCAGCCGCGGCGGCAAAACTTTTGCGGAGCCGTGCGATTACCTGGCTTGCGGCTTTGGTTTGGTGCCGAATACAGAGCTGGCCGCCTTGCTCGGTTGCCGTATGAGCGGGGCGGGCGTGTGGGTGGACGAATACCAGCAAACCTCGGTGGAAGGCGTATACGCGGCGGGAGAGATCGCCGGCATTGGCGGGCTGGACGTGGCCCTCGTCGAGGGCGAAATTGCCGGCCATGCCGCCGCGGGCCACCGCGACCACGCCAGCCGCCTGTTTGAGGCACGCGGCCGGCAGCGGCATTTCGCCCAGTCTCTGGAGCGGTCGTTCGCGTTGCGCGAGGAACTGAAACACCTGGCCGCGGACGATACCTTCGTCTGCCGCTGCGAAGACGTGTCTCTAGAGCGGATCCGTGCCTGCACCGGCTGGCGGGAAGCCAAGCTGCAAACCCGCTGCGGGATGGGCCCGTGCCAGTCCCGCGTTTGCGGCCCGGCTGTGGAGTTTCTGCTGGGATGGAAACCGGATTCGGTCCGTCCACCGCTGCTCCCGGTGACGGTCAGGAGCCTGAGCCATGCCGGAGATGCGTGGGAGTCGGGTTAGGCAACCGCCTCCGTAAATTCTTATCCGCGGAATAGAAAGTTTTTGTGCCTGAATACATTGTCCGCGGCCATGCAGTCTGCCATACTGGCGCTATGTTGAGGGCGTCCATGAGGCGGTCCGCGCGCGCACACATCTCTCTGGACGTGTTTCTTCGACTGACGGCCATGGATGTCCGCTGCGGCCCGCCCCGCGGCTTCTGATCGCTACACCTCGAAATTCATTTGTAACGAATCTAATAGAGGAGTCGTGTGTACATGAACGACACGTCCCTGCTCCGGAAGGAGACGGTCCAGCCGGACGCGGCCCGGCCGCACCCGCTCAAGCGCGGCACGGCGCCGCGCGCCGGAACGTTGCGGCGCTTGAATCGCGCGCGCGGCCTGCTGCTAACGGCGGGACAGCACCCGGTCGCGTTGCGCCCGGAGCTTGAGCCATGACGCTGGCATCCACCTCCATTCCCCTGGACCTCGGGCGGCTTCGCGAGGCGTATAAGTCCGGCGCGGCGCGTCCCGCGGAAGTAATTGCGGGCATCTATGAGCGAATCGCATCTTCGCCGCTGGAGCCGGTTTGGATTTCCGTAGTGCCGCGGCGGGTGGCCCTGGAGCGCGCCCGCTGTCTCGAGAACGATCCCCTGGGGCCGGCACGGCCGCTATATGGCGTGCCCTTTGCGGTAAACGACAACATCGACCTGAAGGGCCTCGCGACCACCGCCGGTTGCCCTGCCTACGCCTACTCGCCTCACCGTGACGCCACCCTGGTACAGGCCCTCATCGACGCCGGCGCCATTCCCATCGGCAAAACCAATCTGGACCAATTCGCCGCGGGACTGGCGGGCACGCGATCGCCCTACGGCGCCTGTTCGAGCGTTTTCGACGCGCGCTACATCTCGGGCGGATCGAGCGCCGGCTCCGCCGTGGCGGTGGCTTCCGGCCTGGTGAGCTTCGCCCTCGGTACGGATACCGCCGGCTCCGGACGCGTGCCGGCCGCGTTCAACAACCTGGTCGGTCTGAAGCCCACCCGCGGCCTGCTCAGCACCGCTGGCGTCGTCCCCGCTTGCCGTAGCCTGGATTGTGTTTCCGTCTTCGCCCATACCGCCTTCGGCGCGCACCTGGTCTGGCTGGCGGCCCGTGGTTTCGATCCCGCCGACCCCTACTCGCGCGCCCCGCGAGCCGGGGAAGGCGCGTCGCCCTGGCTGGGTGGATCGTTTCGCTTTGGCGTGCCTGCCGCCAACCAACTGGAGTTTTTCGGAGACGATGAGGCCGCCGCGCTCTATGAACAAGCCATCGCCGGCATGGAGGCCCTGGGCGGCAAGAAGGTGGAAATCGATTTCGCCCTGTTCCGCGCCGCGGGGGACCTGCTCTGCTCCGGCCCTTGGGTGGCGGAGCGCCTCGCCGCCATCGGCGCATTCGTCGCATCCCACGGCGATGAGATGGACCCCGTCGTGCGCGAGATTATCTCCGGCGCCCGCCGCTGCTCCGCTGTCGACGCATACCGGGCCGATTACAAGCTGAAGGATTTGAGCCGCGCCACCGAAGCCGAATGGTCCCGCATGGATACTCTGTTCTTGCCTACCACCGGAACCATCTACACGCGGGAGGCGGTGGAAGCCGACCCCATCCGCCTGGACAGCAACCTCGGTTACTACACCAGTTTTGTCAACCTGCTGGATCTGGCTGCCGTCGCGGTGCCGGTCGGCTTCCGGCCCAGCGGCCTGCCGTTTGGAGTTTCCCTGATCGGACCGGCGTTTACCGACGAGGCCCTGTTGGCCCTGGCCGACCGTTTCCATCGCCTCCAGGCCACGCCTCCTGAGCCCCCCATCGACCTCGGCGGCTACCGGCCGGGATGCGTCAATCTGGCGGTGGTGGGCGCTCACCTCACCGATCAACCCCTGAATCACCAGCTCACCGACCGCGGCGCGCGCCTGGTGCGCGCCTGCCGTACCGCGCCGCAGTACCGTCTATACAAGCTCGAAGGCGCCATGCCGCCCAAGCCCGGCCTGGTGCGTGACGAGCACTTTCACGGGCCCGGAATCGAGCTGGAAATCTGGGCGATACCGGAAGATCAGTGGGGCGCCTTTGTGGCCGGCATACCCGCCCCGCTCGGGATTGGCACGGTCACGCTCGACGATGGCGTCGCCGTCCAGTGCTTCATCGCCGAACCGCACGCCCTCCGCCACGCCACCGAAATCACCCGGCATGGCGGCTGGCGCAACTTCCTGTCCCAACATCGCCAGTAGGGGTTCGGCGCGCTTCATGAGTTCCCGCCAGGCGTCCTTGTTGTAGCATTCATCGGTCGTTTTCTTATCTGCTGGATCGATCGTTCCTGGTCTGCTTACGGTTCTCTGCTCGGGCTGCTCGGGCGTTTCGCTATCGCGCTTCTCCCTGCGTGTTACAATTGAAAAACTGGTTTTGGCCCGTGGGGCCAGTAGCTCAGTTGGTTAGAGCGCTACCTTGACACGCAACGGTTCCGGTTTTGTGCTTTGTCTGTTGTTTTCAACAACTTACAAACGTACATAAATTGACAAAAACCTGTAGGTAACGGCTCTGGTTTTCGGCTCTTCGTTGCACCTTTTCTGCTGTGTTAATCGCTGTGATACACTGGCGGTTTGTGCGCCCTTAGCTCAGTTGGTTAGAGCGTTACCTTGACACGGTAAAGGCCGGAAGTTCGAGTCTTCCAGGGCGCACCATTCACCCTTCCCATTTCGAGCCAACCACGGGCCTAGAAACGCCAGCACGCCCCATTCTTTTTCACCAGAAGCTAAAGTTTTATTCGGAGTCATCCGAAAGCAATACAATGGGACGTTCGACCACATGAAGCCCTGGAAAAATCAGCTTTATTTCGGTGACAACCTGAAAATTCTTCGGGAAGAAATTCCTGACGAATGCGTTTGACCTGATCTACCTAGACCCACCGTTCAACAGCAACGCAACTTACAACGTACTTTTCACTGAGAAGACCGACGAAAAATCGGCGGCTCAAATTGCGGTGTTCACCGACACGTGGCAGTGGAGCAAAGATCCCGAAGCGGCATACACAGACGTGGTATTGAAGTCGGGGAAGCTATCAGACCTTTTCGCGCCTTCCGTGCGTTCCTTGGCACGCCGCAGCCCCGTGATGCAGCCTCCATCAGACTGTACATGCCAGTACTACCCGCTTCAACTTCATTAGTCCAGCGCAGACACGCGGGCAAGGGTATGTTTCGACTATTGTATGGAGTAACGACACTGGCCGCGATGGTACTGGGCAGCACAGTTCGCGGCAAGTTCGGCGAAACCTGTGAATCAATATGTTCGCGTTAGGACTCAAATGGATCCAGGCAAACCGAGGCGCTCGGGAGGGGCTGGATGTCAACGGCACGAATACTGGTCGTCGATGACGAGCCTGTTGTCCTTGGCATGGTGTCACAAGCGCTCTCGCACCAGGGTTATGAGGTCCACGCTGCGTCTGCTCCGCAAAGGCATTGGAGCTTGTGACGGCTGCGCCCTGTTTCGATTTGGTGGTGTCCGACGTAATCATGCCGGGGATGTGCGGGCCGGAGCTTGTCAGAAGAATTACCCAAATATGTCCCAACGCCGCCGTTATCCTGATGTCGGGGTGCATCGCTGCCGAGGAGTTTCCCAAGCGCGCCGCGTTCATCGGCAAGCCGTTCTTGCTGGCAGAACTGTTACAGGTCATGCAGAAGGTGCTGGCTGTACCGGCACGAGGGGCGCGAGGCCATTCATCACTTGTTCCGGGTGGCTCTGGCGATTATTGCAGCTTGGCGTATTCCGCCTTGGCTTCCTTCAGGATAGGGATGTCGGGGTCGGCGTCCTTCCACAGTGTGAGGAAATCCTGATACGCGGCACGGGCTTTGGCCGTGTCGCCCTGCCTTAACCCTGGAGATGCGCGCCACATGGCCGAACTGGCATCCTCCGCCGGTGCAGCACCCGCCGGAGGGCGGCGGCGATCGCTTCCACGCCCAAACCGTACTTCTCGAGCAGTTCGGCGTACGGCCCGCTTTCGGCGAAGGTGTCCGCGATGCCCACTCTTTCGAGCGGAACCGGCGCCGCGTCACCAAGCGCCTCCGCTACGGCGCCGCCCAGGCCGCCCACGATCGAGTGTTCCTCCACCGTGACGAGGGCGCCGGTTTCGCGCGCGCAGCGCTCCACCAACTCGGTATCGAGGGGCTTGATGGTGTGCATCTCCACCACGCGCACCGCCACGCCTTCCCGCGCCAGGATCGCGGCCGCCTGAATGGCCCGCGCCACCATTACGCCGCAGGCAATCAGGGTGACATCGCTCCCCTCGATTAAGGTGATCCCGGTGCCGATCTCCGGCTCGTAGGCGGCTTCAAAAATGCGGGGCACCTCGTTGCGGCACAGCCTAAAATAGACCGGCCCCCGGGTGTCCACCACCTGCGGCAAGAGCTTGGCGACCGACAGCGGATCGGACGGCACCACGATGGTCATGCGGGGCAGGCTTCGCATGATGGCGATATCGCAAATCGAATGGTGGGTCGGCCCGTCGAAGGAATCGGAAAGCCCGGCGTAGGTCGCGGCCAGCTTGACATTGGCGTTGCCGTAGCACAAATGCGTGCGCACCATCTCCAATGCCCGCGTGGCAAACAGAAACGCGAAGGTGTTGGCGACGGGCACCAGCCCGCTGTTGGCCAGCCCGACGGCCACATCCACCAGCGCCGGTTCGGCAATTCCGACGTTGAAAAACCGGTCCGGGAATGCCGCTTCAAACTGGTTGCTGAAATCGGAACTCGAGACATCGGCGCTCAGTACGACCACGTCGCGCCGCGACCGTCCCAACTCCACCAGGGCATCGCCGTACGCCTTCCGCATCATCAGCGAGTCGCCAAACGGACTTCGTATCAGACTTGCCACTGTTTTGCTCCCTGTTCCAGTTCAGCCGCCGCGGCCTTGTACTGCTGCTGGTCGGGAATGGCCCCGTGCCAGTGCGGCGAGTTCTCCATGAAGCTCACGCCTTTGCCCTTGGTGGTGCGGGCGATCACAACTACCGGCCGGCCGTGGATTTCGTCGGCGCGGTCCAGGGCGTCCAGAACTTCCGCCATATTGTGACCGTGGATTTCCATGACGTGCCAGTTGAAAGCCGCCAACTTGTCCGCGATCGGCTCGGTCGGCAGCACCTGCGCGGTGGCGCCGGTTTGTTGCACCCCGTTATAGTCCAGAATGACGATCAGATTGCTGAGCCCGAATTTGGCTCCCACCAGCAGGCCTTCCCAGATCACTCCGGAATCGAGCTCGCCGTCGCCAATGATTACGTAAGCTCTCCGCCGCGAGCCCGCCATGCGCGCCGCCAGCGCCATGCCCGCCCCGATGGCGACGCCATGGCCCAGCGGTCCGGCCGGCACTTCAATCCCCGGTGTCTTGGCCGGCTCCGGGTGGCCCTGCAGACGGCTGTCGAGCGAACGGAACGTGGATAGCTCCTCCACCGGAAAGAATCCTCGATGCGCCAGCACGGTGTACAGCATGGCGCAGGCGTGCCCCTTGGAGAACACCAGCCGGTCGCGGTCTTCCCAGCCGGGCCGCGCCGGATCGACTTTCAGATGATGGAAGTAGAGAGCCGTCAGGATCTCCGCGATCGAGAACGCCCCCCCGATGTGTCCGCTCTTTCGCCCGTATACCATGCGGAGTACCTGCAGGCGATATTCGTACGCCCTCCGGGAAAGATCCGCGATCATTTCCGGTGTGTGTCTGGTGCCGTAAGGGTA
>JBKQVG010000198.1:0-37128 GCA_052325345.1 Bryobacteraceae bacterium
AATCTGAGCGATACCCGCGAAATGGCGCAGGGCGACACCATGCGGTTGGGCCACTATTCGCTGCGCATGACTCGCATGGAGCAGGGCGAAAACGACAACTACTCCTGGCATCGCGCCATCATCCAGGTAACCAAGGACGGCGACGATCTGGGCACGCTCGAACCGGAAAAACGCTTCTACAAGGCCAGCCGGCAAGGCACCTCGGAAATCGGCCTCCGCCAGCGGCCCAATGAAGACCTGTACCTGAATTTCGCCGGCATGTCGGACGACAACCAGCGCGCTATCATCCAGGCCTACGTAAATCCGCTGGTGTTCTGGATCTGGGCCGGCGGCCTGGTGCTGATTGCCGGCACGCTGGTCTGCCTGATTCCCAGCAAAGTGAAAATGCAGTACGCCCGCACCAGCGTGGTGGGCGTGGCGAAGGCCCATGTCCAAGCGTAATTCAGCCGTGGAGCGGGCACTCGTGCCTGCCACGTCCCGATTCGTCGGGACGCGTCTTCGTTCGGCCATGGAACGGTGCCGGCCGACAGAGCGTGCCGGGACGAGTCCCGGCATGGCAGGCAGGAGTGCCCGCTCCACATTCAAAGTGATGTTGCTGGCTCTGGTCCTGGTCCTGGCCGCGCTGGCGCAATCGGCGTCGGAAAAACCCAGCCTGGACGTTCGCCGGGTGGGCATGCGCCTGGCCTGCCAGTGCGGCTGCAAGGATTCCGTAGCTACTTGCAGCATGCTCGAGTGCGGGTTTTCGAAGCCGGCCAAAGAGCGCATCGCCCGTATGCAGGCCCTGGGGATGAGCGACCAGCAGATCATCGACGCCTTCGTGCGCGACTACGGTCCGGGCATCTACCTGGCCCCGCCCTCGAGCGCGGGATGGGTGGTTCCGTACGCCGCCGTCGGCGCCGGTCTGCTGGCCATCTGGTGGTTTATTCGGAAATATCGCAGACCGCGGCCCCTGCCCGAATTAGGAACGATCGAAATCGACGACCCGGCGCTGTCGAAATACAAAGACCAGATCG
The DNA here is from genome assembly GCA_052325345.1 of Bryobacteraceae bacterium. Taxonomy (GTDB): domain Bacteria; phylum Acidobacteriota; class Terriglobia; order Bryobacterales; family Bryobacteraceae; genus JBEKYD01. The sequence continues at coordinate 1,014 of JBKQVG010000198.1, forward strand.
AAAAGGACCTGGCCGATTTGGAGTGAAGCTTCCGCGGTGATCATCGTCATTACGTGCGTGCTCGCGATCGCCGTTATCGCGTTCATCCTCACCATCCGGCCCGGCGACCTGCCCGCCGCCGAACCGGAATCGCCTTTCGCCCACCTGGACGACCGCAAGGCCGCCATCTACGAAAACCTGCGCGATTTGCAGTTCGAATACCGCTTGGGCAAGCTCTCCGACGCCGACTATCAGAACACCAAGAAGGACCTGCAAAAGGAGTTGGCCGCGGTGCTGGCGGAAGTCGACCGTCTCCGGGCGCAACTCGCTTCGAGCCCGGCTTCGAACCCTGCCATGGCTGTCCCGGCGCCAGCCCCCAAACCCAAGGCCGAGCGCGCCGCGGCGTCCAAGCCCATCGGTTTCGTCTGCCCCTCCTGCGGCGCGAAATTCGAAAGGAGCCTCAAGTTTTGCGGCGAGTGCGGCAAATCCATGAAGGCGGCCAGGGCATGAAGAAGATTGCTTTGCTTTTCCCGATTCTGGCCTGCCTGCCGCTAATGGCCGAAGTTTCCGGCACGGTGGTCAACCGCACCACCGGCCAGCCGCAGGTTGGCGCCACCGTAACGCTGTATAAGTTCGGCCAGGGCGGCATGGAGGCGGTCGCCTCCGCCAAAACCGACGCCGCCGGCGCCTTTCGCATCGCGCAGGATGCCGGCGGGCAGGGCCCGTCGATGCTGCGCGTCGAAGTCGACAACGTCACCTACAATCACATGTGTCCGCCCGGCACTCCCACCACCGGCGTCACCTTCGACGTTTACAACGCCTCCAAACGCCAGCCCGCGGACGTGAAAGTCTCCAAGCACATGATTCTGTTCCAGCCGAGCGGCGGGCAGATGACGGTGAGCGAAACCTACCTGGTCGACAACACGGGCAAGACCACCTGGTTCGACCCGGACGCGGGAACGCTGCCCTTCTACCTGCCGGCAGCGGCGGGGAGAAAGGTCGAGATCTCCGCTACCGCACCGGATGGCATGGCCGTTCCGGCTCCTTCCGCCAAGACCGCGCGCGCCGATACCTACGCCGCCAAGTTCGAAATCAAGCCCGGCGAAACCCGCATCGACCTGAGTTACGCGGCGCCTTATACGGAAGGCGCGGCGTATGCCGGCCGCGTGGCGACGAAGGACGAGAACACCTACCTGATCGCTCCCAAGGGCGTCACGCTGGAAGCCCAAGGGTTGCAGGATCTCGGCTCCGAACCCCGCACCCAGGCGCGCATCTACGGCCTGAATGCTTCCTCGTACAGCGTGAAGTTGACCGGCGCGGTGGACACCGCCGCTGCCGCTCCGGCCGAGTCCGCCGACGACAGCGCCGCGCAGGACTCGGGCCCGCAGATCGAGCAGATCATGCCGCGCATCTACTCGCGGGCGGGCTTGATTCTAGGCCTTGCGCTGGGCATCCTGACCCTGGGCTTCGTCTTGCTCTATCGCGCCCAGGGAAACGCATGAGCGCAGTTGCCGTAGAGGGCGTCTGGAAATTCTACGGCGACTATCCGGCCCTGCGCAATATCCGCCTCGACGTCGAAGCCGGCTCCTGCCTGGCTCTGATCGGGCGCAACGGGGCGGGAAAAACCACTTTGCTGCGCATCGTGGCGGGGTTTTCGCGGCCAGGCAAGGGCGAGGTCAAGATCTTCGGCGCTCCGCCGCGCGACAGGGAGGCGCGCCACCGGATCGGTTTCATCGGCCATGGCATTTCGGTTTACGACGAGCTGAGCGCGCTCGAAAACCTGGTGCTTTACGCGCGCCTTTACGCACTCGAAGATCCGCGGCGCGCGGCGCTGGAATGGTTGGAGCGCACCGGCTTGGAGCGGTCGGCCAACGGACTGGTTCGCGAATTCTCCCGCGGCATGCGCCAGCGCCTCGCCGTGGCCCGCGCCTTCCTGCACGATCCGCGCGTGCTGCTGCTCGACGAACCGTTCACCGCGCTCGACGATCGCGCCATCGCCGTGCTGCAGCGTCTGCTGCGCGAGGCCCTGGCGGCCGGCAAGACCGTAGTCATGTCGACCCACCAGTTGCGCGAGGCCATGGAACTCGCCACGCACGTGGCGCTGATCAACCGCGGGCAAGTGGCGTTTCACGGTGAGGCGACGCCCGAGATGGCCGCCGACCCCTCCCTGATCTACGCCCGCTACGGGGAAGCCTGATGAGGTTCTTCCACGACGTCTGGGTGATCGCGCTGAAGGACCTGCGGGCCGAGTTCCGCACCAAGGAAGCGGTCAACGCGTCGCTAGCCTTCGCCCTGGTGATCCTCTTGATCTTCAGTTTCGCCTTCGACGCGCAGGAAGATACCACCCGCGAAATTTCCGGCGGCCTGCTCTGGATCGCCTTTGCTTTCGCCGGCACGCTGATCCTGAACCGCAGCTTCGCGCGCGAGATTCCCAACGATTGCCTGGATGCGCTGATCGCCTCGCCCGTCTCCGGCGCGGCGCTGTTTCTGGGCAAGGCCATCGCTAATTACGTTTTACTGCTGGGCATGGAGCTGGTTTCGCTCCCGGTCTTCAGCGTGTTCTACAACGTGCGCTGGATGGGCCAATACGGCTGGCTCGCGCTGGTCTTCCTGTTGGGCACCTGGGCCATCACCGTGATCGGAACCATGACCAGCGCGCTGACGGTGAATATCCGCCTGCGTGAAGTCATGCTGCCCATGCTGACCTACCCCATCCTGGTGCCGGCGCTGCTCGGCGCCATGCAGTTGAGCATGCAGTTGATGGCGGGCAACCCCATCGGACCGGACAACGTGAACTGGCTCAAAATGCTGATCGGTTTCGATATCGTCTACACGGCCGTCTCCCTGGTGCTGGTGGAGACGGTGCTGGTGGGGTGAGGGAGCGGTCGGCGCCGAGCGAGCCATCAGCCGCGCCGCGCCCCCCGGAGCGTTTCGACGGCAAGACAGTCCGCGCCCGAAGGCGGATTAGAATGAACTGCAGTGCCGAAGGCCGGAAGCAAACCGCCAAAACCTCTGCCAAAGGCCGCCGTGCGCATCGATCCCGATTCCGCTCCCACCCACACCGACCTGGGCAGCGCGCTGGCCAAAATGCCTGGCCGCCTGCCGGACGCCACCGCGCAATTTCAGGCCGCCGTTCGCCTGGCTCCGGATGCGCCCATCCCGCACAACAATCTGGGCAGCGCCCTGACCGAAGCCGGCCCGGTTGCCCGAAGCCATCGCCGAATTCCAGACCGCGCTGCGATTGGATCCCGGCTACGACGAAGCCCGGCGCAACCTTGCCGAGGCCCAGGCCGGCGGCTCAGCCGAGGCCCATCGCAATCGCGGCATCGCTCTGCTCCAAGCCGGCAACCCTTCCCGGACCATCGGCGAATTCGAAGCCGCCTTGCGCATCGACCCGAACGATGCCGACGCGCACAATTACCTGGGCGTGGCACTCTCTCGCTTCCCCGATCGCCAGGACGAATCCATCGCCCATTTCAAGACGCCCGGACGCTTTCAAGGCGGGGTGAAGTACTAGGACTAGCAACAGTACTTCTGGAACTGAAATGCCAGTTGACCGCGGACAGCACGGCGCATTTCACTAGAACAGGGGGATCACAGAGCCGATATACCAACCGTCGTCCTCAGGGCTTAACCTGAGGCCGCCAATAGCGGAGCCGACATGCACGCTTTCAACGGACTTTGGAACACGAACAAGGAGCGGCGCGAGCTGCGCATCATATTACCTTCGCCCGAACCGGCTCGGCCGGAAGTGAAAAATCCGCCTTTGGCGGAAACGCATTTCACCGTCAGCCATGCGGGATCCCGGAATCTGGGGCCGATGGCGAAGTTGACACCTTTCGCCCCGGTAGCCGTCAACCTGATGCGGCTTTTCGATCGGCCCGATGTGCCGATCCATGAAGTCACCGGCCTGATTGCCTCCGATCCGACCCTGACCTCGGAGATGTTGGTGTTTGCCAATTCTCCGCTATTTGGGTTTCGGGCGCGGGTCAACGGGCTGACCCATGCCGTGGCAATTCTGGGGATCGATCGCATCCAGTCGATCGTTGCCGCGCTGGCTGTGCGCTCGCTCTTGAAGGGAGCTCCCAAGACGCCGGTGATGCGACGTATCTGGCGCCATAGCGTCGCCACGGCGGGGATCGCCGAGGCCCTGGCGCCGGCTTACGGAGTCGCTCCAAGCGCCGCCGGCACCGCGGCGATTCTGCATGACCTTGGACGGGTGGGCTTGCTCGCGGCGTACTCTGAAGCCTATACGCGGTTGGCCATTCAATCGCACGAAAACCCGGCGGCGATTCTGGCGGCGGAGAGAGCCGAGTTCGGCATGGACCATTGCCAGGCGGGAGCCCTTCTGGCCCAGGCTTGGCGCTTCCCGGAAGAATTCCGGGTGGTGACGGCTCGTCATCGGGAGGACCCGGCTGGCACGCTGGACGTGCTGTCGCTGGTGCAAACCGCCTGCCGACTGGCTGAAAGCTATAATTTCGCCGCCATCGCGCACGGCGACCACCAAAAAACCGCGGACACGCTGGCTGCCTGCGTTCCCGAAGCCATTCGCCCGGCTGCAGAGAAGCTGCTTACCGGTATCGAGGAGCGGATTGCCATCCGCATTGAGTCACTGGATTTCTAGTTTAGGGCATCCGCGTTACGGTTCCGGAGCCGCCTACCCTGGCCAGCGAAGAATGCACTACAATGTAGTGCATGAAGAGCGAGGTCTATAGTTGGCGCGTTTCGACCGATCTCAAGACCGGCTTGGAGCGTGAAGCGCACCGGAGGAAGGTATCCCTTTCCGCGGTTCTCGATCTGGCCGCCCGAGATTGGCTAAGCAAAAGTGGCGAGGGGCCGGGAGGCGATGAGGAGCAACTTCGCCTTCATAAGGCCGCATCGAAGTGCCTTGGGGCTCTGGTGAGCGGCAATGCGCAGCGGTCGGAGAATGCGCGCGAGGCTGTGCGTCAGCGTCTGCGGCGTCAACATGGCCGCTGACGCTCTGATCGACACCGGCGCTATTTTGGCGCTGCTGGACAAAACGGATCGCTGGCACCGCATCTGCGTGGATACGTTTGAGCACCTCCGATTACCCCTGTTAACCTCTGAAGCGGTACTGACGGAGCTGTTTCACCTGGTTGGCGACAGTCGTCATGAGACGGACGCCGCCTGGCGGTTGGTGCGCTCCGGCGCCATCGAACTGGCGGCGATCGAGGATTCGGAACTCCCGCAAATACAAGCACTGATGTCGCGCTATTCGGACCACCCTATGGATTTCGCGGATGGAACGCTGGTGTATTTGGCGAAGCGTGAGGCTCTGTCGACCATCTTCACCGTAGACCACGGGGACTTCAACACGTATCGGATAGAAGGGCGGCGCCGGTTTCGCGTGCTACCGACGGGCCGGCCCTAAGTGCTACAGGACAATCGGTGACAACTTGGCGTCTGGCGAGGCGATCGCGGGCGAGGATCAATTCCTACCGCTGTCCATTCCCGTCATAACGCTCTCGTTTATCTGGGTCGTCGGATGAGGCGTTCCAGCTTCATGCCCGAATGTCCCGGCCGCAAAACTGACAAGGACAAAGCCACCGATCAATGAGGTCTGCCTCATGAATAACTTTGTACCGCGCTCCGGCACCTCGGCTAAGGGACTGCCAGGAAACAACCACTCCAATCACGGCCAACCGCACCCTTACGGTCGCGGCTCCGACTCAACGATACGGTGCGTCAAGCCGCGATTCGGAGCCGCGACCGTAAGGGAGCGGTTGGCGCGGTTATTGCGATAACGCGCCCTAAGAAAACTTCGTCTTCTTCGCTCCAGCAGACGGCGCTTGCGTATTTGGTCATAGCGGATTCCTCAGCTCTCCCACTCCCGATACTTCCGCAGCAGCTCATAGATCACCACGCCGCCCGCGGTGGCCACATTCAGGGAATGCTTCCGGCCCAGCATGGGGATACGCACGTGGGTATCGCACAGGGCGGAAACTTCCGGGCAAATGCCGTCCACTTCGTGGCCGAAAACCACGCAGACGGGAAAGCGCGGCACCCAGTCGAACAGGTCCACGGCATGCACGCTGGTCTCGATGGCGGCCATTTCCACGCCTCGCGCGCGCAGGCCCTTCACCATCGCCACGGCGTCCCAGCCGTGCTCCCAGGCCACGGTTTCCTCGGCGCCCAGGGCGGTTTTGGTCAGCGCTTTCTTGGGCGGACGGCCGGTGATGCCGCACAGGTAGAGCTTCTCCACCGCGGCCGCGTCGGCGGTGCGGAAGAACGAGCCCACGTTGTACAGGCTGCGTACGTTGTCGAGCAGCACGGAAACCGGCAAGGTGCGGATCGGCTGGTAGCGCGCGCCCGCCGCGGTGGCTTGAAAGGGTAGCCTTTCCATTAGAGAATTGAGTCAACCCGCCGGAGCCCTGTTACACTAAGGCGTGGCGGCTATGCTTTCCATCGTAATTCCGATTCACAACGAGGAGCACTCGATTTTGCCCCTCTACGACCGCTTGTCGGCGGTCCTGGAAACGGTGCACCGGCCCTACGAGATTCTGTTTATCGACGACGCTTCCACCGATCGCAGTTTCGAGTTGCTGGCCAACCTGGTAGAGACCGACGGCCACCTGAAAGTGATTCGCCTGCGCCGCAATTTCGGCCAGACCGCCGCGCTTTCGGCCGGGTTCCATGAAGCCAAAGGCGACATCGTCATCGCCATGGACGGCGATCTGCAGCACGCTCCGGAGGACATTCCGGCGCTGCTGGCCAAGATCGACGAAGGTTTCGACATCGCCAGCGGCTGGCGCAAACATCGCGTGGATAACGCCCTCATGCGCAAGATTCCGTCGCGCATCGCCAATTGGATGATGGCCAAAGCTTCGGGGGTGGAACTGCGCGATTTCGGCACCACGTTCAAGGCCTATCGCGCCGAAGTGCTGAAAGATATCAACCTGTACGGCGAGCTGCACCGCTTCATTCCGGCGCTGGCAAGTTTCTACGGGGCGCGCATCGCGGAGGTGCCCATCCGCAACACGCCGCGCGCCGCGGGCGATTCCCACTACGGCATCGGCCGCACCTTCCGCGTGCTGTTCGACATTCTGACCATCAAGTTCCTGCTCAAGTATTTCACCCGGCCCATGCACTTTTTTGGCCTGCTGGGGCTGATCGGCACCACCTTGGGCGGCGGCGCGCTGTTCTGGCTGGCGATCGAGAAGCTGATGGGCCTCGACATCGTGGCCGAACACGGCCCGCTTATGATGGCGGCCGGCCTGGCGCTGCTTGGTGGCTTGCTGATGTTCTCCACCGGCCTGCTGGGGGAAATTCTGATGCGCACCTACTTCGAAAGCCAGGACCGCCGCATCTACGCCGTGCGCGAAATCCTCACCCGCAAACAGCGCGGCCTCGCCGGCGGCACGCGATAAGCAACAGCGCAAAATTAACTTCACCAACGAGGGAAGGCGGAAGTGGCCGGGCGCGTTGCGAGGCTCCCTACTTTTTCTTGCGCGCGAATTTCAAGCCGCTCCAATCGCCATCTACCGAGCAGACCTTGAAATCCACCAAACCGTTGGCGAGCCCCGCCGCGCGGACGTCGGTCTGGTTGAAGTCCACTTTGTAGCGGCCGCTCTGTTTGGGGTGCACAATCCAGAGCGCGCAACCCTCAGGCAGGCGCGCGGCGAGGTAGGGAGTTTCGCTTTGCAGGTCGCGGCGCGAACGCACGAACCAGAGCGCCAGGCCGGCCGTGCGCGTCAACCGGTTCGAAAGCTTCGCGCCTTCCGGAAGCTCGCCCAACTGCGCTTCGAATTCGTCCGGCGCGCCCAGCAGCGAAACCTGGAGCCCTTTCTTGAGGCCGAGCTTGACGGGGAGGGCCGCGCCGGCATAGCGTTGCATGTGCGAGGGCGGCTGCACGGGATCGGCCGGCGCATGCCGCAGGGCCTCGCGCAGCGCGTTGGCCACCCCATCCCAAGCGCAATAAAACGCGTCGGGCAGTTCGGTGCGCACGCGCGCCACTTTTTCCGGCGCGCCTCCGGCGTAGACCAGCGGAATCTGCCGGGTCGCCTGGCTCTGCCGCAGGGCGATTCCAACCTCGCACCCATGCGAGGGCAGCCGGTCCAGATCGATCAGGATCACGGGCGGCTTGTGCCGGCGAAAGTACCCGATTAAGCCCGAAGGGTTGAGGGGCGACGAATCCACCTCGAAGCCCGCGCGAGCGAGCGTCGCCGCCCGCTCCCGTGCCAGGTCGGCATTCCAGCAAACCAGGCGTACCGTCTGCCGCGGAGACGCGGCCTTGGCAGTGTTTAGGCGCATTCGACAGAGAGAATTGACGGGCCGGGAGGCCCGTCCCACTTTGCAAACGTCAATCCATGAATCGTTCGAGCAGTTGGTGAACCGTGGTCAGCAGCACCGGGTAAGTCGCGCACACCGCCGCCGTCGCGGCCACGGAAGCGAAGGTCCACAGCCATGGCAGCCGCGCCCGAGGGTACCGGGCGCCGGCCGGCGAGGGGCCTCGCAGCAGGCGTTCCACGCGCGACTCCAGGTCGTCGGCATCGCCCATCAGCGACGTTGCGAGAGGGGCGGGAGCAGCCGCGCCTAACCGCGCCACGCGCACCAGCGCGGCGGCCAGGGCCACGGATCGCCGCGCGCTGCCGGCCACGGCGCGGTCGTCGGCCGCGCGCTCGGCAAATCTCGCCCAGCTTGTTTCCAGGCTGCGGAACCGCACGGCGAAAGGGACGAGGTCCGGCGTCATGGCGATCAGCAGACGTTTCCAGTTATCGTGGAAAGCCGCGTGGGCGCGTTCGTGGCGCAGCGCCGCATCCAATTCCGCGGGCTTGAGCGCGCGCAGCACCGCGCGCGTGGCCACCAGCCGCGGCCGCGTTATACCAACCATCGCCAGCAAGGGCCGCCGGCTGTCCACAATTTCGACCGCCATCCGCCGGGCTCCCAGGCGCAACGTTTCGCGGCTGCCTTTCCAGCGCGGGAACCGCCCGCGGGAACGCAGCCAGGCGGCGACGCTGCGCACCGCGGCGCCGGCGGCCACCGCGATTCCCAGACTCGCCATGACAAGGCAAACCAGGCTGGCCGATTCGCTGGTCCCCGCCGGCTCGAGAAACAGAAAGCTGGGTACGCACAAGACCGCCACGGCGATCAAAGCCAGCGCGCCCGGCGCCAACCGCAGTATCAGCATCGCGGCAGCGGCGCGCCGGGGATCGCACTTTTGCAAACGGCGGCGGAACATCCGCTCCAGCGCCAGCGACATCGCGCCGGCCGCCAGGTTGACCGCAAAGAAACTGGCGGCGGCAATCGACGCTAGCCGCGCTCCATACGGCAGGTTCACGATGGCCTCCCGCGGGAGAGCTCTTGGCGCTTGCGGCGGATTTTTTGCTCGAGCTTGTCGAGCAGGGCGGAATCCTGTTCGCCGGCCGCATCCACCAGGCAGGAGATCAGCAAATCGCGCGCCGTCTCGGGCCCGGCCAGGTAACCGGCCAGAAATTCACCGGCCCGTTTTTGTTGCCACTGGGTGTGCGAGTAGCGCGGCGAATACACAAAGGCGCGGTCCTGTTTGCGCCGGTCGAGCAGGCCTTTCTTGAACAGCCGGTCGAGCGTGGTCATGACGGTGGTATATGCCAAGGGACGTCCCAGCCGCGCGCTCACTTCGCGCACGTTGCCGGCGCCGTGCCGCCACAACGCTTGCATCACCGTGTTTTCCAGATGGCCCAATTCTTCGGACCGGGCCTGGAACCATCGCATCGTCGTGTCGCTCCGCCAGCGGCCTATGGCAAAGACCGCTCCCTTTGGTCGCGGCTCGGTTTGCGGCCGCTGAGCTTCTTTGTCATAGTATCAGACGCTCGTTGCCTTCCCGGCGCGTCACCCGGTTGCGGTCCAGGTATTCCAGCAGCGGGATGGCGTATTTGCGCGACACGCCGGTCCACTCTTTGAAAGCGGCCACGCTGAAGCGGGCCGGCCGCCGCGCCGCCAGCATGCGGCACAAGCCTTCCATAACCTCGGTATGAAAGATCAGCTCGGAGTCGATGCGGATCAGGCGTTTTTCCCGGATCAGCATTTCGAGCAGGGTGCGCGCCCGCGCCGGGGCCAGGCCGCAACCCGCCAGCACTTCACTCAGCGCCGGAACGGCCAGCGCGGCGTCGCGAAAGGCGCGCTCGATGCGCTCGCGCGCCCGCGTCTCGTCGGCGGCCAGCACCGGGGCGCGGCCGCGTAAGCGCGCGATCTCGCCCGCCACCTCGACTTCGGCCGCCCCCGCCAGCACGGCGCCGAAAACCCAACCTGGGGCATCGTGCCATCCGCCGGCCCGCAAATCGTGAAGGGCGATTCCGGGCAGCAGCGGCTGTTCGTGGTGGAAGCGGCGCACCATCTCCGCCAGCCGCGCGCTTTCCGCCCGCCGCCACGCCCCATCCAAACACCAGTCCTTGGCGTCGCCGGTAGTTTCCAAGGAGGCAAGTCCGGCCGCCGCGGCAATTTCAGCGGCCGTCAGACCGGTGGCCGCCACCAGTTGAACCACTCCCATGCCGAAGGGCGACTCGCGCACTAGCAGCGCGACGCGGCTGGCGGGATCGGCGCCCGCTAAAACATTCAGGCGTTCCGCGGCACTTTCGCCACGCCGATAGCGCCGGCCGCTGGCGTCCACCACCGTGCCGCCTCCGATCGTGATCACCGGCGAAAAGCGGCGAATCACGAACCTGTCCCCCGGCAACAAAAGCGCCGGCTCGCGCAACACCAGCCGCGCATAGGCCGTACCGCCGGGTTCCAATCGAGCGGCGCCGTCGCCGTCGAGCAACCGAACTTCGGCCTCGATCTCAGCCGTAGCGGCATGAAAATGTACCGGCGCCCGATGTTTCAGCGCGCCGGCACTGGCCAGCAGTTGCAGCCGGCAATCCACCTGGCGCACCGCCTGGAACCGGCCCGGTTCGGACAGCACCACGCCGCGCCGCAACTCGGACGCTTCCACCTTGGCGAGATTTAAAGCGGTACGCTGCCCGGCCACGGCGCGGCCGGTCTTCGAGCCGTGAACCTCCACCCCGCGCACGCGCAGGCGCAGCCCCAGCGGATACGCTTCCACTTCATCGCCCGCGCCGACCGATCCGGAAACCAACGTGCCGGTAACCACCGTGCCGAAGCCGCGCACGGCGAAAACGCGGTCGACGGGCAGACGGAAATGCCCCCCGGAGTTGCGCCGTGGAACTTCCTCCGCGACCGCGGCGAGCGCGCGGCGCAGCTCGTCGAGCCCCGCCCCGGTGACGGCGCTCACCGGCACAATCGGCGCCGCTTCCAGAAAGGACCCGGCGACCAGCCGCAGCACCTCCTGGCGGGAAACTTCCAGCAGTTCGGGCGAAGCCAGGTCCGCCTTGGTGAGGGCCACGATGCCGCGCGGGATACCCAGCAGGCGGCAGATATCGAAATGTTCGCGGGTCTGCGGCTGAACGGATTCCACCGCCGAGACCACCAGCAGAAGCAAGTCGATGCCGCCCACCCCGGCCAGCATGTTCTTGACGAAACGCTCATGCCCCGGAACGTCCACCAGGCCGATGCGGATGGCCGGCGGCAGATCGAGATGCGCGAATCCCAAATCGATGGAGATGCCGCGGCGTTTTTCTTCCTCCAGGCGGTCGGTGTCGATGCCGGTGAGCGCTCGAACCAGAGCGGTCTTGCCATGATCGATGTGCCCGGCGGCGCCGGCGACGACGAATTTCATGAGCTGTCGAATTCCATTCTCGCATCGTGTAGCGGTACATTGTAAATAAGGTGATAGGCTTGTTTTTATTGCTGGTCCTGGTGGCCGGCTCGTGGATTTACTGCGTGCTGACGGTCGTCTCGGCGTGGCGCTATCGCGCGGTAGTGCCCCCCGCGCCTCATCGTTTCCCGCCGATTAGTGTGCTCAAACCGCTGGCGGGAATCGACGACGGTCTGGAAGAGAACCTGGCCAGCGTTTTCAAACAGGACTATCCGGAGTTTGAGATTCTGTTCGCGGTTCGCAGCGCGGAAGACCCCGCCGTGCCGCTGGTGGAAAAGCTGCGGGCCCGTTACCCGGTGGTGGCATCGCGGCTGCTGGTGACCGGAGAGCCGCCATACGCCAACGCCAAAGTGTACAGCCTGGACCTGATGCTGGCTGCGGCGTGTCACGACCTGATCGTGATGGCGGATAGCGATGTGCGTTTCGCGCCGGGTATGCTTACGGGCATCGCCGCCGAATTTCAGGATCGAAAGCTGGGATTAGCCACCTGCCCGTTTCGCGCCGTGCCGGGCCGGAGTTTCTGGTCGCGGCTGGAGGCGCTCGGCTTGAATACGGATTTCCTGGGCGGGGTGCTGGTGGCGCGCTGGCTGGACGGCATGAAGTTTGCCATCGGCCCCACCATCGCCGCCCGCCGCGCCACGCTGGCCGCCATCGGCGGGTTCAACGCCGTCAAGGACTACCTGGCGGAAGATTTCGTGATGGGTAAACTGGCCGCGGAGCGCGGTTTCGGCGTGCTGCTTTCTTCGCACGTAATCGAACATCGTATCGGCTCGCAGCCTTTTCTCGAGAATCTGAAGCACCGCATGCGTTGGACGCGGAGCACGCGGCGCTCGCGTCCACGAGGTTACGTGGGCCAGGTGTTCACGCACCCGATTCCGTTGGCCTTGTTGCTGCTGGCGATCGAGCCGTCCTGGTGGCCGCTGGCGGCTGCCACCTGTCTGTTGCGGGCCGCCGCCGTTTGGGCGACCGGCATTCTGGTTCTCCGCGATCCTCTGACGCGGAGCCGGTGGTGGCTGATGCCGGTCGCGGACATCGCCAGTTTCCTGGTCTGGCTGGCGGGCTTCCACGGCAATACGATTCTGTGGCGCGGCCGTAAGTATTATCTGCTGCCGGATGGACGTTTCGTGCAGGAAGGGTGAGGGACGACGCTCCCTTCGGTTGTGGCTCGGTTAGCTCGGGACTAGCTCGCCGCCGGCTCGACCACGGCGGACATGGAGCCTTTGGAGCGGGCCAGGCGCCAATCGGGACCGAAGGCGTGGATCTGGTCGCGGGCGAATTCGGCTTCGCCTAATTCACAGACCATCAATACGGTGCGGCCGGTCCGGTCGACTTCCTCGGTGTGCCGCCAGGCCTGTTCCAGGGAAAAAATGAACAGCCGCTGCAGCATCTCGATGACGTAGTCGTAAGTGTGGTCGTTGTCATCCAGCAATACGACCTGGTAGAGCGGGACGATTCGGTCCTGTTCGGAAACCTCCGTCTCCGGAAACGCCGCGGGTTTTGTCATGACCGTCGGTTACTGACCAGTATCCGTCAATTCGCGTGACAATGGAAAGCAGCCCCGCACCTTCGATGCGCCGTTCCGTCTACCTCGACTATCACGCCACTACGCCGGTGGATCCGCGCGTGCTGGAGGCCATGCTGCCGTATTTCAGCGAGCGGTTCGGCAATGCGGCGAGCCGCGGGCATCGATTCGGGTGGGAAGCGGAGAAGGCGGTGGAGCTGGCGCGGCGGCAGGTAGCGGCACTGGCCGGCGCCGATCCCAGGGAGATCGTTTTCACCAGCGGCGCCACCGAGTCCAATAATCTTGCGCTGAAGGGAGCGGCCGAAGCCTATCGGAACCGCGGCGGCCACCTGGTAACCATGACGACCGAACACCGCGCCGTGCTCGACCCGGTGCGGCGCCTGGAGCGGCAGGGATGGCGCGTGACCGTGCTCGAGCCGGGCGCGGATGGCTTGCTCGATCCCCAGCGGCTGGCGGCGGCGATCGAGCCCTCCACCGTGCTCGTGAGCGTGATGCACGCCAATAACGAAATCGGGGTGGTCGAGCCGATAGCCGCGATTGGCGCGCTGTGCCGCGAGCGCGGCGTGCTGTACCATTGCGACGCAGCGCAATCCTTCGGCAAGATTCGGTTCGACGTCAATGCCGCCGTGGTGGACCTGGCGTCGCTTACGGCGCACAAGATTTGCGGGCCCAAGGGAGTGGGAGCCCTGTACGTGCGGCGGTGCGAAAGGCGGGTGGAACTGGCGCCGCAAATGGATGGCGGCGGGCACGAAGCCGGGATGCGCTCGGGTACGCTCAACGTGCCCGGAATTGTCGGGTTTGGAGCGGCCTGCGCCATCGCCGCGGAGGAAATGGCGGAAGAGGCCACGCGTGTGGCGGGACTGCGCGACCGGCTCCTGGCGCGGCTTTCGGCGCTCGACGGCATAGCCGTGAATGGGTCGCTCGAATCGCGGTTGCCGGGCAATCTGAACGCGCGTTTTGCTGGAATCGACGCCTCGGATCTGTTGACCGCATTGCCGGACGTGGCCGTTTCCACCGGTTCGGCCTGCTCTTCCGCCGTGCCCGAGCCGAGCCACGTCTTGCTCGCGATCGGTTTATCCCGAGCCGAAGCGCGGTCTTCAATCCGCTTCGGGCTGGGACGGTTTCACAGCGAGGACGATATCGATTTCGCGGCGGGGAGAGTGGTGGAAGAAGTGATGCGGCTGCGGGAGAGGCGGAATTGCGGATCGAACAGAAGTGTTCGATAATCGAGGTTTCTTCGCAAGGTGAAAGCCGTCGCACGGCGTAAGAAGCTCGCGTACCGCTGGGTCCCGGAACGTGGCTCGGGCAGCCACGGCACGCTCTATGTTGGCGAACTGCTCACTATCGTGAAGGACCTGAAGAAGGAACTCGGCCCCGGCTTGCCTTTCCGACATGTGTAAGCAACTCGGCATTCGTAAGGAGGACTTGTAATGTTCACTGCCAGCTATCCCGCGAGTTTTCTACCCGAGAAGAACGCTAAAGGCTTTCACGTGCGGTTTCCGGACCTGCCCGAAGCGCTTACTGGAGGATCGAGTCTCGACGACACGCTGGTAGAGGCCGCCGACTGCTTGGCCGAAGCCCTTGCCGGACGGATCGCCCGCAGCGACGGAATCCCGGTGCCATCCAGGCTGAAGCGCGGCCAATATTCGGTCGGCGTTCCGCTCTACCTGGCGCCCAAGCTTGCGCTTTATCTGGCCATGCGCGAGGGCGGAATACGAAATACGGAGTTGGCAAAACGGCTTGGCGTCAGCGAGACGGTTGTCCGCCGTATGCTTGACCCGAAGCACAACACCAAGCCAGCCAGGATTCAAGCCGCACTGGCAGCACTGGGCAAACGGATCGTAGTCAGATTCGAGGATGCAGCGTAAAGACCGGCTCACTTTGGCCGCGGCCCGGTTAATCCCTGCCAAGCAGTCTTTGCTGGCGCTTCGAGACGGCCCGCAGCAGCGCTGCCGGGAGCAGCTTAGTGAGCAGGACCACCAGTTTGTATTGCCAGCCGGGGACTACGATCGAGCGGCCGCGGTCGAAAGCTTCGAGCGACTTCGCCACCACGAAGTCCGCATCGAGCCACAGGAACCCGGGAATGCGCCCGCGGTCGAAAGCCATGCGGTCGTGGAATTCGGTATGGGTGTAGCCGGGGCACAGGGCCTGCACGGTTACCGGCGAGCCGGCAAGTTCCAGCGACAACCCTTCGGCGAAGGCGTTCATCCAGCGCTTGGTGGCGCAGTAGCTGACGCTGCCCGGCGCGGCCAGGAATGCGGCCACCGACGATACCAGGATCACGCCTCCGCGGCCTCGCTCCACCATGCCCTCGAGCGCGGCACGCGTGAGCCGCAGCGGCGCGATAACGTGCAGGCGGTGCATTTCCTCCTGCACTTCCACATCCGACTGGGAGAATTTACCCAGCGTGCCGAAGCCGGCGTTGTTCACCAGGATTTCCAGATCCGGGGCGGCGTAGATGCGCCGCTCGGCGGCGGAGAGCCCCTCCGGGGTGGTCAGGTCGGCGGCCAGGGTTTCGACGCGGACGCCGTGCTGCCAGTCGAGATCTTTCGCCAGCGCTTCCAAGCGGTCCAGGCGCCGCGCCACCAGCACAAGGTCGTACCCCTTGGCCGCCAGTTGTTTGGCGAACGCGGCGCCCAGCCCGCCGGACGCGCCGGTAATCAGAGCCAGTCCGGGCATGGAATCAATTCAACTCGCGGATTTTGAGGTTCTTGAACCACGCCTCGTCTTCATGGTTCTGGAGCGAAATCTGGCATTGTTTGCGCGGCTGCCGGACCAGCAGGTTGTAGATGGGACTGCCCTCGCCCCAGCGCTTGGCCATGGCGGCAGCCACTTCGGGAGCGTTCAGGCCGGCGTCGACCACCTTCACGCCGTTCAGCCAGTGCTCGATGTGCTCGCCTTTCACGATCAGCCGCGAATGATTGAACTCGCCCACCGGCAGGGTGGCGTCTTTGAGAGGGGGAAAGATGTCGTACAGCGCGCCGGTCGAGTGCAGAGGTCCGCGGTGGACGGCGTCGGGATTGGCGGCGTTATCGGTGATTTGATACTCGAAACCCACCACGTACTCCTGCCCCTTGGCGGGCCGGTCGGTGCGCCGGTGGAGAGCTGAGTCGTTGGCCAGGTCTTCGAACTTGGGCTTGTGCTCGTTCAACAGCCAGATGCGGTCCTGGATGCGGTACTTCACACCGCTATTGCCGCGGGGGGAAATCTTCCAGTCGAAGTCGAATTCGAAATCGCCCCAGGTGCGCTGGGTGAACAGGTCTTCGTCGATTTTGGGATGCGGCGTGGCGCGCAGGCAACCATCGGCAATGGTGAAAGAGTCGCCCGGCGGAGATTTCTGAGTTGGGTCTTCCCAGCCGGCAAAGCTGTGCCCGTCAAAGAGCAGAATCCAGCCTTGGGCTTTTTCCTGGGGAGTAAGTTCATTGTCGGCGGCCCACAGAGGCGCGGCGGCGGCCAGGACGCAGGCCATGGCGCCGATTGTCAGCAGTCTTGACATGGGTTTATTGTAGGACGGCGCGGGGGCATGCATGACAGACCACAAAAAGCGGTGGTCTGTCCCACTCAGAAGCCGATGCTGGCGCCGCCATCCACGGGCAATACCACGCCGTTGACGAATCCGGCTTCGGCCGAGCACAGGTACACGGCCGCCCAGCCGATATCGGCGGGCTGGCCGAAGCGGCCCATCGGTGTTCGCCCCAGGATCTTGTCGCGGCGGGGCGCATCGCCGTCGAGGGCCTGGTGCAGCATGGGAGTTTCGATCCATCCGGGCGCGATGGCATTTACGCGAATTCCGGAGGGTCCCAGTTCGCAGGCGAGAGTGCGCACCAGGCCGAGGTAGGCCGACTTAGCCGCGGAGTAAGCCGCCACCATCGGCATACCGATCAGCGAAGCCATGGAAGCGATGAACAGGATACTGCCGTGACGGCGGCGCTGCATGCCGGGGACGACCGCGCGGGTCATGGCGAAGGCGCCGCGCACGTGGGTATCGAGCACGGCCGCGAACTCCTCGTCGCTGGTGTCGGCAATCGCTTTCTTCAGGTGCACGCCGGCATTGTTCACCAGGATTCCGACCTCGCCCACTTGCCCGGCAACGCGATCGATCAGGCCGGCCGCCGCCGCCCCATCGGTGACATCGTGACGCAGCCAGTGCGCACCCGGCCCCAGAGTTCCGGCGGCTTCTCGCAACACTTCCTCGCGGCGCCCCACCAGCACCACCTGCGCGCCGGCGGCGCCGAGAGCCCGCGCAACCGCCAGTCCCAGGCCGCTACCGCCGCCGGTAATCAGCGCCGTTTCGCCGGCTAGGGAAAAAGGAGGGCGGGAGGCCTGTCCTGCTGTTTCAGAGGATGCCATATTTCGCGAACACCGCCGTGACGGGGGCGCCGGCCTCGATTTCCCGGCGAACGAGCTTTTCGCCGCGCGCCTTTTCGAGCGCCCGCTCGATGGCCTCGCGCTCGATCTCGCGCGGGATCACTACCACGCCGTCCAGGTCTCCAAACACCAGGTCGCCGGGGTTGACGCGCACGCCTCCAATCTCCACCGGGCAGCGGAATTCCACCACGCGGGAACGCACGCCGGCATCCTGGGCATAACGGCCGCGGCTGAAGACCGGCCAGTTTTGTTCGAGCACGCGCGGCGTATCGCGGTGGTAGCCGTCAATCACCGCGCCGGCGCCGCCGCGGGCGCGCGCCGCGGCGGTCAGGATCTCTCCCCACGCGGCGCAGCTCATCGATCCGCCGGTGGCCATGTAGATTTCCCCGGGACGAATGGCATCGAGAGCTTCGGTAAGCCTCCCGAACGGCGGGTGCTGCGGCCCCCAGGCATCCGCGATCTGCACCGGGAAGGCGCGCCCGGCGAGGCGGGTTTCAGGCGTCAAAGGCTGAATGGCTTGCGGCAGAAACTGGTGGGTGTAGCCGGCCTGATCGAGGATGTCGCCGATCACCGGAGTGTACAGGGTGGACAAGACTACGCGCAGCAACTCGGCGTCGGCGGAATTTTCGGCGTGGGCACGATCCATGGCTGAACTTTCGACTGTACACCCTTGCGCTTCCATCTGCATAATGGATTGAGGCTGGAGTTCTTGTGACCCGGACGGCGACGACACTGTGTGCTGTGACTCTGTTTACCGCGGCGGCTTCGGCGGCGCCGCGCCTGGTGACCGATCCGGGCGCCACGCCGCGGGAACGCTACGGCATCGCGCGTCTGGAAGCCGCGCTGGCGGCGGCGCCGGAGAACGGCCGCGTCATCGTGGCGATTCGCTCTTCGCCGCTGCTGGCCGTTTATGGCGACCTGCCGCGGTTCGCTCCGGGCTTGCTCGAAGGGTTCCGGCTGAGACGCGCGGGAGACACTTGGATCGTGGCCGGCAGCGACGCTTCGGGCGTCCTGTACGGCTGCCTGGAGCTGGCGCGGATGGTTGCGGCCTCCGGTCATCTGCCGGCCTCGCTCGACCGGGTGGAACAGCCGGCGCTCAAGCTGCGCGGCACCTGCATTGGCATGCAGAAGACCGAGGTCACCTACGACGGCGCCATCTACGATTACCTCTACACGCCGCAGAATTTTCCCTTCTTCTACGACCGCAAGCTGTGGGAGCGCTACTTCGATTTTCTGGCCGACAACCGCATCAATAGCCTCTACCTGTGGAACGGCCATCCCTTCACTTCGCTGCTCGAGCTGCCGCGCTATCCGGACGCCAAGGAGCTGCCCGAAGAGCTGCTGCAGCGCAATATGCAAATGTTTCGCTGGCTGGCGGAAGAGGCCGACCGCCGCGGCATCTGGCTGATTCAGGGCTTCTACAACATCCACATCTCGCACGCCCTGGCCAAAGCGCGCGGCCTGCCGTTTCACTACACCACGCCCGACGATTTCACCCGCGCCTACACGCGCTATTGCATCTCCGAATTCATTCGCAGCTACCCCAACGTGGGGCTGATGACGACCCTGGGCGAGGCGCTGGCGCCGCGCTACGGGCCGGACTGGCTCACTACCGCGATTTTGCCCGGCGTCAAAGACGGCCTGCGCGAGCTGGGCACGCCGGACCGGGAGCCTCCCGTGATTGTGCGCGCCCACGCCACCGATATCGAAGACGCGATGCGCGAGGCGCTGCCGCTCTATCGCAACATCTACACCATGTACAAGTGGAACGGCGAGTCGCTTACCTGGACCGACGTGCGCGGCGAAGTGCTGGCGATGCACGAAAAGCTGGTCCACCTAGGCAGCGAGCACATCGCCAACGTTCACCTGCTCTCCAACCTGGAACCCTTCCGCTGGGGATCGCCCGAATTCGTCCAGGCCACGGTGAAATCCATGGCGCGGCACGGCATCGAAGGGCTGCACCTGTATCCGCTGCGCTACTGGGAATGGCCGGTTTCGGCCGACAATACTTCGCCGCTGTTGTTACAGATCGACCGCGACTGGATCTGGTTCGAAACCTGGGGGCGCTACGCCTGGAATCCCGGCCGCGACCCGGGCGCCGAGCGCCAGTACTGGATCGGCCGCCTGGCCGAGAAGTACGGGACGCGCGAAGCCGGCGAAAAGATTTTGGAGGCCTATCAGTTTTCCGGCGTCTGCGCTCCCCGCCTGCTGCCCCGCATCGGCATTACGGAAGGAAATCGCCAGGCGTTTTCTCTCGGCATGCTCATGACGCAACTGATCGATCCGGAGCGCTACAATGCCCTGACGCTGCTCTGGACCGGCGACGCTCCGCCGGGCGAGCGGCTGAGCGATTGGGTGGAGCGGGAGTGGAAGCACCAGCCGCACGCCGGAGAAACGCCCATTGGCGTGGCGGAGGAGGTAGTGAAATCGTCCGCCGCGGCGGTCGCGGCGGCGGACGCGGCCGCGCCGCGCGTTACCCGCAACCGCGACGAGTTTCTGCGCTTCGCCAACGACATGCATTGCATCCACGCGCTGATGCAATACTACGACGCCAAAACGCGCGCGGCAGCCAGCGTGCTGCGCTACGGCTATAGCCACGACCCCAGGGACCTGGAAGCCGCGCTGCCCTTGCTGCGGCGGAGCGTCGATTTTTATCGCGAGCTGGTGAAACTCACCGACACCACGTATCGGCAGGCCTGCAGCATTCACTCCGCCTCGCGCCGCATCCCCTTTCTGGGCGCACCCGGCCGCTACACCCACTGGCGCGACTGTCTGCCGGAGTACGAAAAGGAACTGGCCACTTTCGAGCGAAACCTGCGGGCGGTGCGAACCTCCGCCGCGCCGGGAGCCGATCGCCAGGCCGCCGCCCTCGCCGCCGTGCCGCTGGGAGCGGTGGAAGGCGGCCAGACGTTTCGGGTGGAACCGGGCGCCATGCTCTTCACCGACCTCGACGTCCGCATCGAAAACCTGGCCGGCGAGTTGCACGGCCTGACCGGTATCCGAATTTCCGCCGCCGAGGCGCAAAAGGAAGGCGCGCGCCTGGTAGTCGACCTGCCCCAACCCGCCCAGGTGCTGGTGGGATTTTTTCGCAGCTCGAAAAGGGGCGAGGCCGCCGCCCCACCCGCCGACGAATGGAACCCTACCTTCATGAATGGCCTCACCGCCGCCGGCCATCCCGGTTTCACCGTTTGGGCCCACGCACTTTCCGCCGGTAAGAACGAGCTGGATTTCGGCCGCGGCGAGTACGTGGTCCTCGGTTTCGTCCGGAGCACCGCGCGGTTGGAACCGCGCATGGTATTCTTCGGGCCCGGCGCCACCGTATCCGGCGCCGCTTTGGACTGGTTGTTTGAATAGCCCTGCCGGCCACGACTCGTGGCGATTCTCTACGATTTTACACCGACTTTAGTTAGCTGTTACTCATATCATTAGTTATAGGAAGGAGACCGCGCAACTAACAAAAGTTACTATTAGTTCTCTGTAGCCAACCTAATTCGCGCCAAATCGGAACTGGGGTCTTGCAAGTGATGCGTATCTGCAGTCTAATGTGGGTGGAGGGAGCATGCGGCGCTGGTTACAAACATTCTCGAGCGCGGAAAGCGGCCAGGACCTGATCGAGTATTCTCTTCTAATCGCATTCATCGCCCTTGCGACGGCAGCCGTGATGGCAAATGTACACACGTCTGTGAATGGGATCGTGGACACAACCAACTCCAACCTGAGCGCCGCCGGTTCGGTTGCGAACGCGGGAGGCTGATCGCCCTACCGCGTCATCGGCTTTTCGGAGGAGCGCCATCGAAGTTAGAATAGGTTGAGTGCGACTCCGAATAGCTTTTGTACTGACCTCGCTGGCGCCTTTTGCGGCGCCAGCCGCCACTCCGGCTCCCGATATCGTTCGCGTCCTCGATCTGGCGCGCCAGGCGCCCGGGGAATTTGCCGCCGATTCCCTGATTCGGCTGGCATCCCTCGATTCTCTGGAAAAGCCCAGGCGCATCGCGCTTCTGGAGGAAGCCTTCCGGCGGGCCGGCGAAGCCAAACAACCCTTAAAACGGCGCGTGGTCATTACCCGCGTCGCCGGCCCGGCGCGATTCCTGGCGCGGGCCTACAACCAGGATCTGGACGCCTTGTCGCTCGAGCTGCGGGCCGTCGAAGCCCTCTTGCCCCTGGACGCCAGGAAGGCGCGCGAATTGGCTCTCAAGATGCCGGCTCCCCGGATCCCCAAGGTGGCCTGCAGCGAATTTCAGACCTACGATGTGGATCGGCTCTACACGGTCTTGGGCGAGGTTGCGCGGCGGAGTTATACCGCCAGGGAAGCCGAACACGGAGGGCCGCTACGCCTGCTCGATCCCCAGGTGGCGGCCTTGACTTCGCCGGAGCAAGCCGGGCCGGCGGCTCTGATGCTGGCGGCTATCACCGTCGATGACCGCGGCTTCCGGACTTTGGTCTCGGACTTCCAGCAGGCATTGCGAGAGATGACGGGCGACGACCGCTCCTTCACGGCGACCGAATCGGCGCTCGGGCCGCAGATTGAGGCTCTGGTCCACGCCTGCCAGCGCCGCTCGGTCTCCAGTTTGCCGCTGCTCGAAGGTTACCGGCTGTTTCTGGTCAACCACCTGGCGGGTGCGCGATGCGCCGACAACGAGATGGAGCGGCCTGTGACGGAAGGGACGGCGATTGCCCTCACCGGCGGCTTCGTGGACCCGCAGGCCCCGGCCGTGATTCAGTTCTTTAACGATCGCCTGCAGGTGAGCCCGCTGCAGCCCCTGACGGAGACCGAAGTCACGCCTTCTCATGTGGCTGGCCGCGCGGCCGGCCTGGAAGGCTGCCAGGATGCCGGCTGCAAGGCGGCCGCCACGCTCTATACGGCTTTATACACCGATGGCAAGGGCGCACTGCTCGGCGACGCGCAGCGCCGAACACCCGAATGGCGCGCCGCCCTCCGCCAATTTCTGGAAGCGGTTTCCCACGGCTGGAACGACGCCCCTGGGGATGCCGGACTGAAAACCTTTACCGAGAAATGCGAATACTACGCCAGGGCGCTCGAGCTGGCGCGGGATCCAGCCGACAAGGAACTGGTAGCGCGCGCCTGGCTCGACTACGTGGAACAGGCCGGCGCGCCGCGCGCCACGCCGGCCGTGTGGTTCCTTCCCATCCACCAGATCCTGGCGAGGACCCGCCTGGTCGAGGTTGGCATGCGGAAGGTCGCCGAGGATTTGAGGCAAGGCAAGGATCCGGTCATTGCCCTCTATCTCGCGCTGGAATCGGTGGCGCCGCAGTCCACGGCCGAGCTGGTCCTTTTGCTTTGACCCGGCTATAGAACATCCGCGAATCCGCGCTTCATGTGGCGGAAAAACAGCCCTCCGAGCACAAAAACGGCGGCGCCGGCGGCCGTCAATACCAGCAGGTCGGCCGCGTCCGGCAAGCGCGTCGTAAGCAGCAGCCGGCGATAGGCGTGTACGCCGTAGCTCATCGGGTTGGAATCGATCACGGCCCAGGCTTTGACCGGAAACTGTGACCGCACGATCATGATCGGCGTGGCCCAAAACCAGACGTTGAGAATCAAGCCGACCGCCTGCGCCGTGTCCCGCAGAAATACGTGCAGGCTGGAGACGATCCAGGCCACTCCCACGGCAAACAGTCCAAGCGCAAGAGTGTATACCGGCAGCAGGAAGAGGAACCAACTGATATGGCCCAGCACCAGGCCGGCCACCGCCACCATCAGGGCCAGCGCCAAAGCGTGGCTCACCAGCGTCGAAAGGAAAACCGACAGGGGCACGATTTCGGCCGGAAACACGGTTTTGGTGATCAAGTTGGCCTGATCGAGGATGCTGGATGCCGAGCGCTGAACGGTCTCGCTGAACAGCATCCAAGGCAAAATTCCGGCAAATAGAAACAGCGGATACGGCGCCGCGTCCTCGCCGCCGCCGGCGCGCGGGATCTTGAGACAATACTCGAACACGAAGACCCAGATGGCCAGTTGCACCAGGGGCTGAACCAGGCTCCAAATCCAACCCATGGCCGACCCAACGAAGCGCTGTTCGAAGTCCCGGCGAACCAATTGAAAGAGCAGACTGCGCCGCTCGATCAAATTCCGCAAAAATAGCGTTCCAGGTAGTCGGCGAGCCACGGCTGAAGCGTATAATACTAAATTTTTCAACGACTTGCAAAAAAATAACCGGCTTGACACCACGCCGTGCCGATTGGTACACTCCTGGTTTCGTCAATTCAGTCGTTTTCATGAATCGCCCTGCGGGTGGAGGTTGCGTATTGTCTCATCGCGAAACGGAAGCCCGGCCGGAGAATAGAATGAAGCAGGAATATTTCGTCGTGGTCCTGGCCCATTCGTTGCGTGGCAGGCTGCGGCGCGTCCACATCCCCCATCAGGCGGTGTACGCAATACTGGCTCTGGCATTTCTCGGTTGTTTCTCCCTGTTTGGTTTTGTGGCCAGTTACGCCCGGATGGCGTGGAAGGTCGCCAACTACAACGCTCTGCGCCGCGAAGCCGACACGCTGCGTTCACGTTATCAGAACCTGGAGACACAGGTGCGTCAGACCGACCAGCAATTGGCCAGTCTGGAACTGTACGCCAAGGAAGTTTCCCTGGCCTACGGCATCAAGCAGAAACTGGAAGGTCCCGCCGACATTTCGGCGGAGGGCCGCCTGGTTCCGACCTTCGCCGAAAGCGTCGAAGACTATAACTATCTGCGCAGCGCCAGCGCCTTGGCGCTGACCAGCCGCCGCGCCCGGTCTCCTCTGGCGGTGGTTTCGCCGCCAACCATCTGGCCGGTGGATGGCCGGCTGATCGGATCGTTCGGCGCGCGCACCGATCCTTTTTCGGGGGAAGGCGCGTTTCATAAGGGCGTCGACCTGGGGGCGCCCACCGGAACGCCCGTGCGCGCCACCGGCGATGGATTGGTCATCTTCGCCGATATGGAGAGCGGGTACGGCAGACTGATCGTGATCGACCACGGCGGCGGCCTCGAAACCTACTACGCCCACCTGTCGCGCTTTTACGTTCATGCCGGCGAAGAAGTGCGGCGCGGAGAAATGGTCGGAGCGGTCGGGAGCACGGGCCGCGTTACCGCTCCGCACCTGCACTACGAGGTGCGCATCGGCGGCGCCCCGGTCAATCCGTATCGCTATCTGGTGAACGCCACCGTACTGCCGCGGCCTACGCACAGCGACTTTCCGTTCTGAATTTCCGGCCGCTGAAAGTGCTCCAGCCGGGAAGCGCCGCCCCACGGGCCGGCTTTTCCCGCTACTCTGTTGCTATGCGTTTCCTCATCCTGGCGACGGCCCTGGCGGCATCCGCCTGCGGACCGGCGGCTCCAGCCGTTGACGCCCCGATTCCCGAGTACGGCTACCAGGTCGTTCACGTTTATCCTCACGATCCGCTTGCCTTCACCGAAGGGCTCTTCTATCTGAACGGGTACCTGTACGAGAGCACCGGGCTGGAAGGCCAGTCGTCAGCCCGAAAGGTGAAGCTCGAAACCGGCGAGGTGGTCGAGAAGCACGTAGTTCCGGAGCAGTATTTCGGGGAAGGCATCGTGGCCTGGAAGGACAAACTGGTGCAGTTGACGTATCAAACCGAGCTGGGATTCGTTTACGACCTGAACACTTTCAAGACGCGCAGTGAATTCCACTATCCCGGTGAAGGCTGGTCCATGACCCAGGACGGCAAGCGCATCATCATGGACGACGGCACCGCTCAGCTTCGCTTCTGGAACCCGGATACGCTCCAGGAAATCGGCCGCCTCACCGTAACCGCCAACGGCGGGCCGGTGGCGAATCTGAATGAGCTCGAGTGGGTCAAGGGCGAGATCTACGCCAATATCTGGATGACGGACCGGATCGCCCGCATCGATCCCAAGACCGGCAAGGTGGTGGGCTGGATCGATTGCACCGGCCTGCTGAGCCCTTCCGACCGGGTGGAAGGCCAAACCGACGTGATGAATGGAATCGCTTACGACGCAAAGCACGACCGGCTGTTTGTGACCGGCAAGCGCTGGCCCAAGCTCTTCGAGATCAAACTGGTGAAGAAGACCGGGCAATAGGTTATTCCCGTGGGGCAGACCATCGTATTGTGTGGTCTTAGCCAGGTAGCCCCCGAGAGTCATTCCTACCATTGGACGCTCGGCCGTTTATGAAAGTGCCGGATTTTACCAGGCGGTTGTAAAACCCTGACAAAAAGCGGGCTTTCCCGAAACTTGGCTGCTGAGAATTTGGACATCCCGCCATTTTCCGAAATACCCGTTTTCTGGCCGATTCGAAAGTTACAGTGGGGATAACTGGCGCCCTTCGGATTGAGACGCCGAAACAGAAAGCCGTGGCTTTGTGCTTGGGCTTCCTTGGGCGCCGCGGAAGGCGGCGCGGCCCCAAGAGCGTCGTTCGGCGTTCGAGCCTTCGGTCCCGGCAGTCAAACCAGAGATCGAACCTGAATTATCAACGATTGCGGCCTTGCGTACGTCATTAAGTCCGTATGACCTCAACGGTCAATCAGATTGTATTGCTCTTGGCTGCGACCGCGGTACCGGCGTGGCCGCAGGCTCGGTTCGAGGTGGCTTCGATTCGGCCTAGCCAGCCGAAGGCACGGGTTGGGAGTATCAACTTCCACGGCGATCGCTTCGAAGCCAAGGCCGTGAGAGTTGGCGATATTCTCGACATGTTGAACGGATACCAACTCCTTCGGGTGGTGGGAGGCCCCGATTGGATGAGGACCGACCGCTATGATATCGAGGCGAAGGCTGACCGGCCGCTGGAGGTGGGGGATCGGAATGATGCGGTGATGGCCTTGCTGGCAGAACGGTTTCAGCTACGGTCGCACCGGGAGACGCGCGAAATGTCCGCGTTCGTGTTGCGAGCGCCGCGAACGCCGGCTGGCCTGAAGCAGGCTGGCACCGACGAAAGGTATTCGATGCGCATGGATCGCGGCGATTTCGTTTATACGGCTGCATCGATGTCCACTCTAACGAACCGTCTGACGCAAATGTTGATGACGCCGGTTGTGGACGAGACGGAATTAAAGGGGACCTACGATTTCGAGCTGGCTATATCCCGGGTGGAGTTGCAACCGGGCATGAATCGGGAAGATCGGGTACGAGAGGCAGTCGAGGCAATGGGGTTTCGGTTGGAGAATCGACGGATTCCGCTGGAGGTTACTGTTGTGGACCGGTGCGAGAGGCCGAGCGCAAATTAGAGAGTCCAGCAGCAGCGCTACCTTAGATTGGCCTGGAGTTGAAGCCTCCGGCGCTAGCGCCCTCCCCAAGTGGAGGTTGTGGACGAGAGTGGGCTCATCGGACACTGGCCACGGCGCGAGGTTCTGGAAGACTGCCCCCGTTGATTAGATTGGGTCCCGCTCATATTAAGTGGATGAGAATCACCTAGACCACCGATGCGGAGCGCCCAGGGGATGGCTCCGGCCCATCGGGGAACCGCCCGGGTCCTCAGACCAACCCACCGGCTGCCTAGATCAAATCCGCCGTCGTAAAGAAAAACGCCAGTTCGACTGCTGCCGTCTCCGGGGCGTCGGACCCATGGATGGCGTTGCGCTCGATGTCGGTGGCGAAACGCTTGCGGATGGTGCCTTCGGCGGCGTTGGCGGGGTTGGTGGCGCCCATCACTTCGCGGAGTTTCTTGACGGCGTCTTCCCGCTCCAGGGCCATCACCACCATGGGACCTTCGGTCATGAACTTCACCAGGCCGCCAAAAAACGGCTTCTCGCGGTGCACGGCGTAAAAGCCGCGCGCTTGCGCATCGGTGAGGCGCGTCAGGCGCAACCCCAAAATCTTGAAACCGGCTGCTTGAATCGCCGCCAGAATGGCGCCCGCGTGACCCGCGGCAACGGCGTCCGGCTTGATGATCGAAAACGTTCTTTCCAGGCTCATAAACGGCTTTTCACTCGCGCTCCCATTTCGGCGGGCGAACCGCACACGTCGATGCCGGCGTCCTGCATGGCTTGAATCTTGTCGCTGGCCTTGCCCGAGCCGCCGGCGATGATGGCGCCGGCGTGGCCCATGCGCCGCCCCGGAGGAGCCGTCCGCCCGGCCACAAAGCCGATCACCGGCTTCTTCACGTGGGCCTTCACATAGGCCGCCGCGGTCTCTTCGGCATTGCCGCCGATTTCGCCGATCATGACGATGGCGTGGGTATCGGGATCGGCGTTGAACAGTTCCAGGGCGTCCAAAAAGGTGGTGCCGACGACGGGATCGCCGCCAATGCCGATACAGGTCGACTGCCCGATTCCGAGCCCGGTCAACTGGCCCACCGCTTCGTAGGTGAGGGTGCCCGAGCGCGAGACGACACCCACGTGGCCCTCCAGATGGATATGCCCGGGCATGATGCCGATTTTGCATTTACCGGGCGAAATGATGCCGGGACAGTTGGGGCCAATCAAGCGCGTGCTCTTGCCCTTCAGAAATTGCCACGCCTTCACCATGTCGAGCGCCGGAATGCCTTCGGTGATGGCCACCACCAGCGCGATGCCGGCCGCCGCCGCTTCCATGATGGCGTCCGCCGCAAATGGCGGCGGCACGAAGATCACCGTGGCGTTGGCCCCGGTTTCGCGGACCGCTTCGGCCACCGTGTCGAAGACCGGAAGGCCGAGATGCTCGGTGCCGCCTTTGCCGGGAGTCACGCCGCCCACCACCTTGGTGCCGTATTGGATGGCCTGCTCGGCGTGGAACGAACCTTCCCTGCCGGTGAATCCTTGAACGAGCAGGCGCGTGTTGCGATCGACCAGTACACTCATTGTTTTCCCTGTGAGGCGCCGCCAACCCTCAGGCCGCGGCCAGCTTGACTACCTTTTCGGCGGCGTCCGCCATATCCGCGCCGACGGTGAAATTCAGGCCCGATTCCAGCAGGATCTTGCGCCCCAGTTCCACGTTGGTGCCTTCCATCCGCACCACGATCGGCAGTTGAATCCGCAAATCGCGGGCGGCGTTGACCACCCCGTTGGCCAAAGTATCGCAGCGCAGGATGCCGCCGAACACATTGATCAGCACGGCCTTGACGTGCTTGTCGCTGAGCAGGATGCGAAACGCATTCTTGACCTGCTCCTCGCTGGCGCCGCCTCCCACGTCGAGAAAGTTGGCCGGGCTGCCGCCGGCGTATTGGATGATGTCCATGGTGGCCATGGCCAAGCCGGCGCCATTCACCATGCAGCCCACCGACCCATCCAGCTTGACGTAATTCAGCCCGTTGCGGGAGGCTTCCACTTCCAGCCGATCTTCCTCGCTGAGGTCCCGCAGTTCCAGCAATTCCTTGTGGCGGTAGAGCGCGTTGTCGTCGAAGTTGACCTTGGCGTCCAGGGCGTAGACCTTGCCGTCCTTGGTGAGGATGAACGGGTTGATTTCGGCCAGCGACATATCCATAGCCAGGTACGCCTTGGCCAGCGCCATCATGGCGGCCGCCGCGGCATTCACGCTGCCGGCCGGAATGCCGATGCCGAAAGCCAGGTTGCGGGCCTGGTAGGGCGCCAGGCCGAAGCCGGGCTCGATGGTTTCCTTCAGGATGGCCTCGGGAGTCTTGGCGGCAACTTCTTCGATTTCCATCCCGCCCGCGGCCGAGGCCATGAAGACCGGCTTTCCCTGCACGCGGTCGAGCACGATTCCGAGGTAGAGTTCGCGTTCGATAGGGAGGGTTTCCTCGATCAGCAGGCGTTGCACCAGCTTGCCCTCGGGGCCGGTCTGGTGCGTGACCAGCGTCATGCCGAGGATCTTGCGCGCCAGCTCCAGGGCTTCCCCGGAGTTGCGGGCGACTTTAACTCCGCCGCCTTTGCCGCGGCCGCCGGCATGGATCTGCGCCTTCACCACCACGCTGCCGCCCAACCGCTTGGCCGCGGTCTCCGCTTCTTCTATGGTGAACGCCACTTCGCCGCGAGGCACAGGGACGCGGTATTGAGCCAGGATATCCTTGGCCTGATACTCGTGGATTTTCATGAGATTCTGCTAGTGTTTAAGATGGCGGAACCGTCGAAGCCTCAATATATCATGTCGCTACTGCCCTTTATCGGCCGCATCGTGGAGCGGGAGAACCTGAACGCCGAGGAGGCCGAAGCCGCCATGCGCGTCATTCTGGAAGGCCGCGCCAGCGCAATTCAGATCGCCGCCTTTTTGACCGCCATGCGAATGAAGGGGCCGGCGGTAGCCGAGCTGGTGGGCCTGGCCCGTGCCATGCGGCAGATGGCGGCCAAGGTCCAGCCGGACTTGCCCGTTGGACAGCCGCTTCTCGATACCTGCGGAACGGGAGGGGACGGCGCCGGCACCTTCAACATTTCGACGCTGGCGGCCTTTGTCGCCGCCGGCGCCGGCGTCCACGTGGCCAAGCACGGAAACCGGTCGATTTCTAATTCCGCGGCCGGTAGCGCCGATCTGCTGGAATCCTTGGGAATTGAAATCGCCCTGGCGCCGGCCCAGACCGCCCGCGCCATCCGCGAACTGGGAATCGGCTTTCTGTTCGCGCCGGCGGTGCATACCGCCATGCGCCACGCGCAGCCGGTGCGCGCCGATCTGAAGCTGCGCACGGTGTTCAACCTGCTCGGGCCGTTGACCAACCCGGCTGGCGCGGACGCTCAGCTCGTGGGCGCGCCGGACGCCGGAGCGGCCGAATTGCTGGCCGGAGCGCTGGCGGCGCTGGGGCTGCGGCGAGGCTTCGTGGTGCATGGCTCCGACGGCCTGGATGAAATCACCACCACCGGTCGGACCCTGGCGTTCGAAATCGCCGATGGCGCCGTGAAGCGGCGAACCCTGGAGCCGGCCGATTTCGGAGTCCCCGTGGCGACGTCTGAACAGCTCAAGGGTGGAGACGCGGCGCGCAATCTGGAGATTGCCAAGGCGGTTCTGGGAGGCGCACCGGGCGCGGCGCGGGATATTGTGATCGCCAATTCTTCAGCCGCTTTAGTGGCCGCGGGCGTGGCCGCCAGTTGGCTGGAAGGCGCCGCCATGGCCGCGCGTTCGATCGATAGCGGCGCGGCATGGGGGCGGGTGGAAGCGCTGGCGGCGTTTTCGCGGGAAGTGGGAGGGAGGTAGAGGCGGATGCCCGACGCGCAGCTACCGCTCCCAGCCCATCCCCTCCAACTGCGCGACCAGAAACGCGCGCATGGCCACCACGTTGGCTCCCGCCCGCATCAGCGCGACGCCGTCTTCGATGGAGGCCACGCCGCCCGAGGCCTTGATGCCCATGTCGGGACCGACGGCATCCCGGATCAGGCCGATGTCGTGCACCGTAGCGCGGCCAGGGCCGTATCCCGTGCATGTTTTGATGAAGTCCGCGCCGGTGTCTTGAACCAGTTTCGCGGCGGTGATCTTCTCGGGTTCGGTCAGAATCCCAATTTCAATAATCACCTTGAACGGGACGTTGAATGGCCGTGCGACAGCCATCACCTCGGCGATGTCCTCGGCCACCTTCTTGTACTCGCCGGACTTGAAGGCGGCAAGGTTCATCACCATGTCCAAGTCGGTTGCGCCGCGCTGGAGCCCGTGCTCTGCCTCCAGGCACTTGATGCGCGTGGTAGTGCCGCCGCATGGAAAAGCCACCGGGATTTGCGCCCGCACTCCTGAATCCTTCAGCTCGTCGACCAGCACGCCCAAGTGTTGAGGAAAGGCTACCACCGCGCGGAAGCCATACTTCCGGGCTGCGCGACAGCAGACCCTCGCGTCTTCTTCGGTGGCTGTAATCGTCAACGCCTCCGAGTAGTCTATGACGCTCACGAGACGGCGGATCTCTTCGAATGTAACCCCGTGCATATTAGGACATCCACATCCAAAACAATCCTAGCGTACTCACCGGGGCAGGTGGTGGACGACGCAAGTGGACGGTTCAGGGACAGGAAAAGAAACGATTTTGCCAGAGGTGTCCGCTGCGCTGGCGTTGTGCATTCCAGGCCTGCGCGTAACGCCCGTGCACGCGGCGGAACCAGGTCGCCAACGAGTCCTCGCGCTCCGCGGCGACGATCCAGTGGACGTGATTGGTCATGAGGCAGTATCCCAGTACCCGCATGGCCGCATCCGCCAGATTCTGTTTGGGCATAGTTGGGCATAGTGGACAGCCTGGCCTGAGCCTTATCGGAACTCGAGCAAGTGGACGGAGCGCTCCGTCCCTCTATTGAATTTCAAGGCTGTGGGGCCCCAGTTTCGGCCTCGGCAGTGCGGAAACTGGGCTTCCGAATGGTCTCGTTTCGCTACGCCGGGCCGTCGCTCTACGCCTCTACGCGGAACGTCGGCTCGAAAGCCGACGCTGCAGGCCAGAGGCCCGCGCCACGAGGGGCAAAAGGCTGAGTCGGTGGCAGGCTCCGTGTTTCTATTTTCTTGCTCTTCATCGGTTTTGTCTTTTCAAGCCCTCTTGGGCAACGGCAGGATAAGAGCTCTGGGCTTATCGCCGAACGCAACAAATCCGTGGTGCAGATAGAAGCGCTCCGCCTGTTCGTCCTTAGCATCGACGGCGAGCGCGTAAACGGCTACTTCAGACCTGCCGGCACGCTTGACCGCATCCCACAACAAGGCGCCTCCGAGTTTATTGCCCTGATAGGCGAGAGCGACGGCAAGGCGTCCCATGCGCGCGACGGGTACGGCAGGGTAGCGTGGCAGGCGCCTGGCAAGCCGGACTGGCATCTGCGCAAGGGGCACACCTCCCGCAGCCAAAGTATAGAAGCCGGCGATCCGGCCTGCCGCGATCTCGCGGACCACGAAGCAAGCGGTGGCACGGCGCCGCACGTCCTGGCCGGCCTGCTCCCGGAAATAGCGATCGAGCACGTCGACGCCGCACGCAAACTCGGTTCGATCGTGACTCGGCCCAAGTGGCTCCACGATGAAGGAACCCGTCATCGGGAGGACGCGATCAAACGGGCATGAGCCTTCCTGGCTCGCTTAAGCGCAGGCGCGAGAACGGGCGGATTCAGAAGCAAATCCACAAAGCGCTGCTGGTCTTCGATCGATAGGCGAATGAGCTGGGCTTCGTCGATTGTCCTGTGTGCGACCTCCTGGGCGGCGGCGACCACAAAATCGCTGATACTGCGGCCCTGCAATTCCGCGGCACGCCTGACGACCAGGAGAGCTTCGGGCGCGATGCGAGCTTCGATACGCGCTGTCCGGGACGCTTGCTGGGGCATAGCGGCGACACTCCCATCCAACAGTGTACGGGATTCCGCCTTACGCGGCAACTTGCCCGGTCTCACGGTCTTCCGCCGATGTTCGTTAAGGCAAAGGCGCGAAGACGTTTAGGATGGCTGGCGGCTTTTTCCAGGCGCGGTGGTCTTCCTGCCGGGCGAACGGCGGCGGCAGCCAAGATTGGCTACCTCACAGGATTTTGGCCGCAAACCGGGACAAACAGGATGGAAAAGTATGGGGCATTAATTAAAGGCGATGAGCTTGGGTTCTCCCGCGTTCCGCGCGGCGGGCACGGCGACCTTCGCTCGACCATCCGACGCAGAGGTTCTAAGGTCGGCGCGGAGCGTCGGCTCGAAAGCCGACGCTGCCGGCCGGAGGCCCGCGCCACGTCACGCCGTGTCGGCGGCTCTCGCCACGCTCGCGATCCGGATCATCGCCTGCAAACTGCGATCGACATCCGCCTCGGTGGTCGCCCAGGAGGATACGCTGATCCGCATGGCGTGTTGTCCCTGCCAGACGGTTCCCCCGCACCAGCAGGTGCCGTCCTCTTGTACGCCCGCGATCACACGCTCGGTCACCTCCGGCGTTCCGAAGGACACCAGCACCTGGTTCAATACCACGTCGTTCAGAACTTGAAAACCGGCATCGGATAACCCGGCGGCAAAACGCGTGGCGCAACGGCAGCAGCGATCGATCAGCTCAGCCAGGCCGGAGCGGCCCAGGGACTTCAGCGCGGCCCAAATCTCGATGCCGCGCGCCCGGCGCGAAAGCTCCGGCACATATTGGGAAGGCTCGCGGTGTTCGCCTTGGGGCAGATACGCGGCCGTGATGCTCATGGCCGCGCGCAGCGTCTCCGCATCCCGCACGAAGGCGAGACCGCTGTCGTAGGGGACGTTCAGCCACTTGTGGGCGTCGGTGGCCCAGGAGTCGGCGGCGTCCACTCCCTCCACCAGGCGCACATGGCGCGGGCTTGCCGCCGCCCACAGTCCGAATGCGCCGTCCACGTGGACCCACGCGCCCTGCCCGTGAGCGCGCCGGCAGATTTCCGCCGCCGGATCGCATGCGCCCGTGTTGACGTTGCCGGCCTGGATGCACACGATACAGGGACTGCGCAGCTCCGGCAGACAGCCGGCCCGCATGCGCCCATTGGCATCCACGGGAACACGCACCACGCGCTCCCGCCCCAACCCGAGCATGCCCAGCGACTTGATGAGCGAGGGGTGGGCTTCCTCACCCACAACCACCTGGATGGCAGGTGCGCCAAACAACCCCTGGGCGCCGGCATCCCATCCAACCCGCTCGAGCACCGCGTGACGTGCTGCCGCCAGCGCCGTGAAGTTGGCGACGGTCGCGCCCGTCACAAAGGCGCCTCCACACCCGGCCGGGAGGGCCAGTATCTCCAGCAGCCACTGCAACGTAACCTCCTCCAGCACGGCGGCGATCGGAGAAGCGGCGAACAAGCCGGCATTCTGGTCCCAGGCGGCCGCCAGCCAGTTCGCCCCGAGCGCGGCAGGCAAGGAACCGCCGATCACGAACCCGAAGAACCTGGGACCGGCCGTGCCCATGGTGGCCGGCGAACCGAGTTCATCGAGCATGCGGATGACCTCCTCGGCTGCCGCGGGCCCGGCAGGCAGCGGTTCCCGGAACCCGCCAAGATCGCGGACCGCTTCGGCGGAGGGAGCGACCCGGCGTTCTCTTACCTCATCCAGGTACCGAACCGCGCGAGGCACGACAGAGTCCAGCAGTTCCCGCATCCCACACAGTATAGACGAGACCGGGACGCGGGCTTACTGGAAAGCCCGGAACAGCAGTTCCCGCACAGCGCCGAGACGGGCGCAATCCGGGCAGGCCTGAGCGCAATTTTCGCTGCCATGAGCCAACAGAAAGTTGAATTGTTCGCGCATCACCTCCACGACGGGAGCGGGCGATGCCAAGCCTGCCCGAAGAGACTTCTGTGCGCGTGCGGGCGCGGCCGCGAGCGCGGGCCGCTCCGGGGCGCGACTGGAAAGACCGATGTACTGTCTGGCCACATCTGGATTATCGGCAGGCAAGGCCGAAGGGTTTAGCCGGTCGCGGAAAAAGGCCGCGGAGGGACGGAATGGGCGTCCGGTTCCCCGGAATCGGTTTCGGCCAAGGCACGCTTCAAGCCGCGCCGGCCGCGGGTTTGTCGAGGCAGCAGTGTTTGTATTTCCTGCCGCTTCCGCAGGGGCAAGGGTCGTTGCGGCCGATTTTGGGATCGGGGCGGCGATAGGTATCCGGCTTTTGTGCAAAGTTGTGCAGGGTGAAGACGGAGCCGGGACCTTCGGGTTCCCGCCGGCCGGGTTCCGGCCCGCACTCCGGTTGTGCGTCGTTGTGCAAAGTTGTGCATTCTTGTGCATCGGCGTGCTGTGCAGCCATGGCGGCGAAAAGGTCGGCCATGCGGGCGGGTTTTTCTTTCTCGGCCGGAGGCGGGGTTACGGCCTTTTCGATAATGAAGGTCGCGGCGCGGAGGCGGACGGACGGGGAGGCTTTCGGGTCGGCGAGGACCTCGCGAAGCGTCTGGAAAGCGAGATCGGCGAGATCGATGGCCCGGTCGCGGTAGAGGGTGGCGCGGTCGTAATGGGCATGCTCCAATGCCTCGCGGAAATCGACCAAGGCGCGGCGCCAGTTGGCGACGGTGTTGCGGTGAACGCCGGCTTGAGCGGCGGCGTCGGTCAGGGTGGCGCCCATGGACAGGGCGTCGAGAACCTGGAGTTGTTGGGCGGTCAAAGCGTAACAAGACATAGCGGCTAGCTTTCGGCCCTACGATAGCGGGCGAGCGGCGGGAATCGGGGGTGGGGAAAGTGGCGGATTGGGGCTAAGCGACTGAATCGCCGGGAGTAAGAAATATTTTCCGAATCTGTGATTGAAAAAAAGTCTCATAGGAGCCGTCATGAAATGGCCACGCCGTTCCGACGTGGCGCACGCGCCCGTGCGTGCCGCGTCGACTGGTGCCGACGCTCGGCGTACCACCCGTGAACGGGTGGCGAGAAGAGTCTCGACACGGCACGCAATAGTGGGTGCGCCACATCAGTCTCCACGATTTAGCTGTGCACCGGGGGTAACTATGGATTTTTCGCGGCTTACGGGCCCGATCCCCCTGTGTCCCGCCGGCGATTTCCGCTACCATATTCAATCCGACATGCCACGTCAGAAACCCGCCGCCAAGGGCCACGGCAATGGCGCGAACCTGGGGTTCGAGCCCACTCTCTGGGCCGCCGCCGATAAGCTGCGGAACAACATGGACGCCGCCGAGTACAAGCACGTCGTGCTCGGCCTGATTTTCCTGAAGTACATCTCGGACGCCTTCAAAGAGCGCCACGACGAGCTACGGGCCGAAAAGGCGCAGGGCGCGGACCCGGAGGACCCGGACGAATACCGGGCCGCTAACGTTTTCTGGGTTCCGAAAGAGGCCCGCTG
>JBKQVG010000199.1:0-3280 GCA_052325345.1 Bryobacteraceae bacterium
CCCGGCGCCTTCGTTCTCAACAAAGGAGCCGCGGAGCATGTGCTGCTGGCCGGTTCCACCATGTTTTCCACGGGCCTCCGGCTGGCGCTGCCGGTGGTGGCGGCGCTTCTAATGATCGATATTTCGCTGGCCTTGCTGGGGCGCATCAACGCGCAACTGCACCTTCTAACCATCGCATTCCCGGCCAAGATGATTGTGGCGCTGGTCCTGCTGGGCTGGCTCGCGCTGCTGTTCCCGACCTTGTTTCACGGAACGTTCGAGGCGACGTTCCGGGCGGCGCAAGGCCTGATCGCGCGCTAAACCATGGCCGACCAGCAAAAGACCGAACAGCCGACGCAGCGACGCCGGCACAAGGCCCGTGAAGAGGGCAATTTCCCCACGGCGCGCGTCTTCGTAAGCGCCATGCAGTTCCTCGCATTCGTCGCGGCAATCCACTGGCGCGGCGCGGTCTGGGAGGCATCCATCCGCTTCGCCATGAAGCGGGTTTTCGAGGTCGCGCTCGATCCCACGCTCAACCCATCGGATCTGGTCAGGCTCGGACTGAATCTGGCGAAAAGCACGCTTGAGCCTTTCGCGGCGCTGGGCGCGATTCTCGCCGGGGTGACCTTGGAGATTCAACTTGGCGTTACGCGCTTCGGCATGAGTTTGAAGAAGCTCACGCCGGATGTGGGCCGCCTGGATCCGCTGGCGCGGTTGCGCCAGTTGCCCAGCCAGAATCTGCCGGCTTTGTTTCAAGCCGTTTTCGTGATTCCCGTATTCGGTTTTACGGTCTACGCCCTGCTCCGGGACAACCTCAACGCATATCTCTCGCTGCCCTTGCAGAGCCTCTCCGCGGGTGCGGCGCGGGTGGGCGATTCCATCGACACGCTGCTTTGGAAGGCCGCCGTGGTGTTCGTGATATTCGGCGCGGTGGACTTGGTCCGCCAGCAGCGGCGATACACGAACGAACTGAAGATGAGCAAGCAGGACATCCGCGACGAGGCCAAGGAGATGGAAGGCAGCCCCCTCATGAAGCAGCGCATTCGCCGGTTGCGGCGCGATATGGCCCGCCGGCGCATGATGCACGAAATTCCCACGGCCACGGCCGTGATCGTAAACCCGACGCATTTCGCGGTGGCGCTTAAGTACAGCCTGGGGTCGCCCGGCGCCCCCCGCGTGGTCGCGAATGGCAAGAACTACCTGGCGTTGCGAATCCGGCAGAGGGCCATCGAGAACCAGGTGCCGCTCATCGAGAATCCACCGCTCGCCCAGGCCCTTTACAAATCGGCGGAGGTGGGCCAGGAGATCCCGGCGCAGTTCTATCGCGCCGTGGCGGAAGTGCTGGCGTACATCTACAAGCTCATGAATGGCAGAAGAGCTGCATAGAGAAACAAAGATGGCTCAGGCAAAAGCAATTCCGGCGCCCGGCGGCTGGCAACAGATCGCGGGGCTTGTGACGTCCAACTGGAAGGAACTCGCCGGTCCCGTCGCGGTGCTGGGCATCGTGATCGCCCTGATCGCGCCCGTCCCGGGCTTCCTCCTCGACGTCCTGATTGTCACCGACATCATGATGTCGGTGATCGTGCTGATGGTCGCTATGTACATACGCAAGCCGGCCGAGTTCAGCATCTTTCCCACCACTTTGTTGCTGTTGACCATGTTCCGGTTGGCGCTGAACATCTCGGCGACGCGGCTCATTCTGATGAACGGCAACTCCGGCGCATCCGCCGCCGGGGATGTGATCGAAGCCTTCGGGAATTTCGTGGTGGGCGGCAACTATATCATCGGCGCCGTAATTTTCCTGGTGCTCATTGCGATCCAGTACGTGGTCATCAACCATGGCGCGGTGCGCATTTCGGAGGTGACGGCGCGCTTCACCTTGGACGCGCTGCCCGGAAAGCAGATGTCGATCGATTCGGACCTGAGTTCGGGCCTGATCGACGAAACCGTGGCCCGCAAGCGCCGCAAGGAGCTCGCGAGTGAAGCCGAATTCTTCGGCGCCATGGACGGCGCATCGCGCTTCACGCAGCGCGACGCCGTGGCCGCCATCATCATCACCGGCATCAACATTGTGGCCGGATTCTTGATCGGCGTGCTCCAGCACGGAATGGATATCCGGCGGGCGCTCGAAACCTACACTGTCCTGACGATCGGCGACGGCCTGGTAACCGTGATTCCGGCGCTGATGATATCGGTTTCCGGCGGCCTGATCGTTACCCGGGCCACATCCGAGGAACGCCTGGCCGGAGATTTCGCCAAGCAACTGTTCGGGAATCACCAGCCGCTGCTCCTCTCCAGCGGAGTGCTCATCGTGCTGGGGACATTCCCGGGTTTGCCTACGATTCCGTTCTTCGTGATGGGCGGATCGCTCGGCGCCATCGCTTGGCGCATGAAAAACCGGCTGCAGGCTGTGGAAAAAGCCGAGGGGAAAGCCAAACCCCTGGCCGCCAAAGACAATATCGACGCCCTTTTGAAGGTGGAGCCGCTGGCCATCGAAATGGGCCTGGGCCTGATCAAGTACGTCGGCGGCGGGCAGGAGTCCCCGCTGATCAAGCGTATCGGCGGCATCCGGAGGCAGATTGCGAGTGAGCTTGGCTTCGTGCTGGGGCCCGTGCGCGTGGTGGACAACGAAGGGCTGCGGCCGAACGAGTACACGATTTCCCTGAAGGACGCCGAAATCGCCCGCTACGAAATGCCCGCCGGCTGCGAGTTGGCCATCCCCGTGGGCAAGTCCGAGGCGCCGGCCGGAGGCAGGCCCACCAAGGAGCCGGCGTTCGGGATGACGGGCTGGTGGGTTCCCGCGGGGCAATCCGAACAAGCCCGGCGCGCGGGTTTCACGGTCGTCGATCCCGTCAGTGTGCTCGGCACGCACCTGGCCGAGTTGGTGCGCCGTTACGCGTGCGAGCTGTTTTCGCGCCAGGACGCGAAGCGGTGTCTGGACCGCGCGGCGGCGGACCACCCGAAGGTCGTCGAAGACCTGGTTCCCAAGCTGATTCCGCTCTCGACGGTCCAGCGCGTGCTGCAAAACCTGCTGCGGGAGCGGATTCCGATTCGCGATTCCGTGACCATCCTGGAAGCTCTGGGCGAGGCGGCAGTCACGACTCGCAACTCCGTGCTGCTTACCGAATACGTCCGCCAGGCCCTGCGGCGAACGGTGGTTAAGCCGCACCTGAACCCGCAGGGCGATCTTCAGGCGTACATGCTCGATCCGGCGCTGGAGCAAATGGTGGAATCCGCCGTGCAACACGGGGAGCAGAACAGCCATCTGACGCTATCCCCGCCGGCCATCCGCGATCTGCTG
>JBKQVG010000200.1:0-5641 GCA_052325345.1 Bryobacteraceae bacterium
TATGTTCTGGACCGTCCGCGGCGCCAACGCCATCATAGCCCTGCGGTGCTGCTGCCTTAACGGCCACTTCGAGGACTACTGGGAGTCGCGCCAGGTGGCTTAAGCTCCACTTCTATGTCGCACGCCCTTCGCCAATGGGTGCGCGACTTCCCGCCGCGGCGAATTTTCGTGGCGCGGACTCTCAGTCTGCCACGCCGGGTCTCATCCCGGCGCTTGTCTCGCTCAACACACAGTGCTTCCCCGTGAAGCTGCTCTGTGGGGCAGGTTGCCAACCTGCGGCCGATTGTCAATCGGCCAACTGCCGCAACTACACCGAACGGCGGCGGTAGACAACCGCCGCGCAGGCTTGCCAACCTGCCCGGCCAGGGACGGCGCCGCGCGCCTGGGCGCGTCCGTGCTGATGGCCACCCACGCGGCCGAAGCCGCCGCCATCGCCGGCGTCCGTGGCCACTTGCGCGATGGCCGCATCGAAGTTGTCGGGAAGGCTAGCGACCACCCCGTTTGGGCTCAGTCCATGATCGGGACGCGTCTTCGACCCTGCCCTGCACTCGGCTGCTTTCGTGGAGTAGGCCTTTTCGCCTGCGATCCGCGCGAATGTGTGTGTGCTTACACATGGCAGTTTTCAACATGACCGGTAGTCGCGGCCGATATTTAAGGAACATTCCGGCCGTCCCATCGTCAGAAGATAAGAAGCGACTGTCTGCGCCATGACGAACAAGGAGGTTTCGCAAGCATTGCCCCAGTTCGCGCCGCTTCCGCAAGATGCCCGCCTGGATTCCTGGAAAGAGATCGCCGCCTACCTGCGGCGCGGCACTCGCACGGTGCAGCGCTGGGAGAGGGAGGAAGGGCTGCCGGTACATCGGTTGCAGCATGAGAAGCTGGGGTCCGCGTATGCGTACAAGTCGGAACTCGACGGCTGGTTCGCGCGTCGCGGCGCCGGCGCCGACGCCACCCCGGCGGAGCGGGCGCCTTCGGTCGCGGTGCTGCCCTTCGCCGACATGAGCCAACAGGAAGATCAAACGTACTTCTGTGACGGCATCGCTGAAGAAATCATCAACGCATTGAGCCGGATCGCCGGGCTGAAAACGGCTTCTCGCACGTCTTCCTTCCGCTTTCGAGCGCCGGGAATCGACAGCCGCGAAGTCGCCCGGCGGCTGGCGGTGCAATCGCTGCTCGAAGGGAGCGTCCGCAAATCCGGCAACCGCATGCGCATCGCGGTTCAACTCGTCGATGCCGCGAGCGGCTTTCCAATCTGGACGGAGCGGTACGATCGGACGTTTGGCGATCTCCTCGAGGTTCAGGACGAGATCGCGGCCAGCGTGGCGGCGGCGCTAAAGGTTAAGCTCACACCCACTGAAGAGCGGGAACTCCGCACTCCGCCGACGGCCGACATCGGCGCTTACGACTATTATCTCCGTGGGCGAAAATACTACTACGAATACAGCCCTCGAGCCATGGAACTTGCGATTCGGATGTTCCTGCGGGCGATCATCCTGGATCCGAATTACGCCCAGGCGTACGCGGGCTTGGCGGACTGCTGGTCCTACCTGTACCTCTACTCCGACCGAAGCGAAGAAGTGCGCGAGCAGGCCGATTGGGCCAGTTCGAAAGCACGGGAGATGGACCCGCGCTCCGCGCAGGCGCAGGCCTCGCGAGGGCTTTCCCTCTCGCTCGGCGGACGGATCGAAGAGGCCGGCCGGGCATTCGACGAGGCCGTACGCCTCGATCCCGAACTCTTCGAAGCGCATTACTTTCGCGCCCGCCACTGCTTCGTGCTCGGTCGGCTGGACGAGGCGGCGGATGCTTATGCGAAAGCGATGGAATCGAGGCCGGACGATTTTCAGTCGCCCCTGCTCGCGGCCCAGATCGAGGACGACCTGGGGCGCCACGAGCGCGCAACAGCCCTCCGGAAACGAGGCATCGGCGTTGCCGAGCGGCACTTGCAGGCGAATCCCGATGACGCGCGGGCGCTCTACATGGCGGCCAATGGGCTGGCGGCGCTCGGCCACCGGACGCGGAGCCGGCAGTTGGCGGAACGGGCCCTCGCCATCAGGCCGGACGACCCGATGCTCCTCTATAACGTCGGCTGCATCTTCTCGCTCTTGGGACAAACCGAGCCGGCGCTGGACCTCCTGGAGGAAGCGGCCCGTAAAGGCCTCACGCAGAAGGGCTGGTATGAGCACGACAGTGACCTGAATCCATTAAGAGCGGATCCCCGATTTCAGGTGCTGCTCCAAAATATGAAGTGACCGGGGGAAGGGGACCGTGCGGTCCCCTCGCGGATACGCGGCGCCGGGTTACCGCAGGTTCACATAGGAGGCCGACGCTGCCGGTCCTGCTTCGGCCTTTGCGGATTCCATCAGGCGGCGTGACGGCACGACGTTGTTCCACTCGTAGGTACCGGGCCGCCAGATACCGACCAGGAAGTAGCGGCTGCCCCACTTCTCGAAACGAAGCATCCCGGTATCGGGTTTGGTCGCGTCTTTCATGACGCCGCCCGGCGCCAAACGCACCACCGAAGTCGCCGTGGTGGTTCTGGAGTGGATCGTGAGTTGCATACGGTTGATATCGACGTTGAACCAGTAGTGGCCGGGGGCAAAGTCCTGGCTGCCGGCGGTGAACGCGAACGGGGCGTCGACTCTGAGACCCACGGTTTGAGCGACCGCGGGCGTCGCCAGCACCATGACGGTGAGACCCAGCGCGGCCAACATGATTTTGCTGGAGGATAAGCTTTTCATTCTTGACATCCTTTCTGGCGTTTCCGCCTATGCCCTTTAATACGGTTCCGGCACGGCCGCGGGAAGCGCGCCAAGGCGCGCCACCGGCGTCATGGCGAGGTTTGGCGCACAATGGCGTTGGCGGAGAGCAAGGCTAGCCCGCGACGCTGGCCTCCCAATTGCCCCCGCTCGAAGCGATCCACGAGGAATAGCGCGGCCGGCGCGGTAAGATTTTGCCGCGGCGCCAGGAATTTGTCGCAGTTGTCTCGAAATGGATTGATTCCAGAACCCTTTTTTTGGCCGGACGATTGCCCTTGCCGGTAGAGAATGCTCGACCCTGTCGCCACGCAGTTGGAGCGCTACATGGACCTGCTCAGCGTGCGTCAGCGCCTGGTAACGTCCAACATCGCCAATGTCGACACCCCGGGCTACCAGACTCAGGACATCGATTTTGTGGATGAGTTGCGCCGCGCGTCCGGATCGCCCGAAATCCTGCAGGCCGGCGGGTTGGTCACCAAGAACGACGGCAATAACGTGAGCCTGGACCGCGAGTCGCGTCTGCTGTCTGAGAACGCGCTGCGCTTTCAAGCAGCTTCGAGTTTGCTGCGAGCGCAAATTCAGCGGGTGCGTTCCGCCATCAAGGAGGGTCAAGGCACGTGAGCTTGTTTTCCGCCCTGTCGGTGAGCGCATCGGGCATGGCCGCGCAGCGGACGCGGGCCGAAATCCTGGTGGAGAACCTGGCCAATGCCGAAACCACGCGCACGCCCGAAGGGGGTCCGTATCGCCGCAAAGATACGGTCTTTGAGAGTACTACGGTAGCCTCGCCCTTCGCTTCGGTACTGTTCCAACAGACCGAAGGATCGGGCGGGGACGCTGCCGCCAACGGGGTGACCGTAGCGGATATCGTCACCGATTCGCGGGATCCCGAGCGGCGTTACCTGCCCGGACATCCCGATGCCGACGCGGAAGGCTATGTCGCGTTTCCCCGCATGAATCCGGCCGAGGACATGGTGGACCTGATGAGCGCCTCCAGAGGCTATGAGGCTAATGTAGCCGCCATCGGCGCGGTGAAAGACATGATCCAGCGCTCGATCGACCTCTTGCGTTGAAGGAGTACGCGTTGAAGAAGAAGACTGTGCGGGACGAGCATCCATGATAGCCCCGATTGCTCCGATTACCGCGCCTTTGCCGGTGGAATTGCCCGCGGCTCCAGCGTCCGCCACGGCCGGCGGCGCGTTTGCCGGCGTATTTGCGCAGGCGGTAAATGGCGTGGAAGCCATCAATCGGAACGCCTCGGCGTCGGTGGCGAGCTTTCTGAACGGTGACGGTCAGGAATTGCACAACGCCGTCATGGCCAGCAACGAGGCGGATTT
The DNA here is from genome assembly GCA_052325345.1 of Bryobacteraceae bacterium. Lineage (GTDB taxonomy): Bacteria > Acidobacteriota > Terriglobia > Bryobacterales > Bryobacteraceae > JBEKYD01. The sequence goes on from JBKQVG010000200.1 coordinate 4,091, forward strand.
GGCCTTCGACCTGTTTCTGCAGGTACGAAATAAGGTGATCAATGCATATCAGGAAATCATGAAGATGCAGCTCTAAGGTCTGGCAGGTGGGGCCGTCGGCCACTCACGTTTTCCCGGTCTTCCGCCGATGGTTTCTTTGTCGCACCGTGCGTCCGAGAATCCGACTTCGATGAAAAAGCTACTGGCCAACCTTTCCCTTCGGCAACGCCTCACCATTGCCATGGTGGCCATGCTGGCGGCAACCGGCTTGTGGGCCCTGGTGCACTGGCAACACGAATCGGACTTCAAGCCACTCTATACGTCCCTGCCGCCGGAGGACGCCGCCGCCATCGTCCAGAAGCTGCGCGAAAGCGGCGTCGAGTACCGTCTGCCGGAGTCCGGCGGGAGCGTGCTGGCGCCATCCGCCAAGCTGGCCGAATTACGCCTCGCCATGGCGGCCGCCGGGCTGCCGAAGACCGGCAGGATCGGGTTCGAGATCTTCGATAAAACCAACCTGGGCACTACCGAATTCGCCGAACACGTCAACTACGGGCGGGCCCTGGAGGGCGAGTTGGAAAGGTCGGTCATGTCCCTGGCGGAGGTCGAGCAGGCCCGCGTACACATTACCTTTCCCAAGGACTCGGTATTTACCGAGGAACAACAGCCCGCCAAGGCCAGCGTGCTGGTGAAGCTGCGCCCCGGCATGTATCTGAATCCGCGCAACGTGGAAGCTATCGATCACCTGATCGCCAGCGCGGTGGAAGGATTGACGCCGGAGCAGGTGTCGGTAGTGGACATGAATGGCAACCTTTTGGGCCGCCCCCGCAAGCCGGACAGCCCGGACGGAGTGGGAGGCGGCGAGGAGGCGCTGGAATATCGCCATAAAGTCGAGGGGGAACTGCTCTCCAAAATCAATTCCACGCTGGAACCGTTGCTGGGAGCGGACCGCTTTCGCGCCGGAGTTTCGGTGGAGTGCGATTTTTCGGCGGGGGAGCAGAGCGAGGAGTTGTTCGACCCGGCACGCTCGGTGATGCTCAGTTCCCAGCGAAGCGAGGATGTTTCCGGCGGCCCTTCGGCGAGCGGCACTCCGGGAACGGCCTCCAATCTTCCGCGGCCCGCCCCGCGTCCCTCCGGCGGCGGCACGCGGGTTTCGCGCGTCACCGAAAACATCACCTACCAATCCAGCCGCACGGTCAAGAAGACTCGCCTGCCATCCGGCTCGATTCGCCGCCTGTCGCTGGCGGTGCTGGTGGACCAGGATGTCTCCTGGGTGAAGCGCAAAAACGATTACCAGCGGGTGCTGGTGCCGCCCTCTGCGGAAAAACTGAAGGTGATTCACGACGTGGTAGCCGGGGTGAGCGGCTTCAGCCAGGAACGCGGCGACCAGATCGTCATCGAAACTCTTCCTTTTGAATCGACCCTTCAGCGCGAGCCGCCATCGGAGACGCCGGAGCGGCCGTTACAGGCTCCGGAGAAAGGTCCTCTCGGGTTTCAATGGCCGCCGGACCGCAAAGTTGTGTGGATCGCGGCGGGCGCGGCTTTGGTCGTAATCCTGGCTCTGGTGAGCGCCCT
>JBKQVG010000201.1:0-16098 GCA_052325345.1 Bryobacteraceae bacterium
GACTCTCAGTCTGCCACGCCGGGATTCGTCCCGGCGCATTTTTCCGTCTCCGCCGCACTGGACCACGGATAGTCGCCAGGGTGCTCGACCAGCCCGGCCTTCACCGGGTTGGATTCGATATAGGCGACAATTCGCTCGAACTCGTCCGCATCCCGGACCCAATGGTCGTAACTCTCCGCCTGCCAGAACGCCTCCCCGGTGCGGCCGAGGATTCGGTTCGCTTCGCGGGCGGTGGCGCCTTTCAGCGCTCCCAGCAATCGAGAGGGCGAGACCAGCGGCAACAGCAAGACGTGGACGTGATTGGCCATCACAACCCAGGCGCGGAGCTGATAATGCCCCAGTTCCACCCCGCGCCGCAGCGAGGCGACGACGGTTCTGGTGATCGGTTCCTGGCGCAGATAGAGCGGCCCGTCCCGGGTCGTGTCGAGGTAGCGATCCATCCAAACGAAAGCCCTGCCCGCGCTGAGGTGCGCGGGCGGAGGATACCTGGTACGAGGAAGGCTGCCGTGCAAATGCCAGGTAACGAAGAGCCAGCGGCCCGCGGGGTAGCGATGCGGGAGGCGGCGAGAATCCTGCATAAGGATACAGTCGATTCCGATCGCGGAATTCTCGACAAAATGGCGCGTCTCCCGTGGAGCGGACTCTCAGTCTGCCACGCCGGGACTCGTCCCGGCGCTTTTTTCCGAGGGGTGGCGGTGTGGAAGCTGGCGAGAATCCTGCATAGCGATACAGTCGATTCCGATTCCGGAATTCTCGGGAAAATGACGCCGGGCAAGCGCCGGGACGAGTCCCGGCGTGGCAGACTGAGAGTCTGCTCCACGATAATCGCGGCCCTACTGGCCTTTTCTTTCGCCCTTTCCGCCCAAACCCTCGATCGGGCCGACGCGCTCTGGAAAGCACGGCGCTACCAGGAGGCCAACGAGGTTTTCAAAGCGCTGGTGGCGGCCAACCCGAACAACGCTCACTATCGCGTCCGCTGGGGCAGGCTCTATCTGGATCATTGGCAGCCGGCGGAAGCCGACGGGCTTTTCGACGAGGCGCTGAAGCTCGATCCCAAGTCCGCCGAGGCCATGCTGGGGAAGGCGCTGGTGGCCGCGGAATCTTTCGCGGGCGAGTCCGCCGAGTTGGCGCACCGGGCGCTGGAACTCGATCCGAAGCTGGTGGAAGCGCAGGAACTGCTGGCGCGGCTGGCGCTCGAAGACGACAATCGGGAAAAAGCGGCCGAGGAAGCGCACCGGGCGCTGGCTCTCGATCCGCAATCGGTCGAAGCCAGGGCCATTCTCGCCAGCATCGACTGGCTGGAGGACAAAAAGGATTCGCCCTGGGACCCGCACGCCGCGCGCGGCTACCAAACCGCCGGCCATTTCTTCATGCTCAACCGGCGCTACGCGGAGTCCGTGGCGTATTACCGCAAGGCGATCGCGCTCGATCCGAGTTTGTACGCGGCGCAATCGCAGCTCGCCATCAACCTGATGCGCCTCGGCCAGGATCAAGAAGCGCAGGCGCTGCTGAAAGACTGCTGGGACCACGACTTTCAGGACGCCGCCACCGCCAATTCGCTCAAGCTGCTCGATACCTACAAGAACTACGTCACCTTTCGCACCAGCCGCACGATTTTGAAACTTCACAAAAAGGAAGCGGAACTACTGCATCCCTATTTCGAAGCCGAGATGGAGCGGGTCATCGCCACCTATGAAAAGAGATATCGCTTTCAGCTTCCGGGGCCGGTGCAGGTTGAGGTCTATCCCAATCACGACGACTTCGCCGTGCGCACTACCGGCATGCCGGGGCTGGGCATCCTGGGTGTGACGTTCGGCATGGTGGTCGCCATGGACAGCCCGTCGGGCCGGCCGCCGGGAAGCTTTCACTGGGCCTCGACTTTGTGGCACGAAATGAGCCACGTGTTCACCCTGACCATGACGCAATCCCACGTGCCGCGCTGGTTTACCGAGGGCATCGCGGTTCACGAGGAAACGGCGGCCTCGCCGGAGTGGGGCGACCGGCTGGGGCCGGAAGAAATCGCCGCCATCGAGCATAAGCAGCTTCTGCCGGTGGCGGATCTCGATCGCGGCTTCGTGCATCCTAAGAACGACGCCCAGGTGGTGGTCAGCTATTATCAGGCCGGCAAAATCTGCGACTTCATCACCGAAAAATGGGGATGGGACACCATCCTGGCGATGCTGGCGGACTTCGCGCACGACCAGGAGACCGGGGCGGTCATCCGCAAGGAGCTCAAGATATCGCCGGAGGAGTTCGACAAGCAGTTTCTGGCCAGGATAGACGCCGAGACCGCGAAGGTCGCCCAGAACTTCGATCGCTGGCGCGCGGCGGCCCGCCAGGTGAACGAACTGGAGAAAAAGAAAGACTACGACGGTGCCATCAAGCTCGGGACGGAGTTTCGCGACGTCTATCCGGAATTCGTGGAGGCGGGCAGCTTGTATGAGGCGCTGGCGGAAGCCGAGATGGCCAAACAAGACAAGGCCGCGGCCATCGACGAATGGGAGCGCTACGTACACATGGGCGGGCGGAATCCGGACACCTTCGAAAAGCTGGCCGGCGCGTTGATGGAAGCGGGCAAGGGCAAGGAGGCCGCGGCCATTCTCAATCGCCTGAACTGGATCTACCCCGAAGACAACCTGCTGCACCAGCGTCTGGGCGGATTGTGGCTGGACGAGGGCAATACGGCCGGCGCGGTGAGGGAATTCCACGCGCTGGTAAGCAACCACCCGGTGGACCCGGCCGAAGCTCACTACGACCTGGCGCGAGCCTACAACCAGAATCGTCAGCGCGACCAGGCGCGCGACGAAGTGCTGGCCGCGCTCGAGATCGCACCGGACTTCAAACCGGCGCAGAAGCTGTTTCTGGAACTGCAATAATGATGGGAACTCAAATGTCGACTACCGCGACCCAGCTTGACCCGGAAGAATTGAAGACGCGCATCGAGCGCTTCCGCCAGGTGCAATCCGACATGGTGACGCAGGTGCGGCGCGTGATCGTGGGGCAGGAGGAGGTGCTGGAACAGGTCATGATCGGCCTGTTCGTGGGCGGCCACTGCCTCATCACCGGCTTGCCCGGCACGGCCAAGACCCTGCTGGTGCGCACGCTCGCGCAAACCCTCGGCCTGGTGTTCCGGCGCATTCAGTTCACCCCCGACCTGATGCCCAGCGACATCACCGGCACCGATATCATCGAAGAAGATCCGGGCACCGGCCGGCGCACCTGGACCTTCGTCGAAGGGCCGATTTTCGGCAACATTCTGCTGGCCGACGAGATCAACCGCACCCCGCCCAAGACGCAAAGCGCGCTGCTCGAAGCCATGCAGGAGCGGGCCTGCACCGTGCGCGGCCATAACTACCTGCTGCCGGCGCCGTTCTTCGTGCTGGCCACGCAGAACCCCATCGAGCTGGAGGGCACCTATCCGCTGCCCGAAGCGCAGCTCGACCGCTTCCTGTTCAATACCGTGCTGGACTACCTGAGCGCGAACGAGGAGCTGCAAGTGGTGGATCTGACCACCGTCACCACCATCCCGTATGCCGACCCGGTGACCAACGCCGAAGAAATCCTGGCGTTCCAGCAACTGGTGCGCATGGTGCCGATCGGCGAAAGCGTGGCGCGCTACGCGGTGGAGCTGGTCCGGGCCACCCGCCAGAAAGACGAATCGGCGCCCGACTTCGTCAAGAAATATGTCAACTACGGCGCCAGCGTGCGCGCCGCGCAGTTCCTGGTGCTGGCCGCCAAGGCCAGGGCGCTCATGAAGCAGCGCTATCACGTGACCTATGAAGATTTGCGGGCGCTCTATACGCCGGTTCTCCGGCACCGTATTCTGCTCAATTTCCACGCCGAATCGGATCGCGTCACGCAGGACGATATTCTGAAGCGCCTGCTGGAATGGAAAGGTGCTCCGCGGGAGTAGCCGAACGGCGCACCGGCTTTCCACCCGCGAGATCGATCATGCTGCAACGATTTCTGGATCCGTCCACTCTCGCTTCGATTTCCGGCCTCGACCTGGTGGCCAAGACCGTGGTGGACGGGTTTGTGGCGGGACTGCACCGCTCGCCGGACTTCGGCTTTTCCCAGGAGTTCGCCGAATACCGGGCTTACACCCAGGGCGACGACCTGCGCCACGTGGATTGGAACGTGTTCGCGCGTACCGACCGCTGCTATCTGAAGCGGTACCGGGGCGAAACCAACACCCGGTTGCTGGTGCTGCTCGATACCTCGGGGTCGATGGGGTTCGGTTCGGGCGGCATCACTAAGATCGATTATGCGCGCTACGTGGCGGCGTCGCTGGTGTACATGGCCAGCGCCCTGCAGCGCGACGCGGCGGGGCTGATCGTGTTCGACCAAGACGTGGCGGATTACGTGGCGCCTTCCACCCGCCAGGGCCAGCTCTTCCGCCTGTTGCACGCCATCGAAAAGGTCCAGCCCAGCGCGCGCACCGATTTCACCAAGCCCTTTATCCACTTTCAGAATTTCCTCCATCGCCGCGGCATCGTGGTGGTGATTTCCGATTATTACGCCGATCCAGAGGCCGTCGTCCGCACCATCGAACCGCTGCGCTACCGGGGCAACGAGGTCATCCTCTTTCATATCCTCGACCCGCAGGAAATCGCGCCCAAATTCCGCGAGCCGGTGCTGCTGGTGGACATGGAAAACGAAGCCGAGCAAATGGAAGTCTCGCCCGAATACGCGCGCCACGAATACCGGGCGCGCAAGGATGCGCACATCGCGAACATGCGGGACAAGGCGCGCTCGGCGGGCCTGGATTATTTCCTGATGGATACGGGCCGGCCTCTCGATGAAGGCTTGCGCGAATACCTGGCCATCCGCAGGAGGATGATGTAAATGGGCTTTCTGACGCCATGGTTTCTGGGCGGGTTGGCGGCGCTGGGGCTGCCCGTGTGGCTGCACCTGCTGCGCAAGCACAAGACCACCCCGCTGCCCTTCAGCTCGCTGATGTTCTTCGAGCGGCGTACGCAGAGCTCCATCAAGCACCGGCGGCTGCGGTACCTGGTTCTGTTTTCGCTGCGCATGGCCTTGCTGGCGCTGCTGGCGCTGGCATTCGCGCATCCGTACCTGGAGCAAAAGGTGCTGCCGCAATCGCGCGCCGGGGAAGTGGCCGTGGTGGCGATCGATAATTCGCTGAGCATGCGGGCGTCCGGCCGGTTGGCCGAAGCCAAATCGATAGCGAAATCGGTGGTGCGCGGAATGCGTCCGGGCCAGCGCGGGCAGGTGCTCGAGTTCGGCGCGCGGGTGGAGGCGTTGAGCGAAGTCACCGACGACAAGGGCTCGCTGGAGGCGGCCATCGATGCGGTGCGCCCTTCCGACACTCGCACCTCTTTCGCCGAGCTGGTGCGGGCGCTGAAGTCGATTGCGCAGTCGCTGGCGGCGCCGCTCGACGCGCACCTCTACTCCGACATGCAGCAGACCGGCATGCCCGCCAATTTCAACGATCTGCGCCTGGGCGAAAGAGTACACCTGGATCCGCATCCGTTGGCTTCCGCTACAACGGCCAACTTCGCGGTCGAAAACGTGGTCGCGCCGCATCGCGTCTACGACGGCAACAAGAACCGCGTGCTGGCCACCGTGGCCGGCTACGGCAATTCCAAGGCGCTGCGCGCGGTGACCCTGGAACTGAACGGCCGCGCCATCGAATCGAAGAGCGTCGAAGTGCCCGAAAACGGTCGCGCCACGGTGGAATTCGACTCGCTCGAAGCGCCTTACGGGTACAACAAAGGCGATGTGCGCATCGATAGCGCCGACACGCTCGCGGCCGACGACGTTTTTTACTTTTCCGTGGAGCGCTCCGATGCGCGCCACATCCTGTTCGTACACGCGCCCGATAACGCCCGCGGCCTGCTGTATTTTCAGGCGGCGCTGGAGGCCAACGGCCAGCACGGGTTTGTCGTCGACCCGGCCACGCCGGACCAGACCGCCAATGTATCGCCGGACAAATACGCGTTCGTGACGATCTCCGATGCGGGCCCGCTGCCGGCCGGTTTCGAAACCGCGCTGAAGGAGTACGTAAACCGCGGCGGCGCGGTGCTGGTGGCTCTGGGGCACACCTATACGGTGCACGATAAAGTGCCGGTGGCAGGCCTGACCATTACCGGAACGCGTTACGCGCCGAGGGAAGGCGACCGCTTCCAGACAGCGGCGGCGCTGGACACGTCTCACCCCGCCATTCAGCAGGACAATCGCTGGGACGACGTGAAGTTTTATCGCGCCATGGGCGTGGACCCGGCCGGGGCGCGGGTAGCGGCCCGCCTCACCGACGATACGCCGCTGCTCATCGATCGACAGCAGTCGAGCGGCCGCGTGCTGGTGTTCACTTCCACCTTCGACAACCTGGACAACGATTTTCCGCTGCACGCCTCGTTCGTTCCCTTCATCCAGCAGACGGCTAATTACCTGGGCCACGCGGACAACGGGCCGGCCAGCGTGACCGTGGGGTCGTTCGCCGAACTGAGGGAATCGGCCGGCCAGGGCGCGGCGGTGGAGGTGCTCGATCCCACCGGCGAGCGGGCGCTTTCCCTCGCCGAGGCGGTCAAAGCGCAGAACATCCAGTTCCTGATGACGGGTTTCTATGACATTCGCCGGCCCAACGGCCAGAACGAAATGGTGGCGGTGAATAGCGACCGGCGCGAGAGCGATCTGACGCCGGTGTCGCAGGAGACCCTCGGTTTGTGGCAGAATACAGCCAACGGCAATGTTGAGGCCGGGGACGCGGCGGCGTCCGGGCAGAAGCCGCTTTCCCTGTGGTGGTACGTGATGCTGGCGGTGTTGGCGGTGTCGATTGCGGAATCCCTGTTGGGCAACCGGCATCTCTCGGTGGATCAGGAGGCGGCATGAGACCTTTGGATCGCTTGTCCGGCTATTTGACCTCGCTCGAACGGCGGCTGCGGCTGCTGGCGGTGGCGCGCGGAGTGGCCGCGTGCGCCGCGGCGGCGCTGGTGCTGACCGTGGTCGCGGTGCTGGCGGCCAACCATTTTTCCTTTTCCGGGCCGAGCGTCGCGGGCGCGCGGGTATTTCTGTTCCTGGGGCTTGCCCTGGCCGTGGCCGCGGGCCTGATCGTGCCGCTGATCCGGCTCAACCGGCGGCGCGCCGCGCGCGCGGCCGAGAGCCGCTACCCCCAGTTCGAGGAACGCCTGCTGACTTTCACCGAGCGCCTGGAACAGAACGACCAGGATCCGTTTCTGCACCTGCTGGCCGCCGATACCCTGAACGTGGCCGAGCAGGCGCAGCCGCGGCAGGTAGCCCGGACGGCCTGGATTTTCAGCTTCTCTTCGGCCGCGGTGGTGTCCGCGCTGGTATTGATATGGCTGGCGGCGTCCGGGCCGGGGTTCCTCGGCTACGGCGCTTCGCTGCTGTGGGGCGGCCTGCCGAAGGGCTCCATGAAACCCTTCTATGCGGTCCAGGTGGAACCCGGCAATCGCACCATCCGCAAGCGCGCCGACCAGGTGATTTCCGCCACGCTGGTGGGTTTCAGCGCGCCCAAGGTGCGCCTGTTCGCCAAGTACGGCAGCGCTTCGGCGTGGGAACAGACCGAAATGTCGCCGCAACCCGGCGGCGCGGCCTACCGGTTCCTGATCGCCGGCGTGCCGGAATCGCTCGATTATTACGTCGAGGCCGGCGGCGTCCGTTCGGAGACGTACAAGCTCAAAGTGGTGGACCTGCCGGCGGTGAAGAGTATTCGCGTGACGTACCATTTCCCCGCGTGGATCGGAATGCGCGACGCGGTGGAAGATCCCGGCGGCGACCTGCGCGCGGTTGCCGGAACCATCGCGGATGTGGTGGTTCGCACCGACCGGCCGCTCGCGAGCGGGGCGATTCTGCTGGACGACGGCGCCAAGCTCGAGCTCAAGCCGGGTCCCGGCGGGACGGCGGTGGCGAGCGTGCCGATTGAGAAGGACGGCATGTACCACGTGGCCGCGCTAGAGGGCGGCGACGACGTTCGGCTCGGCGAGGACTACTTCATCGAAGCGCAGAAGGACCAGCCGCCGGAGGTGACCATCACCCGTCCCGGCCGCGATTTCAAGGCCAGCCCGATTGAAGAAGTTACCGTGGCCGTAAACGCCAGAGACGATTTCGGCCTTAAGGCGGTGGACCTGCACTATTCGGTGAACGGCGGCCCGGAGAAGACCCTGCCGCTGCTCAACACCAGGGACGGCAAAACCTCCAGCGGGACGGCGACGCTGGCCCTGGAGGATTTCAAGGTGGTGCCGGGAGACGTGATCAGCGTGTACGCCACGGCCAAGGACGCGCGGCAGTCTTCCTCCACGGACATGTTCTTCATCGAGGCCCAGCCGTTTGAGAAGAACTACACCCAATCGCAAGAAATGGGCGGCGGCGGCGCCGGCGGCGACCAGGGCGACCCGCAGAGCCAGATCTCCGAGCGGCAGAAGGAAATCGTTACCGCGACCTTCAACCAGCTCAAAGGCAATGGCGCCAAGGGGACGGACGCGGAGAACGCCGCCTTCCTGTCTTCGGTGCAATCCAAGCTGCGCGACCAGACCAAGTCGCTGAGCGACCGCATGCGGGCGCGCCAGTTGCAGGAAGCGGGCGATTCCTTCAAGAGTTTTGTGACCGATATGGACAAGGCCGTCGAGGCCATGGGACCGGCGGCCGACGACTTGAAAGGCCGGAAATGGCAGGGTGCGCTGGCTCCCGAGCAGCAGGCCCTCCAGTACCTGCTCCGCGCCGAAGCCACCTTCCGCGATATTCAGGTAGCCTTCGGGCGCAGCGGCGGCGGGGGCGGCGGCGGGATGAACAGCGCCTCCCGCGACATGGAAGGCTTGTTCGACCTGGAGCTGGATACCGAAAAGAACCAGTACGAAACCGGGACTTCGGGGTCCCAAGCCGCCGATCAGCGCCAGAAACAGATCGACGAAGCGCTCGAAAAGCTCAAGCAGTTGGCCAAGCGCCAGCAGGAACTGGCGGAACAGCAGCGCCAGAATCCGCGCCAAACTTCCGAGCAACGCTGGCAGCAGGAAATGCTGCGCCGCGAGGCCGAGCAGTTGCAGCAGCAGATGCAGCAACTGGCGCAAAACCAGGGCAGCCAGCTCAGCCGCGGGCAGCAGGGGCAGCAACAGCAAGGGCAACAAGGCCAGCAAGGGCAACAAGGGCAATCGGGTCAGCAAGGGCAACAGGGGCAACAGGGGCAATCGGCACAAGCCGGACAGGGGATGCAAGGCCAGTCTGGCCAACAAGGTCAGCCAGGGCAATCGGCACAAGCCGGACAGTCCGGCCAGCAGCAGGGCAATAATTCCCGCACGCGCGGCGCGGATTCGCGGCAACTCCGGCAGACCATCGACCGTCTGCAGCAGGCGCTCGAGGATATGCGGCAGTCGGCCGATTCCCGAACCGCCGGAACGCCGCAGGGAGAAGCCGGAGCGAAACGCGCCGCCGATCGGCTGCAGGAAGCCGAACAGATGCTGAATGGCCTGCGCAGCCAGGAATCGAGCAGTGAAGTGAGCGACTTGGCCCAGCAGGCCGGGGAACTGGCTCGCAAACAGCAGGAATTCGAGGGCCAGATGCGGCGCGCTTTCGGCCCGCGGACTACCGGTTTAACCCGGCAACAGGCCGAACAACTGGCCGGCCAAAAGGACAGCGAGCTCGCCGATCTCAAGAGCCTGGAACAGCAGATGCAAAACTCGGTGCGCAACCTGATGAGCAACAACCGGCCGGCCTCCACCAAGATGCGGGAAGCTCTGGCCGGCGTGCAACAGCAGGATTTGGAGCGCGCCATGCAACGGAATTCCGGCTGGATCCGCAACGGCATGGGCGAGTACGCCGCCATGAGCGAAACGCAGGTTACGGCGGCCTTGAACGACTTGCACGACCAGTTGGATAAGCTCCAACAGTCGATGGGACAAGGGCAGCAGGGCAAGGCCGGGCAGAACGGGCAATCGGTGGAAAACGCTCTGAACCGGGTGGAACAACTGCACCGCCAGATGGAGCGGTTGCAGGCCAACGCAGCCGGGCAGCCCGGTCAACGCGAGCAGGCGGGCCGGCAGGGTCAACCAGGCCAACGGGGCGCGCAAGGGCAGAGCGGCCAGCAAGGTCAATCCGGGCAGCAGGGCCAACAGGGGCAATCTGCGCAATCGGCACAAGGCGGACAGCAGGGTTCGGCGGGCAATCCCGGCGGACAATGGCAGGCCGCGGGCCCGCGGGGCAGCGCATGGGGCGGCCCTGGCGGCGCCAACTCGATTGGCGACGGCGACCGCGGCCGCTATGACGATGGCCCCATCCGGCCGGAAGATGTGGAGGCATCGGAACGCGCCGCCGAGGCCAGCCTGCAACAATTGCAGCAGCAACTGAAAGACGATCCGAACATGCAGCGCGATATCCAGGGCATGATCCGGGACTTGCGCCAATTCGACCCGGCCCACTACACCAACGATCCTCTACTGGAGCAGCGGATTCAGGCCGCGATGGCGTCGGTCGAGCAGGTGGAGATCGAGCTGCGGCGCAAACTGGACCAGTCCGGCGGAGGCGCGGTGCGCAGTCCGGGAAGTGAACCCGTGCCGCAGGGCTATTCCGACGCGGTGGCGGATTACTTCCGCAAGCTCAGCAAGCAGAAGTAGCTCGGATGGCCGCTGGCGCAGGCCGGCCCCCAAATCATCGCCCTATCCTCCGGCCCCGCTGGGCCGCGAAACGGAGCAAACTATTATCGGTCACAACCCTTGCTGCGCTTCCATTCCATTGATTTCATTCGATATTCCGATACTTGGCCGCTGTCGGCGGCCCCTGCGCATGCTATTAATAAACCGGGCCGCCTGGCAGCCGCTATATCGAATATTCAGGACCATGCACAAAAATGCACAACTGCCCCACCGACAAGCGATTGAGGAAGAACCCATTCACGCGACGCTTCCGGGCCCAGCGGCCCGTCGTTGGTCGCGCCGCGCAGCATGCACAAAAATGCACAATGGGTCCAAGTAGCGATTTTACGAAACGAACCCAACGTTGCTCTTTCCCAAACAAACAAAACCAGTTATACGCTCCTAACCCCGCCGATCCCCTCGCCCGAACCCAATTCTGGCCCTTTGACGAAAAACGCGACACAATAGGAACCATGGCCCGCATTACCGAACTCGAGATCAACGGCACCAGGCGCCATCTCGACGCCGATTCCGATCGCACCCTTTTGAGCGTGCTGCGCGACGACCTCGCGCTCACCGGCGCCAAGTACGGCTGCGGCGAGGGGCAATGCGCCGCCTGCACCGTGCTGGTGGATGGCGCGCCCACCAAGAGCTGCCTCACCAAAGTCGGCGCCGTGGCCGGCAAACGCATCGTCACCATCGAAGGGCTCGCCCCGGCGGGCCGTCTGCACCCCCTGCAGGAGGCGTTCCTCGAAGCCGACGCTATGCAGTGCGGCTGGTGCACCCCGGGAATGATTCTGGGCGCGGTGGGTCTGCTGGCCCGCTCGCCCAACCCCACCGACGCCGAAATCTCGAGCGGCATGAACGGCCACATCTGCCGCTGCGGCGCCTACCCGCGCATCGCGCGCGCTATTCGCCTGGCTGCTAAGAAAGGAGCCCGCGCATGACCCGGCGCGAATTCTTCGCCATCGTCGGCGGCGGCATCGTCGTAATTCTGATTCCCGACGAGTCCGATGCCCAGGAATCGGGCGGCGGCGCCCGGCGTGGCATGGATGAACGGATGCCGGAGCGGGTCGACGCCTGGCTGCACATCGCCGAAGACGGCTCCGTCACGGTCTATACCGGCAAGGTGGAAGTGGGACAAAACGCCCGCACCTCGCTCACCCAGGCCGCCGCCGAAGAGTTGCGCGCGCCCGTCGCTTCCATCCGCCTGGTAATGGGCGATACCGCGCTCACTCCGTTCGATATGGGCACGTTCGGCAGCAGGACCACGCCCATCATGTGGCCGCAAATCCGCAAAGCCGCCGCCGCCGCCCGCGAAATGCTCATCGATCTCGCCTCGCAAAAATGGACGCTCGACCGCGCCGCGATCACCGTGGCCGATGGCAAAGTCCGGGCCGGCGAGCGCTCGGCCGGTTTCGGCGAACTCACCCACGGCGAAAAACTTGCCCGCACCATTTCGGCCGGCGCCGCGCTAACGCCTGCCAGCCAGTGGAAAGTGGCCGGCACGTCCGTCGAAAAGGTAAACGGCCGCGCCATCGTCACCGGCGCGCATCCCTATGCCTTCGATGTCCGACGCCCCGGCATGCTCTACGCCAAGGTGCTCTACCCGCCCTCGTTCGGCGCCCGCCTGGTATCGCTCGATAGCGCCGCCGCCGAGGCCATCCCCGGCGTGAAAGTCGTGCGGGAGAAGATTTCCGGCCAGCGCGAAGCCGGCGCTGACCTGGTCGGCGTCCTCGCCCCCGATCCGGCCACCGCCGAGAGAGCCTTGGCCGCGCTCAAGGCCGAATGGACCCCGCTCGCCGGCCAGCCTTCCTCCAAGGACGTCTTCGCCTACTTCAAGCGGACCGCCCAAAACGCCGCTCCCCCGCGCCTGGACCTCGCATCCTATACCGTCGCCTACATCGCCCACGTTCCGCTGGAGCCGCGCGCCGCCGTGGCCGAATGGTCCGCCGGCGGCAAGCTCATGGTTTGGACCGGCTCCCAGCGCCCCTTCGGCGTGCGCAGCGAGCTCGCCTCCGAATTCGGCATCCCCGAAGACAGCGTGCACGTCATCGTGCCCGATACCGGCTCCGGCTACGGCGGCAAGCATCAGGGCGATGCGGCCGTGGAAGCCGCCGTCCTGGCTAAAGCCGCCGGCAAACCGGTCAAGCGCAACTGGACCCGCGAAGAGGAAATGACCTGGGCCTACTTCCGCCCCGGCGGCCTGGTGGAAGCCGGCGGTAAAGTGAACCCCGACGGCACCCTCGCCGCCTGGGAATTTCACAATTACAATTCCGGCCCCTCCGCTCTCCAGACCCCCTATCGCGTGGCCGAAAAGCACGAGCAATTTCACCGCTCCAATTCGCCCTTGCGCCAGGGCTCCTACCGCGGCCTCGCCGCCACCGCCAACCACTTCGTGCGCGAAAGCGTGATGGACGACCTGGCCCACGGCGTTTCCATGGACCCACTGGAGTTCCGCCTCAAGAACCTCGACAACGAACGGCTGCGCAACGTGCTCATCGCCGCCGCCGACCGTTTCGGCTGGAAGAATCGCAAGCGCGCCCCCGGTCGCGGGTTCGGTCTCGCCGCCGGCGTCGAAAAAGGCGGCTACATAGCCACCTGCGCCGAAATCTCAGTCAGCGCCGGCGCCGTGAAAGTGGTGCGCGTGGTGGAAGCGTTCGAGTGCGGCGCCATCGTCAACCCCGAACACCTGGCCAACCAGGTGGAAGGCGCCGTAGCCATGGGTATTGGCGGCGCACTCTTCGAACACGTCGACTTCGCCGATGGAAAGATTCTGTCGAACCGCCTCGGCCGCTACCGCGTGCCGCGCTTTGCCGATATGCCCGTGATCGAGAGCGTGCTCCTCGATCGCAAGGACATCCCGTCCGCCGGCGCCGGCGAGACCCCCATCGTAGGCGTGGCTCCAGCCATCGCCAACGCCATCTTCGACGCCACCGGCCAGCGCATCAGATCACTCCCCCTGGTGGCCAACGGGCTACCAGCGCTGTCAGCCGTAAGCGCACCGGCGTAGAATGGCGGTTGATGTTGCGCAAGGTCAGTGTTGTAATCGAACAGGACGAGCATGGATGCTACGCCTGGTGCCCGGAACTGAAGGGATGCCAGTCGCAGGGAAGGACCGTCGAGGAGACTCTAGCCAATGTCCGTGAGGCAATCGAACTCTTCCTGGACATGACGCACCGTATCGTTGAGTCAGAGCCGCGACCGTAAGGGAGCGGTTGCACGTGACTGCATTGGTTATTTCGTGGCAGTCCCTATGGTGCCGCGCCTCCTACCGCGGAGGCCGAGGCGATGCTCTTGAAAGCGGCATGGAACTTATTCGATCCGGTTTGAGCCATTGAGGCTGGCTAATTTGGTCCGCCCTCATTCGGCTTGAATTCGCCGCCGCTCAGAATGATCCCGAGCACTTCCTTCGCTCTTGCGTTATACGCGCCTCGTTTCTCCGGCGTCCGGCTGTTGTGGTCGGACTCCACCATGGAGACCATTTCTTTGGGACCGGGTATTTGGTCGAACGCGGCCCAGATGCCAGCCGGCGGCGCCGTCGTGTCGATGAAGCCCGCCGGCGACGGACAAACGGAAGCGAACCGCGATAGAAAGCATTCGACGGTAGGGTATCATTTTGTTCGGGCATCAAACATGAAATCGCCGCTCAACCTCTTCGCTCTTGCATTCCTGGCCGTCCTGTTCCTTGCCAATGCGCTCTGCCAGGAGCCGCCCGCTCCGGTGCCGGCCGATCAGCCCGCCCCGCGAACCGATCGCAATTCCCTCCTCGCCCATGCACAACTCCTGGAGAAAGCCCGCCAGGGCAAAATCGACATCTATTTCGAGGGCGACTCCATCACCCGCCGCTGGGAAGCCACGGACTACCCGCAGTTACTGGCCAATTGGGCCCACAACTTCTTCGGCTGGAATGCGGCCGATTTCGGATGGGGCGGCGACACCACGCAAAACATCCTCTGGCGCCTCGCCAACGGCGAGCTCGATGGCGTCCACCCCCAGATCATTGTTCTGCTGGCCGGCACCAATAACGTCGGCAAATCCGTCCCCGCCGCCGGAATGGAAGGCAAAGCCGCCGACATCACTCGCGGTCTTGAGGCGATCCTGCGCCTTCTCGAGGCGAAAGCTCCCGAGGCCACCATCGTCCTCACCGCCATTTTCCCCCGCAACGACAATATGGCCGTGCTGCCGGAAATCGACCTCATCGACCACAACCTCTCCACCCTCGCCGATGGCAAGCGAATCCGCTATCTCAACATCAACGACAAGCTGGCGGACGCCAACGGCAAGCTCTTCGACGGCATGATGAATGCCGACAAGCTTCATCCGGCGCTCCCGGGTTATCAAGTCTGGGCCGATGCGCTGAAGCCCATCTTCACCGAGATCCTCGGTCCCCCGGCCAAAGAGGATCACGCGCCTCCCCCCACCGGCGATCCAAGCGCCGCGCATGCCCGGCCGAATTGATGCGGCCCTCACATGGTGAGCACCGCCGCCCCGTCAATCGCGTCGTTCTTCAACGCCTCCAGTGCTTCGTTCGCTTGTTCCAGCGGAAACGCGGTCACTTTGGGCCGCAGCCCGATTTCGGCGGCAATTTCGAGGAAATCCCGCGCGTCCGCCCTTGTCATATTGGCCACGCTGCGCAGTTGGCGCTCGCCCCATAGCAGTCGGTCATAGTCGAATTCCGGAATGCGGTCCAGGTGGATCGCGTTAATGGCCACCACGCCGCCTTTTCTCAGGCTGGAAAGCGCCGCAATCACCACGTCTCCGCTCGGCGCGAACGTGATGGCGCGGTCCAACTCCACCGGCGGGCGGTCGCTTTCGCCGCCAACCCAGGCCGCCCCCAGCGACACCGCCAACTTCCGGTGCGATTCTCCTCGCGTCGAAACGTACACTGTGCAGTTCCACGCCCGCAGCACCGAGATCGCCAGGTGCGCCGATGCCCCGAATCCGAACAGCCCCACCCGCTCCCCCGGCTCGACCTCCGCCACCCGCAGGCTGCGGAACCCGATAATGCCGGCGCACAGCAGCGGCGCGGCCTGCAGATCGTCGAGCGCCGCCGGCAGCCGAAAAACGAAGTCGCCGCGCGCCAACGCCATTTCGGCGTAGCCGCCGTTGACCGTGTAGCCCGTAAATGTGGGCGAGTCGCACAGGTTCTCGCTGCCCCGCCGGCAATAGCGGCAGTTTCCATCGGTGCCCCCGATCCACGAAACTCCCACGCGAGTTCCGGCTGGCAGCTCCGGCGTCGATCCGCCGGCGATCTCGCCCACAATCTGGTGGCCGGGAATCAGCGGCCGCAGCCGCGGCGCCAGTTCGCCTTCCACAATCTGCAGATCCGTGCGGCAAACCCCGCAAGCCCGCACCCGAATCAGCACGTGCCCAGGCAGCAGATCCGGCTGGCGTACGTCCCGGATTTCGAGCGGCCGTTTGGAGATGCTGTCGGGCGAGTTCAGAATCGCAGCTCTCATCAAGCCCTCCCCTTTCAAGTTAATGCACCGCC
>JBKQVG010000202.1:0-3838 GCA_052325345.1 Bryobacteraceae bacterium
TTGCGTGGGGAGCAAGATGCCGCTGGCCTTCAGCCGGTCGTAGAACTTGGGCCGGATGCCGGTGGCGCGGAAGCGCCCCGTGACCCTGCCGTTCTCGGCGATGCCCGTCTTCTCGAACAGGAAAATATCCTGCAGGGTGATGATGTCCTGTTCCATGCCGACCACTTCGGTGACATGGGTGATGCGCCGCGTGCCGTCGCTGAAGCGCGACGCCTGCACAAACAGGTTTACGGCCGAGGCGATCTGCTGGCGCACCGAGCGAATGCCCATGCTCGCGTTGGCCATGCCGACCATGACCTCCAAACGGCCCAGAGCGTCGCGCGGGGTGTTGGCGTGAATGGTGGTCAGCGACCCGTCGTGGCCGGTATTCATGGCCTGTAACATGTCGAGCGCCTCTTCGGCGCGAACCTCGCCCACGATGATGCGGTCCGGACGCATACGGAGGGCATTGATCACCAGTTGCCGGATGTGAATGGCGCCCACGCCTTCCACGTTGGCAGGGCGGGTTTCCATGCGCGCCACGTGGGTCTGCTGCAGCCGCAGTTCGGCGGCGTCTTCGATGGTGACGATGCGTTCGTCTTCGGGAATGTAGCTCGAAAGCGCGTTCAGCAGGGTGGTCTTACCGGAGCCGGTGCCGCCCGAAATCAGAATGTTCAGGCGCGCCTTGACGCAACCCTTGAGCAACTCCAGCATCCCCTCGGTCAATGACAGCTTGCTCACCAGGTCTTCGCCCTTGAGGGCGTGACGCCCGAAACGGCGGATCGAAAGCAGCGGCCCGTCGACCGCCACCGGCGGGATAGCCGCGTTGACGCGCGAGCCGTCCGGCAGGCGGGCGTCCACCAGCGGCGAGGACTCGTCCACCCGCCGGCCCACCCGTGAAACCACCTTCTCAATGATGCGCAGCAGGTGCGCGTCGTCTTTGAATTCGACCGGCGTACGGTAGAGTTTGCCGCCGCGCTCCACGTACACCAGGTGCGGCGTGGTGACCAGAATGTCGCTTATCGTGGGATCCTGCAGCAGCGGCTCGAGCGGCCCCAGTCCGAATACTTCATCCAGAATTTCCTCGATGACGCGGTCCTTTTCGACCAGCGACAGCGGGGTTTTCTCTTCCTCCACCAGTTTGGCCACGGCCGCGCGGATTTCCGCGCGCACCCGCTCGCCGGCCATCGAACTCAACGCCTCCAGGTTGATGCGGTCGAGCAGCTTGCGGTGGAGCGTGAACTTCAGCTCCTGGTACTCCGGGGTGTAGCCCTCCTTATTGAACAGGCGGTTTACCCAGCCGGATTCCCGGCTTTCATCCCTTCTCGCGGGCGGATTGACGACGTTAGGCATGCGGTTTGGTACTTCCTTCCCTATCCGAAGAGCGCAAAGCGCTTTTTCTCGGTTTTTTCCTCTTCGATCGAGGCGAGCTTGAGCGCCAGACGCGCGATCTGTTTACCCAAATCGGAACTGCGATTCAGCATCCGGCCTTCGGCGTAAGTCTCGTACAGCTCCGGATAATCGTTGATGACGGTGCCGAAAATGGGAATGCCCAACATCTTTTCGAGCTCGTTGGTGGTGATGTCCAGGCGCTTGGGGGCACGGTTGAGCAGCAGCCGCAGCCGCGATTTGCCGAATCCGCCGTCGAGCAGGGTTTGCACCACCTGCTTGGCCTGATGCAGCGCCGGCACTTCCAGCGTGGTCACCAGGCATACTTCGTCGAGTTCCTCCATCGCCGCCATGGCAATGCGGCCCAGTCCGCGGCCCAGGTCCACCAGCGTCCAGTCGTAATTGGGGCGGGCAAAGGACAGCACCTGGCGGATCTGGTCGTCGCGCGGCTGCATTTTCGCCGCCAGGGCCAGCGGCGAAGAAACGATTTCGACTCCCGGAATGCCGTTCGAAACCAGCGCCCGCCAATAATGAATGTCCAGCCGGTGCAGGTTGTTGATGGCATCGAGTATCGAGTACACCGACTTGGTCTTGGTGATGAAGCCCACCAGGCCGGCGTCGAAATCCATATCGGCCAAAAGCACCTTCAGGTTCTGCCGGCCCAGCTCCTGGGCGAAGTGGCAGACCATGGTGGTCGCTCCGCAACCGCCCTTGGCGGAGACGAACCCCACCGCTTTGCCGGCTCCCTTGCTGCCCCCGTCGCGGCGGCGGCTGCGCTCGAGCGAGCGCCGTTCGAGCGCTTTGCGCAGGGTATCGTGAAGGGGCGGAAACAGGTATTCGTTAATCCCGGCGCGCAGCGAGGACAGGATCGCGTCGGCCTGCGCGGTGGTGTTCAAGGCCACGATCATGGGATCGCCGGCGGCGGTGCGAATGGACGAAACCAAGCCCTCCAGCGGTTCCTTCCACCCGCTGATGTCCACCAACACCACGTCCGGACGCATGCGCTCCAGACGGTCCAGGAAATTGCTGACGTCGCCCACATCCTGGTGCTCGACGATGATACGGAAAGGTAATTGGGCCAGGCATGCCTGGGTCTGTTCCCACAACTCGCGGTTTTCAATCGCCAATCCAATCGTCAGAGGGTACATAGGGCGTCTCCGGGGGCGGGGTTCACTTCCCCGAACCCCCTGGGCCGGCGCTCGAAGCCGCCTGCCCCTGACCTGCGGACGGCGCCGCGGCCGGCATGGCGGGCGTGGCGGCCGGCGCTTGCTGGCCGGTCTTGGCCTTGTCGATGGGCGTCACCAGTTGTTCATAGGGAAGCGAGTCCACCGGCGGGTGCACCGGCACCGGGCCGGTCTTGTCGATACCCGGCTGGTACGTGTTGCTGTAGGACTTGCTGGGCGGCAGGAAAGGCTTCGGCCGCTCCAGATCGGGCAGCGGCGCCCCCGCCGGCAACGGCCGCACGATGGTGGGCGTCACCAAAACCAGCAGCTCCTCGGCCGATTTCGATCGCGAAACGCTCTGGAACAGCTTGCCGAGCAGCGGAATATTGGACAGACCCGGGATCTTGCTCAGGTTTTCGGTGAAACTGTTGTCGATCAGCCCGGCGATCACGAAGCTCTGCCCGTCTTCCAGTTCCACGTCGGTTTCCACGTGGCGTGTCGACAGCGCCGGGATGGTGAAGCCCGACAAGGTGACGGCGTTGGAGTAATCGAGCGAGCTGACCTCCGGCGCGATGTGCATGCGGATGGTCCCGCGCGGCGTGACTACGGGCAGGAAGTCGAGCCGGATGCCGTAATCTTTGTACATGATGGTTACCGTGCCGATCGACGAACTGCCCTGCACCACCGGCACCGGGAACTGTCCGCCGGAAAGAAAGCTGGCCTTCTGGCCGCTGATGGTCAACAGGTTCGGTTCGGCCAGGATCTCCAGCAGGTTCTTGGCTTCCAGCGCTTCGATCGCCAACCCCAGGTTCAGATCCTTGCGAAACAGGAAGACGTTCAGCGCATCGGTGAGGCTGAACGTGCCGCTTTGGTCGACGCCGATGCCGGTGTATTGCCCGGTGCCAATCTGGGTCGACTGGTTGAAGGCCCCGGAGGCAAGCTGCATGCCCAGGCTGTTGCTGGTGCTGCGGTCGACGTCGGCGAAACGGACTTTGAGCAGGATTTGCGGTTCCTCGGCCGGGACTTTCACCCGCAGCAGGTTCACGGTTTTGCCCAGCGTGGCGGCGATGCCCAGAACCCGGTCGGCGGCCGCTACATCCTTCACCGTTCCGCGCACAAAGGCGGTGTCGTTGTCGTAGGTCACGCTGATGTCGTCGGCGGGAAAGTCGCGGGCGATCTGCGCCCGCACCGCTTCCAGCTTCAAAGGACTCATGCGCACCAGCAGGTCGTAAACCAGCCGCGTGCCGCCCTCCTGCCAGATGATCAGCGAAGTTTCGCCGGGCGCTTTGCCGTTGATCAGCACCTCC
>JBKQVG010000203.1:0-4845 GCA_052325345.1 Bryobacteraceae bacterium
GAGCGGACTCTCAGTCTGCCACGCCGGGACTCCTCCCGGCGCTTGTCTCGCTCAACACACGATGCTTCCCCGCGAAGCGGCTCTGCTGCTCTGTGGGGCAGCTACTCCACTCTTATGTCGCGCGCCCTCCGTGGCGTCCAAAACGGGTCGCCGGACTGCCGAAAAGCGGTTCAGTTGGCTGTAACGTCCCCTATCTGTAGAAGTGCTGAAAGTCCGGAACGAGGACCACGCCGTCAGAGTACGCCGGCCCTGCCCAGAGCGCTGCGGCGCGCTATTTTGAACGCTCGCGGGTGCAAGGCGGGGTGAGTCTCCGGTCCGCGGCCTCTTACGCCTTGGAGGGGAGCGGCGGGTAAAATGTCACCGCCGCAGTGCGTTGCTCAGCAGCACGTAGACCAGAATGAGGAACGCCAGCGCGCCGCCCACCCATTTCAGCCAGCGCCGCCGGCGCGGCGATTCCAGGCGGATGCCGATCACCGGAGCCGGCCGGGGGTGTTTGCGATCCGCCTGCGGCGCCGCCGCCGGCCCGCGGTTTCCGCCCACCGCTACCGGCATTTCAATCACGCGGCGCTCCACCGGCGTCACCACCCCGTCCCGATATTCCAATTCGCGCGTCAGGCCCAGGATCACCACCGGGTCGTTCACCGCGGAAACCTCTCCCACGAATCGCCGCGGCACCCAGATCTCCTCGCCGCCGCGGCTGTTCACCACCAGAATCTCCGACCACGTCGCGCGCCGGTACACCCACTGGTTGTGGCGGATATTGCCGATCGCCGGATAAAACGAAAACGGCCGCGCGCCCAGCCCGCTTAGCGATGGTGGAATAGGCGGAGATGCCATCGCCGCGTTTACTTCCTGCCCAGCAGCCGCAAACGCACGGCGAAGGCCCTTGCCTGCCCGCGGCCGTAACTCAGAAACTCGGGCGTGCCGATCACGTTGTTGACCGCGTTGGGATTCAGGTGGTTGGTAAGGTTGTCCATGCCGAACCGCCAGGCCCACAGATAGTGCATGGCGTGGAATTTGCGCTCGAAATGGAGATTCACGTTGACATAACCGGGCAGCCGAAGCGAGTTCACCGGCCCGTCCACAAAGCCTTGCTGGGTCACCGCGCTGAACGGCAGCCCGGTGCGATACTCCGCCAGCAGAGCGGCCGTCGTATCGCCGATCAGAACCTGCAGGCGTCGCGGCAGCCGTCTTCTGGGCACCGGCGCCCATCCCCAGGCGTGGATACGGTTGGGCGCGTCCCACGCCAGCGGCCCCGGCATCTGCGGCGCGAAGATGGGGTTGGCCAGGCTGTAAGTCACCGCTTCGTTGCTGCGCGCCGACGAGCGCGTATATCCCGCCGACCATTCGAACTTGCCGGAGAAAGAATGCTTCACGCTCAAGGTGACCGCGCGATAGCTGTCTTGCCGGGAATTGCCCAGGTAGAATGTGGCGCCGTTCAGGAACAGGTCGTTCGCCGCGGCGGCAGCCGGCACAAACGAAAATCCGTGGTCTCCGGTCCGGTTCATGAACTCGATGCGGCCCGTAAAGTTCGCCGAGAGCATGCGTTCCGCCGCCATGCTCGCCACCCGGAAATAAGGCGTCTTAAGGGCGTTCCGGTTCACCGAAAACTGGGTCTCGACCGGTCCCGCCACGCTCCCGTCGCTGGCATAAAACGTGGCCAGGCTGGCCTGTCCCGGCGGCGTCGTGACGAGGCCCAGATAGATCGGGTCGTAATAGAGCCCCCAACCCGCCGATAGCTTGGTCCCGCCCAGCGCCGGCGGCGCCCAGGACGCCGCCAGCCGCGGCGCGGTTTCAAGCTCCCGCACAATCTCGTTCCATTCGGCGCGCGCGCCAGCCTCGATCGTCAGATCCTCGCGCGGGCTCCAGTGATCTTCCACGTATTGGCCGCCTTCGAAATTCTTACCCTCCTGAAAAGGCGCGCCCACGAAAGTGACGTATCGCGTTACCGTCTGGTCGGCATTCAGCACTTCGTAAGGGTTGAACACCGTCCACTCATGAAACGACTCGCGTTCGAAGTCCATCCCCAACTTCACCAGGTGCGTTCCGTGCCAGCGATACACCGGCAGAAACAGAGTGCCGAGCGCTTGCTGCCGGTAGAAATGCTGATCGGTGGAAATATAGTAATTGCCGGCCGTGCCGAACGGGGTCAGTTGGTAGAGTTGGTTGCCCTGCGGAAGATCGCGGGTCAGCCCGCGCGTATCCGCGAACCCGAATTCCACCAGCGCCCCTCCCCGGAAATATTGCTGGTCGCGAATGCTGCTGACAAATAACGCCTGCCTCTCGTTGGTGGTGGTCTGGGCCGGGTTCACGAAGCTCAATCCCAGGCGCGAGGTTTCGCCCAAATCGGTCAGCAATCCGGCCGTCAGAATATTGCCGCGCCTCAGATCGATCCGCAGCCGGCTCAAGTCCGTTACCGTCAGCCCGTGCGTACGGTTCTCGCCCGACGGCAGCCCATGCACCACGTCCACGTTATAGAAGGCGTCCATGCCGTTGTGGAACCACGCCCGGCCCTTCTTGATAGGGCCCGAAACTTCTACCCGCGGAGTCCACTTGTTGATGTGGAAGCCGCCGTCGGTGGAAACGCCGGGAAAGAAATTCGTGACCGAAAAACGCCAGTGGTCGTCGCCCATGCGGCTGGTCAGCTCCAGCGTTCCCGCCGAGCCGCGTCCGTTTTCCGCGCTGAACCGGCTGCCTTCCAGCGCGATCGATTCCACGCTGTCGATGTTCATCCGCGCATCCAGTTGCCCGGTCACCGGATTGGAGATGTTGAACCCGTCCAGAGTGTAGTTCACCTGGTTCGAATCGCCGCCGTTCAAATGGTAGCGGCCGCCATTGTCCTGCACCACCCGGTCGAAGAGTTGCAGCGCGTTGCGGTAATCCTGCGGCGCCGGGTAAGGGACGTTCAGCATCTCGGTATTGTCCACTTCCCGGTGATCGGCCGGCTGAGCGGGATCCACCACCGGCGGCGAAGCATTCACGTCCACGCGCTCGGAAAATTCCCGCTGATGATTCAGCGTGATGGTGATATGTTCTGTGTCCGCATCCAGCATCCGCCCGGCTTCATGGAATACATAAAACCCCTGCCGTTCCGCCCGGATTTCATATTCCCCCGCGGCCGGCAGGGTGACTCGGAAATTCCCGGCCGAGTCCGTCGATGCGGAAACGCTGGAGGATGCCCCGCGAAATTCCACGCCCGCGCCCGCAACCCCGGCGCCGGTTTCGTCCACCACCCGCCCGGCCAGGTTCGTCTGGGCAGCGAGCAGACCGCCATATAGGAGCGTGAGCCACACTACTGCGAGTTCGCGCCGTACCAGCCGCACAATGCCCTGCCTTGCCGTGTCCTTCCCAGGATACACCGCGGCAACGTATTGAAACACACACACGCTTGGGGCGGTCAGCGATCGGCCGTCAGCCCGATTGGCGGCGGCGGCACGCCGATTCCGGAATCCTCCAGCGCAGCCCCCACGCGGAGCAGACGGGCTTCTTCAAAAGGAGGACCGGCGATCTGCAGGCCGATGGGCAATCCGCTCGAATCGAGGCCGCAGGGAATCGCCAGCGCGGGCAGGCCGAGAACGTTGAAAGGCCGCGACATTCTGGTGGCTGCCGGGCGCACGGGCTCCTCCATGCCGCCGATGGTTACCGAGTCCCGGCCGATCCGTGGAGCGGTAATGGCGGTAGCCGGAGTGATCAGGCAGTCCACCTCGGACCAGACCTTGGCGAAACGCTGCTGCATGGAGCGGCGGATGCGCTGCGCCTGGATGTAGTCTGTGGCGGGGATCAGGCTCCCCTGATCGAGCAGCGCCAGCACGTCTTCGCCGAAAAGCTCGCGCCTCCTCCGGTACGGTTCGAGCACGGCCGCCGCTTCGCAGAGCAGAACGATCTGGCCGGCCGCGTTGATGGCAGCCGGGTCGGGAACGCGGACCGGCTTCAGTTGCGCCCCTAACTCTTGGGCCCGGGCCATGGCGCCGCGCACCGCGGATTCCACGCCGGCCTCGATGCGCTCGAAGAAGAAACTTTCGGCAAAACCGATGCGCAAGCCGCGGATGCCGCAGCCTACGGTTGGGATGAAGTCTGCGGCCGGCCGGCGGGATGAAGCGGGGTCGCGCGGATCGAATCCCGCGATCGCGTTCAGCGTAATTGCGGCGTCCCGGACGGTGCGCGCGAGGGGACCCATATGGTCGAGCGTGTGCCCCAGCGGCAGCACGCCGTAGCGGCTCACCCGGCCGTAGGTGGGTTTCAATCCGGCCGTGCCGCAGAACGACGCGGGGATGCGGATCGATCCGCCGGTATCGCTGCCCATGGCGGCGAAAACCAGGCCGGCCGCCACGGCCGCGCCGGAGCCGCCGCTCGATCCGCCCGGGCTGCGGCCGGGATTCCAGGGATTCCGCACGGCGCCGAAGTGCGGGTTCGCGGAGGTGATGCCATAGGCCAGCTCGTGCATGTTGAGCGTACCCAGCATGACGGCGCCGGCTTCGACGAGGCGCTCCACGACCGCGCAATCGAAGGCCGCCACGCGATCCCGATACACCAGCGAACCGGCGGTGTTCGGCACTCCGGCGATGGCGAAGAGATCTTTCACGGCGACCGGAATCCCGGCGAGCGGCGAGCGGTCGAGACCGGCGGCCAATTCGGCGTCGGCGCGGCGGGCATCGGCCAGGGCGCGATCCGCGGTAACGGTGATAAATGCGCGCAGCGACGGATTCGACTCTTCGATGCGCGAGAGCGCAGCGGTGGTGAGCTCGACCGATGTCACCGAACGGGCGCGCAACGAGCGGGCGGCTTCGACGATCGTCACTCGGGGGACTCCTGGCGCTTATCCACCGTGGGGGGGGGGGGGGGGGG
>JBKQVG010000204.1:0-4182 GCA_052325345.1 Bryobacteraceae bacterium
GTGGCGGGAAGGGAATCTGACGCGCGGTAGTACAACTGCGCCCTGGCCTTGCGTAGACATACGCTCGGATTCAAGCCTCTTTGCAGACGAATCGCGTCGGCAGCCACTTCTATGTCTCACACCCCCCGCCGTTCCGGCTTAACTTTTTGAGCTAAAATTAGATACGCTTCCCGATATGCCTCTGGATTCGATGCAGGGATCGTTACGGCAACGCGGCGTTCGGCTCACGCGCCAGCGGCAGATCCTTCTCGATCTGATCGATAAATCCGGAGAGCACCTGGACGCGGAGCGGCTCTTTCAACTCGCCAAGGAGCGCGATCCGAAGCTGAACCGCGTAACCGTCTACCGCACCCTGAAAATGCTCAAGACCGGCGGCCTGGTGGACGAGCTGGACCTGATGCACCATGAAGGCGACCAGCACTACTACGAAACCCGCATGAAGCAGGAGCACGCCCACGTCATCTGCCTGCGGTGCGGCAAGGTGGAAGAGTTCTTCGGGGAGCCGCTGCAACGCCTGCGCCGCCAGATTGAGGCCCATTTCGGATTTCAGGTTCTGCTGGCGCGCACCGAAGTGGGCGGCTATTGCTCGCATTGCCAGACGTTGCGGGCGCGGGAAGTAGAACTGGCGCGGGGCGAACCCGCGGAGCCGGCCCGCCGCGAGCGCAAAGCCCGCGCCCGCCGTTGACGGCAATGGAACCCGGCCCCGCCCCATCGCCCGCCACACTAACCGCTCCCGGGCCGGCCTCGTTGACCGTGACCGACCCCAACGGGCATCGCATCCGCGTGGCGCTCGACCCCCTGCCGTTTCATATCGGCCGCCACGCGGACAATCAACTGATCCTGCGCGACAGCCGGGTTTCGCGCAGCCATGCCCGCATCGAGGTGGAGTTGGGCGAATATGTGCTGCACGATTGCGGCAGCCGCCACGGCACGTTTGTCAACGGCGCGCGCGTGGAGCGGCACGTGCTGCGACCCGCCGACCGCATCGAGTTCGGCGCGCGCGATTCCTACCAGGCGGTTTTCTCGCTCGACGGCCAGGATCTGAAACGCCTGGTGGAGCAGGTGGCCGCCCCGGAAAGAAGCGAGGGCGGCGTCAACGTGGGTGGCAATATGGGCAAGCTGCGCGCCATCCTCGACTTGGCGCGTACCCTGCAAAGCTCGTTCTCGGTAAACGACGTGCTGGCGCAAGTGGTGGACGCCGCGCTCGCCGTGACCGGGGGCGAGCGCGGTTTTCTGCTGCTGCGCTCCGGCGAGGCGCTGGATATGCGCGTGGCGCGCCACCGCAACGGGCACAACCTGCACGACAGCGATCTGCGCGTGCCGCGCGAATTGATCAACCGCGCGCTGCGCCACCGGCGGGAACTGCTTTCCATGAATTTCGACCCGCTGGGCGCCGACGAAACCCGCCCCGCCAACAGCATCGCCGACCTGGAATTGCGCAGCGTGGTGTGCGTGCCGCTGGTGCGCATTCGCGCCGGCCAGGGCGATGCCACCAGCGTGCTTTCCACGGCCAGCGAGACCGTGGGCGTGTTGTACATGGATTCCCGCGTGGCCGCGGCGGACCTTGCCGCCGGCAACCGCGAGCTGCTGCAGACCTTGGCGATCGAAGCTTCGACGGTGCTGGAAAACGCCAGGCTGCTCGAAGAGGAGCGCGCCAAGCAGGTGATGGACGAGGAGCTGCGGGTGGCGCGCTCGATTCAGCAGAGCCTGTTGCCGGCTCAACTGCCCGTCGAAGGCTGGCTGCGCGCCGCCGCCAGCAGCATGGCTTCGCAACAAGTGGGCGGCGACTACTACGACCTGGTGGAGGCCACGCCCGGCTGCTGGTCGGCCGTGGTGGCGGACGTTTCCGGCAAGGGCGTCAGTTCCGCCCTGCTGGCCGGCGTGCTGCAAGGCGCGCTGATGATCACGGGAGCCGTGCAAGGGGAGTTGAACCACGGCATGGCGCGGCTGAATCGTTTCCTGTTCGAGCGCACCGGCGGAGAAAAGTACGCCACTATCTTTTATTGCCGGGTGGAGCGAGACGGCCGCGTCCGCTACGTCAACGCCGCGCACTGCCCCCCGCTGGTGCTGCGTTCGAGCGGAGTCACGGCCGTGCTGGAAGCCACCGGCATGCCGGTTGGACTGATCGAAGGCGCGGAATTCGAAGTGGCCGATACGCGCCTGACGCCGGGCGATAAGCTGGTGATTTATACCGACGGGGTGACCGAAGCGCAAGACGCCAACGGAGCGTTTTTTGGCGCCAGGCGGTTGCAGACGTTGACCGCCGCGCATGCCGTCTCTTCGGCCGAGGCCGTCCACGACGCCATCCAGACGGCGGTACGCGACTTTACCCAGGGAGCCGCGCAATCCGACGACATTACCCTGCTGGTGCTGGAATACGCGGGCTAAAAGCAAGCGCTAGCGCTTGGGAAGGACCACGCTGACGGTCACCTGCGGAGAAGCCACGAAGCGTACGAACGGGTCGTCCACGTAAGCGTTGACGCGCTCAGTGACCACGGACGCCTGGGTGGAAAGATCGACGGCATCGGTGGCCACGCTCTTGACACGGGACACGTGGCTCTCCGGACCGGTGATCTGCAGCATTGCCGGCTGAACGGTGACCGCGCCGGGCGCGAGTTCGGCTGCCCGGCCGCCGCTGAAGCGGGCTATGACGGGAACCAGACGAGTGCCGCGCTTTTCGAAGCGGAAGCGGATTTCCGACGGGATGGATCGCAACAGGTACACACCGCGCGGCAGATGCACGGCGCCGTCTTCGATGGTGTACGTACGCTCACCGGCAACGGCGTCGGACATGTCCAGCACCGCGGCCGGGCGTTGCGGCCCCTCCAGATTGCGAAGTTCGCTCGAAGGACCGCGAAGCTCCAGCGTGACCGCGGGCACGGGATCGGAACTGATTTCGAGATCGTCGGGCAGATCGCGATAGACCACCCGCGCGGTGTCGAAAGCGGAATATTCGGGCTCGCTCGCCACCAGAATCCAGACCACCAGGGCCAGGACCAGGGCGAACAGTTTCCAGGCCAGGTTGTGTACGATCACGCGGGAAATACGGACGAGGAGGGTCACAAGCGGTCCATCCTTTCTGCGCGGGCAGTTTGCTCGGGCGTATGCTCACCGGAGGACAGCGGAATATCGGCCGGGAACTCCTCGATCTCGATGGTGGTGGGCCGCTGCACGCCGAAATGGCGTTGGATGCGCTCCACCACTTCGGCCGGCGTCAGGCCCCCGACCAGCTCGCCGAAGGCGGCCACGGAGACGCGGCCGGTTTCTTCGGATACCACCACGGAGAGACAGTCGGTTTCCTCGGTAATGCCAATGGCGGCACGGTGCCGGGTCCCAAACTCGCCGGATAGCCCGGGGTTGGTGGTGAGAGGCAGGAAGCAGGCGGCCGCCGCCACGCGGTCTTTCTGCACGATGACGGCGCCGTCGTGCAGGGGTGGGCCGGGCTGGAAGATCGAGAGCAGCAGGTCGCGGGAAATGCGCGCGTCCAGGTGCACGCCGCTTTCGATGAAGGTGCGCAGGCCGATGTCGCGCTCCAGCACGATGAGCGCGCCGACGCGCTGCTGCGCGAGCTGTTCCACCGCCATCATGATTTCGCCGGTCGATTCGGGATTGCGATATTCGCCGCCCAGTCCGAACCAGCGTTTACGCCCGAGGCGGGCCAGGGTACGGCGGATTTCCGATTGAAACAGGACAATGATGGCAATGCCGGTATAGGGGACGATGAAAGACAATACCGAGCGCAAAGCTTCCAGACCGCTCCAGGAAGCGCCCAGGTAAAGCAGCACCATGATGATGATGCCGGCCAGGATGTGCCCGGCGCGGGTGCCGCGCACCACCATGAGAGCCTGGTAGAAGACAAAGGCCACCAGCAGGACGTCGATGGCCCCCAGCCAGTCCAGGCGCGGAAGTTCCGGCAACGAGTGCAGTACGTGGGGCAAATTTCATTCTATCCAAGACGGGGTTCGGAAATGGCCGATTTCCGATGGCGAAGCAAAAGTGCCGCCGGCGGCCGGGCCCGCACCGTTCCCGACCCGCCTGCCCGGAGCGGGTGAAACGGGCGCGCGACATAAGAGTGGAGTAGCTGCCCCACAGAGCAGCAGAGCCGCTTCGCGGGGAAGCATCGTGTGTTGAGCGAGACAAGCGCCGGGAGGAGTCCCGGCGTGGCAGACTGAGAGTCCGCTC
>JBKQVG010000205.1:0-5727 GCA_052325345.1 Bryobacteraceae bacterium
ACTTCCACTGCCCCAGCGGCGAAATGCCCGCGGCGCCCCTCACCCGCGGCCCGGCGCCGTACACGTCCGGCAGATGAAACAGCGGGACCACGCGAAACCCCTCCAGCACGGCCCGTTCGGCGTTGTACACCGCTTCGGCGTTCTCCATCCGCGCCGGTACGATCAGTCCCAGAGCGGCCGCAATGCCCGCCAGCGCCCGCGCCGGGTCGCTCGAGGCGACCTGCGCGTCCACCAGGCGAACGTCACCGGCGTTGCCTTGCGGGGCCGTGGTCACCGTCAGGCCGGCATCGCGCGCGTTGAGCGCCACCCGATCCGCCATGGCGCGCAGGCCGCCGTCTTCCACTCCCAGCGACAGGTTGCGGGCGCCGGGCGGCGCCGCCGCAATCAGCGTCCGCGCCCTCCCCAGGTCCGCCGCCGGCTGGAATAGGAAAGCATAGCCGGAAATCCATTGCGGCAGCAGCGCTCCCGAAATTTCACCTTGCTTTTGCAGCAGTACGTTGAGAATCGCGGTGCGGTCCACCGCCAGCGCCAGCCCCTCCCGAATTCGCGCGTCCTCCACCCGCGATCCGAACACCAGCGCCACGACCCGCACCGGCGCCGACATCCACAGCTTTCGTCCGGCCGCGCCGCGGCGCGATTCGCCAGGCCCGAGTTCGATGACGTCCGCCTTGCCCACTTCCAGGTCGATCGATTGGTCGCGCAGCGGCCGCCCCATCTGGACCTCCACCGCGTCCACGAACGGCCGCCCGCCAGGGGCGTTATTGTCGGCTGCGTAAGATGCCCGGCGCCCCGCTTCCCAGCGAGTGATGGAGAACGCTCCCATCAAATCGGCCAGTCCCGTGCCGCTATCGGGAGGATCTACCGTTTCGATGCTCTCCCGCATCTCCACCCGAAGCACGCCTCCGTAGTGCGGACGGGTAGCCGCCTGCGCGGAGGCCGCCACGGCAAGGAGGATCATTCCAAACGCCAGCCGAGTTCCCGGAGTGAGGAACCCTCGTGGGGCAGACCACAAAAAACGACGGTCTGCCCCACCATCGACTTTGTCCGGCGAGCACCGACCCAGGTTATCCGCCGCAAGCCACCGTGAGCACATAGACCACGTATTTCTCCGTTTCCGAGTCGCGCGCCACCGCCACCGCGCTGCCGCCTCGCGCCCACAGCGCGGTCACCGGGCCGGGAAAGACGGCCGCCGGGGTCGCCGCCGCCATCGAACGGTCTTTCCAGAGATAGGACTGAATGGCGTCGGTGGCATCGGTCGCATTGGCGTCCGAAGATTGAGTCGCCAGCACCTGAGTTCCGGTTCCGCAGCGAGTCTCGATCGAGGCGATATCGCTGCCCCACCCGGAGATCTCCGCCAGCACGTTGAATCCGCCATCCACCACTTGCGCTTTGCCGTTGAGGAGCGCCAGCAGCCAGACCGGATGGCGCGGATCGCCCGTAGCCGCCGCCGAATAGAATGGCGGCCCGCCGCGCATCGCTCCGTTGCCAAGCGCGAGGCGGCCGTCAAAGTAATTGCGTCCGGGGGCGAAATAGGCGGACATGTCCGCGCCGCCGGCCGATTCCATGCTCCAGGGGTCGTCACCGGCGCGGCATTCCATGCCCGGCTGGGGTTCCATGGCGCCGCTGCAAGTTAGGCCCGGCAGGAAAGCGCGGAACGACGCGCCCTGGAAACCGAGATGCCCGCGCAGGTCGCGCGGCCACTGGTGCGGGGAGGGAATGCGCAGCACCTGGCGCAGTTCCCACCGCTCGCCGCGTTTGGCATAAATACTGACCCCGGACGGCGCCAGCAAGACCATGGCGTCCCCCGGAAACGCGGCGTCTAGAACCTGCTCCTCCTGCTCCCAAACCACTTTGCGCTCGATCCAGGCGGACGAACCCGCGGGTTTGGCGCCAGGGCCGCGCTTCCAGGCCGCCATCGCCACCTGCCGGTCGTCACCCTTGTGCAGGTCCGCGATCAGAAGGTATTGCGATCCGTTTTCGGAAAGTGAGATCTGGGCTTCCACCGCGCCGCCATCGCCCAAGCGCATCCCCACCTGCCGCAGGCCGGCTTCGTAGCCGGCTCGCGCCTGCTCCAGTTGTGCCGGGCCAAGAGACGAGAGATTGCGATACGAAACCGAGACGGTGGCGCCCGCGCCAGCGAAGAGGGCCGTCTTCGCCGCCAGCTCGCGCGCGGCCCCGGCCACATCGTCGGCCGCCCAAGCCCTCGCCGGAACCACGATCCACGCCGCGGCGAGTACCGCGTGCCAGCCCTTCACGGCTGCGATCATAGCACATCGCGGCGCTGATTCCCGTTGAGCAGGCGCAGTAAACCGCGCAGGCATCCCCGCGCCAGATAGAACGATAGCGGCAACGAAATCGCCGCCATCAGGATGCACCCAAGCGTGCTTTCCAGTCCGTTCGACATAGTAAATCCTTCTGAGAAGGCAAGAAGTCAGAAGTCAGAAGTCGGAATCAGCAAAGTACCCCCAGCTTCCGTCCTCCGTCTTCTAACTTCTAACTTCCGGCTTCCGACTTCCGACTCCTGCCATACCTCTCCCCTATGCAGTGTCCTGACCAAACGGTAATTCGCTGATTTACTTGAGCTTGATCAATTTGATCGCCGTGTCAAAACAGACACACGTGGAAAAGCGGCACGCGGTATTGTGCATTTTTGTGCACTGCGCGGTGGCATTGTCAGACGCGATGGCATTTTGTTAATCTGCAACTTGCGGGCAGTGAAGGTTCTAATCCCACCCTCACCGCCAGAATCCTCGCGTACCTCCGTAACATTGGATCGCGATTAAGGGCTGCACCCGCGGCCGAGCAGACTTCGAAACCGATTCGACGCAGGATGACATTATGGAAACCCGATACTCACCCAACCATGTCGGCTATCAGGAACTGGGCACAAAGGAACTGCGCACCACATTCTTAGTGGAATCGCTGTTTGCGCCCGAGAAGCTCGAACTCATTTATTCGGACGCGGACCGGGCCATCATCGGCTCCGCGGTTCCGGTGGCATCGCCAATCAAACTGACCGCCGACGCCGACCTGCGCGCCGCCTATTTCTGCGAGCGGCGCGAACTGGGCGTCCTCAATATCGGTGGCGCGGGCGCGGTGGAGGTGGACGGGAAGCGCTTCGAGTTAGCCAAATTCGACGCTCTCTATGTGGGCCGCGGCAGCCGGGATATTTCGTTCTCGAGTCAAGACCCCGCCAACCCCGCCTGCTTTTACCTGCTGAGCTATCCCGCCCACACCGCCTATCCCACCACTCCGATTCCGCAGGCCGACGCCAACCACATGCAGCTCGGCGCCGCGGCCGACTCCAACCGCCGCACCATCCACCAGTACATCCACGCCGGCGGCGTCAAGAGCTGCCAGTTGGTGATGGGCTACACCCAGCTTCACGAAGGTTCGGTGTGGAACACCATGCCGCCGCACACGCACGCCCGGCGCACCGAAATCTATGTCTATTTCGACCTCGGAAAGGCGCGGGTCATGCACTTCATGGGCACGCCGGAAGAAACCCGTCACATCGTGATCTCCGACCGCCAGGTGGTGATTTCGCCCAGTTGGTCCATCCACAGCGGCTGCGGCACGGGCTCCTACTCCTTCTGCTGGGGCATGGGCGGGGAAAACCAGGAGTTCGCGGATATGGATGCAATCCCGGTGGAGAGGCTTTCTTGACGATGATTCTCGACCAGTTCAAGCTCGACGGCAAAGTTGCGGTCGTCACCGGCGCCGGGCGCGGTCTCGGCCAGGGCGCTGCCCTGGGGTTCGCCGAAGCCGGCGCCGATTTAGGGCTGGTGGATATTGTCGGCACCGAGGAAACCGCCGCCAAGGTGCGCGCCCTGGGCCGCCGCGTCTGCCAGGTCCACGCGAACTTGATGGACCGCGCCGGCATACAGCCAGTGGTGGATCAGGTGGTGCGCGAACTCGGCGGCATCGATATTCTGGTCAACAATGCCGGCATCATCCGCCGCGCCCCTTTGCTGGAGTTCAGCGAAAAGGATTGGGACGACGTGATCGCGCTCAACCAGAGCGCGGTTTTCTTCCTGTCCCAGGCCGTGGCCAGGCAGATGGCGGCGCAGGCGCGCGGCGGCAAGATCATCAATATTGCGTCCATGCTCTCTTTCCAGGGCGGCATCCGCGTGCCCTCTTACACGGCATCGAAGAGCGCCGTCATGGGCCTCACGCGTTTGATGGCCAATGAACTCGCGCCGTACCAGATCAACGTCAATGCCGTTGCCCCCGGCTATATGGCCACGGACAACACCGCCCCGCTGCGCGCCGACCAGGCCCGCAGCGCCGAAATTCTCGGCCGCATTCCGGCCGGCCGTTGGGGCCTTCCGGAAGATCTCCAGGGCGCCATGGTGTTCCTGGCCTCGGCCGCGTCCGATTACGTGACCGGTCACACTTTGGCCGTCGATGGCGGCTGGCTCTGCCGGTAGTCTGAAATTTCCCGGTAGCCCCACCCCGCAAGCTCACTTCTCCCGCTTCCGGTAGTGGAACGTATTTAGCGTACGCTCGACATTGAAGCCGCGCAGCATGGCGATCACTTCGGCGCCGGCCATCAAAGTGGGGCCATAGCCCTGCATGGCGCCGAGGTCGGTGGGGCGGTTGTAGTAGTACACGGCGTCATAAGCGGCGGTGGTGCTGACGCAGATGCCTTCGATGCGTCCGTCCGCGCGGACCCGCGTGGCCAGCGCCTGCCAACCGGTCTGTGCCACCGGCGCGTAGGCGGGCGAGAGCCAGCCGCGATTCACGCCGCGCGCGATGGCGAAGGTAAACATGGCCGAGGCCGAGGTCTCCAGGTAGCTATCGGTCTTGTCCAGCAATTGGCGCCAGAGACCCACTCCGCCTTGCGCGGCCACGGCTCCCTGCGCGCCGCGCCGGAAGATTTCGAGCACACGCTCCCGCTCGGGGTGGTTCTTGGGCAGCACGCTCAGCAGCTCCGCCGTGGCCATCAGGGCCCATCCGGATCCGCGGCCCCAGTAGAACTTGGGGTCCGGAACGGTGTTCTCAAACCAGGAGTGGTCCCATAGCCCGCTCGCCTTGTCCTGCAGACGCGCCGACGCCTGAATCACCTGCCGCGCGGCGTCGTCGAACCAGGAGCGCTGGCCCGTGAGCACGCCCATCTGAGCGAGGAACGGGACCGACATGTACAAGTCGTCCGCCCAAAGCGACACCGGCTGAGGACGCCGGCGCGCCAGCGTGCCGTCGGGCATGCGAAATTGCTTGTGCGCGATGTGCTCCGCGATGGCGTCGATGGTGGCGCGGTATCGCGGGTCCTTCTTCTTGTCGTAGGCCTCGATGAGAGCCGCGCCGATGGCGCCGCAATCGTCCAGCTCGCGCATGTCGAGCAGGCGGCGGTAACCGTAGGCTTGCGGGCCGAACTGCCGGGCCTGCGCGCGGAAGAAATCCAGGTGGTCGAAGATGAAATCGAAGTTCTTGAAAGTGTAGTCCGAGTAGGTGGCGTCGCCGGTGACGTCGGTAACGTGGAGCATGGCCGCCAGCACCACCCCCATCGGGTAGTCCCAGTCGTTGAACTGCCCGCCCCGCAGGTCGATTCCGGCGGTCCGGGTAGGGTTGGTCAGATCCGTGATGGGTTTGCCTGTCGCCGTGTCGATGATGCGGTACGGCGTGGAGCGGACGAAGTAGTCGCGAATGCCGTCGAGCGTGGCCTTGACTTCGCCTTCGGTGGGCAGGACGTAATCCACTCCGGGCGCCAGCGAGGGCTGCGAAAAG
>JBKQVG010000206.1:0-12590 GCA_052325345.1 Bryobacteraceae bacterium
GCCTCCCGTGGCGGGCGGCCGGTGGCTGTGGTCCCAGACCTGAATGAGGTTCGGGCCGCGCGGATAGTAAGTCTCCTTCGAGGTGTACTTCAATTCGCGGTCCAGATAATCGTGGAACGCGGAGACGAAGGCGCCGGTGATGCCGGTGCTGGATGGGTCGTAGCTGGGGTTCTCGCCCGCCGAGTCGATATCCGTTCCTTCGAAGCGCGCGTCGTAGCGGCCCAGGATCAAGCCCTGGCCGCGCATCAGTTCCTTGCGGAAACGCACCGGGCTGACTCTCAGATTTGCCTCTTTAATGAACTGCTCGCTGAGACCGGTATATCCGGCCAGCTTGGCCGCCATCGCGTCCACCTGCGCCGGCGGAAGGTTCTGCCCTTGCGCCAGCGCTTCCGCGTAGGGGCCGCGGGCAAAGGCGCGCACTTCATTCAGGAAAGCCGTCAGGTCTTTGCCTTTGTGCTGAATCTTCTCGTAGTGCCATGCGATGGCGGCGTACGACGGCAGGTTTCCGATGAAGATCGCGTCGCTGCCGGGGGCCTGGGTGAAGTAGTTCAGGATGGTCGACATCAGAATCACGCCGTTGACCGCGACGCCGTCGTTTTCGAGCGCGTCCACCAGGGCCGCCGAGCGGGTCGTGCCGTAGGATTCGCCATACAGGAACTTGGGCGAGTTCCAGCGGTGATTCACGCCGATATAGCGTTCCACGAATTTGAGAAACGCCTGTACGTCCTGATCGGTGCCGGCGAAATTTCGGATGGTGGCTTTACCGACTGCGCGGGAAAAGCCGGTGCCCGGCGCATCCACAAACACCAGGTCGCTCTTGTCGAGCAGGCTGTACTGGTTGGGGACGATCTGGTATGGCGCCGCGCCGGTGGCCTCGGGGCTGGAGGTCTCGACGCGCACCGGGCCCACCGAGCCCATGTGCAGCCACAAGCTGGCCGAGCCCGGGCCGCCGTTGTACAGGAAGGTGACCGGCCGCGTGCGCGGGTCGGTCACGCCGGCCAGCGTGTACCCGACATAAAAGATGCTCCCATACGGCTTCTCGTCCGCATCGTCGATCAACAGGGTGCCGGCCGTGGCGGTGTAACGGAGCGTCTTGCCATCGAGCGTGAATTCGTGCTCCGTGACCGAACTGCTTTCGGGCGGCGCCGGCGTGGTTTCGTTCTGGGCGGCGGCGGGCGCAGTCTGCGCGCCGGGGCCGCGCTGGGCGAAAGCGCCCGGCGCGCCGGCCGCGAGCGTTACGGCACAGAGCAGGAAGGGGGCGATGGAACACCAACGATCATTCAGCATAATCCGCCATTCTCGCATATGCCGCAAGGTCCGCGGCCCGCATCAAGTTTCGAGCGGCCTCGTTCCGCTACGCAATTCCGCGGCTGACCGGCGAAGACGGGACTGAGCGGCCCAAGCGAGAAGCTTTGGTATCGGGGCCGGAATTAATCGACGTCCTCGATGTCGTCGTCATCCTCGTCTTCGTCTTCGTCAAGGTCCACATCGGCCATCAACAGAGCTTCGTCCACCGCGTCGGCGATATCCTCGTCCTCGGAGCCCGCCATGTCGGCCAGAACGAGCCTCGCCTCGGCGGGACACACGCTGGCCGAGGCTTCGATGGCCGCGAGCAGCAGCGGCTTGGCGGTGGATTCGGAAGCGAGCAGGGCGGCAATGTGCGGCCAGGCCGCGGCGATCGCCTGGGCGCCGGCGGCTTGAACCGCCTCATAGTGAATATCGGGATTCGGGCTGTCGAGCGTTTCGAGTATTTCCGGGTCGAAACCACCGACCCATCGCATGCCGAAGACGGCGGTCAGTTTCCACTCTTCGTCGCCGCTGGCATAGGCGGTGCGAATGGCGTCCCGGTGCCAGTCTTGGGGAGCGCGGACAGACGCTTCCAGCGCCTTCCGCCGCACCTGTTTAGGCAAGAGACCGTCGAAGTAGACGTTGCGAAGAGTTTGCTGGATCCGGTCGAAAGTCTTCTTGTTGATGGGCGGTTTCCCAAATTCGTCGTCGAATTCGTCGACGAACGACTGTTCGAGGGCCGGACCAAAGGAAATCGCGGCCTTGGCGCGGAGTTCCACCGCTTCCTCGGCGCTGCGAACAATATCCAGTAACAGGCTGGCCATCTGGTCGTCCATGACGACAAGGTCGCCCGCCATCTGGACGGCAATGAGACGGTCGGATGCGGGGCTCCGGCGATCGCGGAGAGTTTTCTTGAGCAGGTCTCGGGTGTCTTTCGGCCATTCCCAAGGGGGTACGTCTTGCAGCCATTTCACTTCCACGGTTTTCTCCACTTCTGTAACGGCAAACTCAATTCTTCGCGCCTGCTACGGCCGCGGCCGGTTAACCACCTGGGCGAGCTTGGCTTCCAGTTCGGCCTGGTTGAGCGCTCCGGGATGATAGTAACGCACGATGCCGCGGGCATCGACCAGGACGAGCGTGGGCGTGGTGCTGGCGCCGTAAGTCATAAAGTTTTTGGCATCGATGGGAGTCGGCGAAGGTTCCAAAGCCGAATAATACTTGCGCCAGACTTCGTCGATGTAGCGGGTTTCGGCGTCCGGGGGCGCGTCTTCACCGCCGGCCACGTATCCGTACAGTTTGGTGGGACTCACCAGCAGGAGCCCCGTGGACGCATAGGCACGGCGAAGGTTGGCCAGCGCGGCCGCTTCGGCTTTGCAGTCCGGGCACCAGTGCGCCCAGAAAAACAGGAGCAGGGGATGGCCGCGCAACTGGGCGGCCGGCACCCCTTCCAGCGGTGGCGCCGGCTTGCCCACCAGGCTTAGCAGATTCAGGTTCTTTTGGATTCGCTCGTGCAAACTGGTAGCGCCGAACAGGGCCAGTTGGGCGTTGAGGAAGTCCACCGCCTGGTCGAGCCGGCCGGTTGCCGCCAGCGCCTGCGCGTGGACTTCGATGGAGGCGCCGACCGCCGTCGCGAGCCACGCGTCGCCGGCCAGGGAGTGGGTGGCCAGGAGTCCGTCCGCCATGTGGCGCGCCTCGGCGGCGTAGCCATCGGCCTTGGCGTAGTCGTGGGCATCCAGGGCCGCGCGGCCCATCCACGAAATCGCGGCGGCCAACTCGCTGGTGGCGCCGGTGGACGCCCGATAGGCGGCTACGGCGTGCTCGGCGGCGGCAAAATCCCGCCGAGCCACCATCGAGCGCACGTCATTCACCAGGGCGGCGTAAAGCAGCAGGTGGGGAACCATGCCACTATTCTAAACGGGAAAGCCGGATTGAACCGCGCGCCGGCGTGGAAGCTGGCGCAATAGCTCCGCCGGCGCTCAATGTTGCGTCGGAATTCCCTTGTTTTGATCGTCGAATTGCAGCGGCAGGTCGACCAGAGCGGAGTTGGCGTG
Organism: Bryobacteraceae bacterium; assembly: GCA_052325345.1. GTDB lineage: Bacteria > Acidobacteriota > Terriglobia > Bryobacterales > Bryobacteraceae > JBEKYD01. Next base: position 3,339 of record JBKQVG010000206.1, read on the forward strand.
GTTTTCGTCCCACAGGCGTAGCTTGTAGCGTCTCGGGGTAACGTCGAACACCACCGTACCTTGAACCGAATCGGCGGGCGCGGCCTGGCGAAGATAGCCCACCCAGAGCGGCACTTTGCTTCCGTCCTTGAGCTCCGGATAGGTATTTCCGTTTTGGTCCTCCAGGCTCATGTTGGGAATGATCTCATCGTTGCCGCCGCTGTTGGTGGCGCTGAAACGCACGATGAAAAAACGGTTCTGCGGTACGCGGGTATCGGGGGGCTCTCCCAGCATCGGCTTCCACTGCGTTTCGAAGACCTCGTAGACAATGCGGCCGATATTGACGCGTTCGCCCATGGCGTAAGTGTGCACCAGCAGGGGCGCGGGCTGGTCCTCGCTACAAGCGGCCAACAGCGACACGGCCGCGGCCAGCACAACCTGGCGCGCGAATCGTAAACGGCGCATGGGCAACCTTTCATTGTGCCATGGCGCGGAGCCGGGCGGGTTATCGTCGGGGGTGCGCGATTCTCACCGCCAAGCACCTGCCAATCCGCGGCCCTTACAATAGAGGGACGGATGGTCGATATTCACAGCCACGTGATATGGGGGGTTGACGACGGCGCCCGGAGCCGGGAGGAGAGCCTCGCGATGTTGCGGCTCGCCGCCGAAACCGGAACCACCGATATTGTGGCCACCCCGCACTGCGATTCGCAGTACAAATACGATCCGGCGGTGCGGGACGAGCGAATCAGGGACCTGATGGGGGCAACCGGTGGCACGCCGCGCATTCATCCGGGCTGCGATTTTCGACTGAGTTTCGACAATATCCAGCTCGCCCTCGAGGAGCCGGCCAGGTTCACCATCAATGGTCTTCGATACTTGATGGTGGAATTCGCCGATACCCTGATTCCGTCCTCGACCGAAGAGATTTTCCATCGATTTATCGCCCGCGGAATTTGTCCCGTGATAACTCATCCGGAACGGAATCCAATTCTGCGGAGCGCTTTCGAGCGCCTGCAAAACTGGACCGAGATCGGCTGCCTGTTGCAGGTAACCGGGCAGTGCCTGACGGAGCGTTTCGGGAAAGCCGCTCACGAGTCGGCTTGGGCCCTGCTTCGAAAAGGACTGGTACACGCGATCGCCAGCGACGGACATGACACCGAAGACCGCCCGCCGCGGCTGGACGCCGCCCGTGAAATCCTCACGCGGGAGATGGGCGCCGAAGCCGCGGAGCTGCTGCTGGTGACGAACCCCGCGGCGGTGATCGCGGGGGAACCCGTGTGGAGTACCGCGTCGGCGTCGGCCGGGCCGCGAAAAAAGAGCCGGCTTGCGTTTTGGCGATAAGCGCCGTGGCGCAGGCTGTCAAGCCTGCTGAGCCGAGAGTCATCTCGGCTTTTCTTGCCGTGCCTGACCCCGAGTTTAGGAAAGTGCAGGCCCCGCCCGAGCGCTCCGAAGACAACATCTACGCTGTAGACTTCTGTCTCTCGGTCGGCTGGAAACCAGAGACTTTCAACCACGATAAAAAGCTGGTCAAAGCCATTAACAAGACCCTCTCTCACATGACTCATTCGCGGGATCGTGCTTCCAAGGACCATGAACATTTTGAGGGGCACCTGCATCTTCACGGGACAGTTAAGCTGATGCGCCAGACCTGGGGCGACTTCCTGAAATCCGTGAAGCCCCAATTCCTGCAACCCCAGTGCGTAGAGGACATCCCATCGTAGACAGATAATGGCCGAGTGGCGGGTGGGTGTTGCCGCTAGCGTCGAGTGCTCGATCATTCAAAGCCGTGGCGCGGGCTGTCAAGCCTGCCGAGCCGAGAGTCATCTCGGCTTTTCTTGGATGCTTTAGGACGTACTCTCGACACTGGCATGCAACCGCTCACTGACAGTCACGGCTTGGTTTCATGCCCTTTCCGAGCCGCGACCGTCAGGGTCAGAAGCCGTGAAAAAAACATAGCCACAGATGAACACAGATAAACGCAGATAAAGAAAACAGAGGTCTTATCCGCGTTCATCGGTGTTCATCTGTGGCTCAATTCGAATCTTTCACAGCTTCTCGTTCTCAGGCTCAGGGAGGGTTGCCGCCGGAAGAAAAGCCGAGATGACTCTAGATTCGGCGCTGCAGGCAAGAATGCCCGCGCCACGGGTTATCTCCACGCGCAAAGCGATTCCGCGTAGGCGGCGCTGCCGTCGCGGAGCCATGCGTCGAGTTGGGCGGGCTCCTTCAGTTGCTGGCCGCGCACGCGTGGAACGGCCACGAAGCGGCAGTCCAGCTCGGGCAGGGCCGTCATGTCTCCCCACAGTTTTTCGAACTGCGCCACCGGAAAGATATCTTCCTGTCCTTTGCCCCAGCGTTTCTTGACGTCCTTCAGGGTGATGTATGTCGGCATGCGCGAGGCTACGGCGCGGACCGCTTCGTCCACGCGTTCCGCATCGGACAGCGTATCGCGGCTCAAACCGAACACCGCCAGCAGACGGTCGATATCGACCCAGTAGGTCGCGCTGTTGTAATAGCGGAGGCGGCTTTCCAGTTCCTCGCCGGGCAGCGCCAGACCTTCGATCAAACGGACGCGGCCGTCCACGCGGGCGAGGCCGCCGCCGCGGTCTTCCAGGTGCCGGGCGATCACCTCGGTGGTGAGCGCGGCGCCGCTCTCGATGTGGTGACCGAGAATGGCGGGGTCGGCATCGGCGGCCACGGTGTCGATATTATGCACCATCAGATAGTTGAGACGCGGGCGCATGGCGAGCAGGCGCGCGAGCGTGCCGTTGCGCAGCAGGTTGGGAATCTCATACCAGTGGCCCACCGGGTGCAGGCACTGCATGGGCAGATTGTCGGTGTAGTCGCAACCTTCGCCGGCGCTTTGGGCCCACTCGATCAGCGCCGCGTGCAAGCCCTCGCGCACCTTCTGCGCCTGCTGGTCGAGCAACTGCTGCGCCATCTCCTCCCAGGCGAAGCGGAGGTCGCGCGCCATCGGGATCATGCGCAGGCCAATGCTGCGTCCGGGCGAAAGCAGCAGCGGAGCGGGATAGCCATAGCCGTGCTCCGCTTCCAGGTGCGCGGCGATGGCCTCGTGGGTGAGATAGCTGGTGGTGACGACGTGCGGAAGCGGCGCGCCGCACTGGCGGCTCACCCGAAGGCTCTTGGCAAGGTGGACTTCGATGAAGTTGCGATATCGTCCGCCGAGCCGGCAGAAGGGGTTCAGCGCCTTCACCACGCCGGCACCGCGGGTCCAGCGCGTACCCACCCCGCCGGCCAGCGACACTACCGCGACCCGTCCTTCGGCAAGTGCCGCGAGACCGGCGGCGCGATGGCTATCGTCGACACGGTCCACCTCCGCGTCCTCAATGAGACTGGTGACGGGGAGGCGGTTTTGCGCCAGGCCAATGCGGCCGGAACGGAGATCCTGGCGGATCTGTTCGTGCTGGAGGCGGTCGAAACCAAAGCTCTCGAGCAGGGTCTTGAGCGATCGCGCCTGGCCGTCTTCCCCGTCGAGGCCGGCGGGCAGCAGATGGTCGAACAGGGTGTGGATCATGCCGCCATAATCCGGGTTGGAACGGCACGCGGCGGTGAAGCGCTCCAGCTCGGCGCGGCGAACGGGCGACAACCGGGATGCTTCGGTGCGGACGAGCGGAGGCACATGCAGCGTGTAATAGCCGGGCGGCATGAGGGCATCGGCGCCGCGGAACAAGGCGGCCTCGGTGCCGCGCTCGTTAATGGCGAAGTCGTAGACCACGGGCTCCATGGCGAATGGCACGCTTCGCTCCAGCCGGCGCCTGGTTTCGCTCATGATGGTCTGGATGCGGACCTGGGCCTGCTCTTTGCGCTCCGGGCTGAAGAGGAATCCCATGCCGCCGCCACTCATGCCGCCGAGCATCCAGAAGCCCCAGAAATCGCCGTCGAACTCCTGGCGGACGCGGTCGATGAGGGTACTGGTGTAGAGATTGCCGGCCCACGGAATGATGGTCTGGATGGGGCCGTCGAAGTTGCGCTCGAGCGAGGCGCCCAGAGCGCGGATGTCGCCCCGTTCGAGATGCGCGGCGATCTCATCCAGAATCCCGATCGCCTGGCGGCGGCCGAGCCATTCGGTCTCCGAACGTAGGAGGTATTTCTCGGTGACCATCTCGAGGATGGGACCGACGTCCTGCGCCATGCCGCCGTGGACCAGCACCAGGCTTTGCTGGAGTTTCGCGCGGGTTTCGCGCGGGACTTCGGCCTCGGTGAAGATCTTGTGGTCCGGAAGCAGACGCCCGCGGCTGACGCCGAACTCGGGATCGCCCTCGGCGGCGCGCGCGCCGTGAATCAGCTTGCTGCCGGGCCAGACGCCACCGGAATCCTGCCAGCCGCCGCCGCTTCCGCCCAGCCATTCGCCCAGAATCGCGCGCGCGGCCACCAGGCGGCGGTCGTCTTCTTCCATCCCTCCGGTGAGCGAACGGATCTGGCCCGTGGCGCGCATGCATACGGCGATGATCGAAGCCAGCAGGCTGGTGGAGACAGCCAGCCGCGAGCCCCTGGGAATGTCGTTCACCTTGCTGACCACTTCAATGCCGTAGCCGGCGGTTCCGGTGAGGCAAGCCAGCAGACCGGCCAGCGGTTCGGTCGAGCCCTCGATGCCGGGAGGCACGATGCCGCTGGCGATGATGCCGGCCTTGACGAGGCCGAGATAGTCGCGGGAAAAGTCGAAGATCTCGGCGATCGAAGAGACGTCGGCCGAGGCGCGCAAGTCGACGCTGGTGAGGCGGATGACAGGCTGGTCGATGACGCGAAACCAGGCCTCGACCGGCGGCCTGGGCCCGGCGGATGGCGAACTCGCGCCGCGGACCGCCAGGTCGATGGAGACGTTGAGAACGCGCGCGCCTTCGGGGAAATCCATGCCGAGGAAGAAAATGTCGCTCCATCCGCTGTGGGTGAGGTCCATGCGCACGGGCGTGGCCTCGCGCAGGATGGGGAACCCCGGATGGCCGCGAAGAAGCTCGGGGCGGAGGCGCAGCGGATAGTCGCCGCTGTGACCGGCGCGGAACATCCACTGGTTGCCGCGCACACTGCGCACGCTGCGGCGCACCTGGTCGGCCAGGGTCTGGAAGCCCAGCGCGCGGTAGCTGGCGGCCAGCGCGCTGGACATGGCGGCGCTGGGGCCCTGGCGGTCTTCGGCCGCGAGAAAGATCTCGATGGCTTCCTCGAAGCGCCGGTTCAGCAGGTCGTCGAAACCGTCAAAAGGGATGAGCGCCGGCGCGGCGGACGCCGAAAGCCGGGGCACGTGAAAACGATGGATGGCGTACAGGAAGAAGAGCGCGCGGACTCGTTGGTAAAGGTTGTCGCAGCTTCGGCGGAAGTTGTCGAGCGCGCGGCATTCGGCCACGAGTTCCTCCATCGTCGCGCCCTGGCACCAGGCATCGAGCGAGCAGTCGCGCTCGGCGCCGCTGGCGGTAATGATGCCGGTGAGGCGGCTCACGGGCGCGTGCCTCCGCCGGCCGCGGCGATTTCCTCGGCGGCGGTAATCACAGCCTTCCTAACGAACAAGGGAACTCCCAAGAGCAGTGTAACGTGGATGAGGCCGTATCAGGACGCGGAGAAACCGTCCGCGAACTGATTCCACCAAAGGTTTCGGCATGTCTGCCGTCTTTTACGCCGTGCTAGCCTACTAGATGGAAACCATGGCTGGACCTACAATCCTCCAAACCAACGCGACCGGCGAGCTGGAGATCCCCGCTGGAGTCCTGGGCGCTGGCCCATATGCCCGCTTCCGGCTCGAGCAGGAAGGGCAAACCTTGCGGCTGATTCCCGAAGCTCGCTCCCTCTTTGAGGCCCAGCCGCCCCAGGAACGAGCCCGCGCCTTCCGCGATTGGGTTGCCCGGCTGCCGAAGCGCAAAGGGCCGGCGATTCCGGCTGAAGCCCTGCGTCGTGAGAACCTCTACGATTGATGAGTTGGCTCCTGGACACGAACGTGCTCCTGCGGTTGGCGGATGAGCAGAGTTCTGAGCACGCTGTCGCAGAGACTGCCATAGAGGACCTGATTGCGCACGGAGAGTCCGTGTTCATTAGTACTCAGATTCTGGTGGAGTTCTGGGCCGTGGCCACTCGGCCGGAGTCCACGAATGGCCTGGGCTGGTCGACCGCGACCGCCGCGGATGCCATCCGCGCTCTTCGCGATCAGTTCCCGCTACTCGACGACGCTCCGGAAGTGCTCGACCGCTGGTTCGAGCTGGTCCATCGAGGTTGCCGGCAAGCATACACACGACGCCCGATTGGCGGCTTTGCTGTTGGCGCATGGATTGCGTCGGTTACTGACGTTCAACACGAGCGACTTCCCTCGCGCTTGGGGCGTGGAGGCGACGCACCCTGCCATTCCTCGGCAAGAATGACCAAACTAGCCGCAGGCGAACCAATGTGGTACGCCGAGCTTCTTACCATCGACAAGTGCCAGCGCGCAGTCGCTTTCGAGGCCCCGGCGGCGCTACCTGCGGTCGAACCGCCTCTTCAGGGGTTCGACTAGGTAGCATGTCCAAAGGTCGACCCGGATGCGTAATGATGCCGGCGAGGCGGCTCACGGGCGCGCGCCTCCGCCGGCCGCGGCGATTTCCCGATCGGCCAGAAGTTCGAGCATCTGCGAGAGCACGTGGCCGCGATCCGGACCGTTCAGAGCGAGCGCAAGCTGGGCAATGAACAGGCCGTAGGGGGAGCCGAGATCGTAGCGCCGGCCCTCGTCCTCCACCGCGAGGTATTGCTCCCGGCGCGCGAGTTCGGCGAGGGCGTCGGTAAGCATCACGGGGGTGCCAGGGGCGGCCGCCAGCATGCGTCCGAGGATGTCCATCACCACCGGGGTGAGCACGTGGATGCCGAAAAAGCAGAGATAGTAACCGGCGCGAATGCCGGGGACGAGCAGGCGCTGTTCGGCTTCGGTGGGGGTGGGCTTTTCGATCACGGTATCGACCCGATACAGGTCGCTGCGCGGCGGGACGCGCCGGCCGCCGACGGTCCCGTAGCGCGCCAGCAGGCTCTCGCGCGTGGCCTGGACGCCGCTCACCGAGCAGCGTTGGTTGCGGGCTAGTTCCACCAGGCGCTGAGCCGAGGGCTGCGGGGCGGTGCTGACGTAGAGGTGGTCGCCCACCATGTGCAGAAAAGGGTCGGCGCCGGTAAAGGAATGGGCGCAATGGATGGCATGGCCGTAGCCGCGAGGCTCGGGCTGAGGAATAAATCGGACCGACGACGCATGAGACCCGGCAGCCTGCGCATAGCGGGATTCATCGCCCGGCCAGACGACCACGGCGATTTCCTCGGCCCCGGCCGCGAGCGACTGTTCGATCAGAATCGAGAGCACCGACTTTTCGGCGCCGTCGCGGTCGATAAGAGTCTGAAGAGGCAGCGCGCGCTGACGCCGCGCGGCGGCGGTAATCACAGCTTTCCTAACCAGCAAGGGAACTCCCTAGAGCAGTGTAGCGTGGATGGGGCGATCCGAACCGGCCGCTATCGGCCCGTGGCGGAAGCCGCGACAGGCCAAGAGGCATGCCGCCAGGTTGACGCTCCCTGCCGCGCTGCGCTAAGCTTCCCGCAAGCCGTTTCCAAAAATATTCCCATGAGCGCGCCTGCCAAGCCACCCTCTGCCGACCCCGTGTCCGATGCCGGGTTTGTCCGCGGCCTGAACCTGTTCGACTCCACCATGATCGTCATCGGCACCATGATCGGGTCGGGCATTTTTATCGTTTCCGCCGACATGAGCCGCCTGATCGGCAGCCCCGGTTGGATGCTCATGGCCTGGGTGCTCACCGGCGTTCTCACCCTCACCGCCGCGCTTTCCTACGGCGAGCTCGCCGCCATGATGCCCCACGCCGGCGGCATGTACCTTTACCTGCGCGAAGCCTATTCGCCGCTTTGGGGTTTCCTGTACGGCTGGACGCTGTTCGCCGTAATCCAGGCCGGCACCATTGCCGCCGTTTCCGTCGCCTTCGCCCGCTTCTTCTTCATCCTTTGCCCCTGGGTTTCCGAAACCCACTATTGGATCGAGCCCATTCACATCTCCTCCGGCTACGCCGTCTCGCTCTCCACCGCCCAACTGGTCGCCATCCTCGTGATCGTGCTGCTCACCTGGACCAACTCGCGCGGCCTCGAGTACGGCAAAATCGTCCAGAACCTGTTCACCTCCGCTAAAACCGTTGCCTTGCTCGGACTCATTCTGGCCGGCCTCCTGCTCGGGTGGAATGCCGCGGCTGTCCATACCAACTTCCACGATATGTTCCGCCTGGGCTCGTTCGGCCCCTCTCTGGGCGTGCCCGCCGCCGGCCTGTTCGGTCTGCTGGTGGCGCTCTCGGTGGCCCAATCCGGGTCACTTTTTTCCGCCGATTCCTGGCACGACATTACGTTCATCGCCGGCGAAGTGCGCGATCCCAAGCGCAACGTCCCGCTCGCCCTCGCCCTGGGCTGCGCGGCCGTGATCGCGCTCTACCTCCTGGCCAATATCGCCTACCTCGCCGTGCTGCCCCTCCCCGCCATCCAGCACGCCCCTGCCGACCGCGTCGCCACCGCCATGCTGGAACGCATCATCCCCGGCTACGGCGCCGTGCTCATGGCCGTGGCCATCATGATCTCCACCTTCGGCTGCGCCAATAGCCTGATCCTGTCCGGCCCGCGCGCCTACTATGCCATGGCTCGCGACGGACTGTTCTTTCGCCGCGCCGGTGAATTGAACAAGGCCCACGTTCCCGCCTGGTCGCTGGCCGTTCAGGGCGTATGGGCCTCGCTGCTGGTGCTGCCCCGCACCTACGATCCCGCTACCCGCACTTACGGCAACCTCTATAGCAACCTGCTCGATTACGTCATCTCCGCCGCCCTGATTTTCTATATCCTCACCATCGCCGGAGTGGTCCGCCTCCGCTTCACCCGCCCCGATGCCGCCCGCCCCTATAAGACATGGGGATACCCGCTAACCCCCGCCATCTACATCCTCCTCGGCTCGGTCGTGCTGGTTTTGCTCTTCGCCTACCGCCCCGCCACGACCTGGCCCGGATTGATCATCATCCTCAGCGGCGCCGTCATCTACGCCGTCCTGCGCCTCCGCAAGACGGGATGAGCCGGCTGGCCCGGGTGCACCGTGGGGCGAAGCATCGCGTCTTGTGGCCCCACGCCCGTGACGGCGCCCCGCAGTCGGATCGAAGCAAGCAACCGGGAGATGACGATGGCTTACCTGCTCTGCCGCAATCGCGTGGCGGCAAACAGGTTTGGCACCGGTATTCCGATTCAAGCGCGGAAGGTATTTGGAAGTGATGGTCGATGTGGGGC
>JBKQVG010000207.1:0-8104 GCA_052325345.1 Bryobacteraceae bacterium
GCTTTTCGCCTCTGCAGGGCGCCGTCTTCGCCGCCTCTCCCAACGGAGTGCTGGTTTGGCGCAACGGCTCCAGCGGTTCCCAATCCCGACTCCAGTGGTTCGACCGCAACGGCAGGAAGCTGGGCACGGTGAGCGACCCTGCGGACTTTTCAAGTCCGGCTCTCTCGCCGGACGAGAAGAAACTGGCCGTTGGCATCATGGATCCCCAGACCAAGACCCGCGACATTTGGGTAATCGACCTGGTGCGCGGTACCAAAACCCGGCTGACGTTCGATCCGGCCGACGATTTGAACCCGGTTTGGTCGCCAGACGGAACACGCATTGCCTTCACCTCCAACCGCAAAGGGGAGAGAGATATCTACCAAAAACCGGCGGATGGGTCGGGCCAGGAGGAACTGTTGCTGGAAGCCAAGGATGGGCAAAAAAACCTGGAGGACTGGTCCCCGGACGGCAAGTACCTTCTGTACAACCACCAGCCCTCCGGGCAGCCACATCTCTACGTGATGCCTTTCGAAGGAAACCGCAAACCGGTTCTTTTCCTGAAGACCGCATTCCGCACGGACGAGGGTCAATTCTCGCCCAATGGGCGATGGCTGGCGTATAGCTCGACCGAATCCGGTAAGCGCGAGGTCTTTGTGCAAGGCTTCAATCTCGACTCGTCGCATTCTCGCGGCAAGTGGCAGGTCTCGTCCGACGTAGGGACCGAACCGCGATGGCGCCGCGACGGCAAGGAATTGTATTACTACGGCGGCAAAGACCTCATAGCCGTTGACGTGAAAACCGACGGCGCATCCTTCGAAGCCGGTATCCCAAAACCTTTGTTCGACGTCGATATTCCCGTCAGCGGCAGAAACCACTTCTTGGTTACCCGGGACGGACAGCGCTTCCTGGTAATCACGCCGGCAGAGACTACCAGTAATTCGCCCATGCAGGTCCTGATCAACTGGCGATAGCGGACACGCTCCACCGCAGGGTCGATGTCTATGATGCGAGTCGAAACGCTGGCGGCGACACTCTCCATTTTGTTTCGGCCCTTCACTCGCCCCAACCGCAGAGACACTGCCTGCCATCCCGGCTATTGTGGTCGTGAAGTAGACTTTCCGTTTGGCTGGACAGCGAACCCGCCGGTCCACTCTCCGCCAGAGCCAGGGTGCCATTTTATTCAGATTGCAGGAGATGATACAATGTAGCTACAAGGCTATACGTGTACAATGGCACTTAATATTCGTAATCCCGAGGCTGAGAAACTGGCAGCGGAACTTGCCAGGCAAACGGGTGAAAGCAAGACAGAAGCGGTTACCAGAGCGTTGCGGGACCGGCTGGCGCGAGTACGGCGGGAAAGTACAAAGCGCCGTCTGGCTGATGAATTAGAGGAAATAGCCGAACACTGCGCTAGTTTGCCAGTGCTCGATGGCAGGCGGGCTGAACAGATCCTGGGATATGACGAGATAGGGCTGCCACGCTGATGGTGATCGATACCTCTGCAATTCTGGCAATCCTGCAACGGGAGCCCGAGCGCCGTAGTTTCCTTGAGGCGATCGAAGCTGCCGATTCGACCCGAATGTCCGTCGCGAGCTTTGTTGAGAGCTCGATTGTCATCGAGTCGAGGTATGGCGCTGAAGGATTGCGCGATCTTGACCGATTCATTTCCCGAGCCAGTATCGAACTCGTCCCCGCGGATGCGGAGCAGGGGCAACTGGCCTGTTCAGCTTTTAGCCGCTTCGGCAAGGGACGTCATCGCGCCGGGCTCAATTATGGCGATTGTTTCTCGTACGCAGCCGCCATTAGTTTAGGACAGCCCCTGCTCTCTAAAGGCGACGATTTCACCCACACGGACGTGCCAATCCTCGAGATTCGGAGCGCCTGATTAAGGCCCAAACAACAAGAACAAAAGGAACTTACGCTCCTGACGCGAACCCATTTTCGGCCTTTTCCCGAACCCAAACTTGGTGGCGCCGGCCGCCGCTCAGGCGGTCGAACGGATCACACGCGCCAAAGGGGAAAAAGCTTCTCCGCCCTGTCGTTCCTGTCGAAAGCCCGCAGGCGCGCTGCTCCGGCCTGGCGGCGTTCGGCCCAGGTATCATAGAAGCGGATCGTATCTCTCCTGGAATTATCCGTGCGCAAGCCCGAAATCATGAGTCCGGCGGGGTATTGGCCACAATTGCGCGCGGCGATTGAGGCGGGCGCGGACGCGGTGTACTTCGGGTTGCGCCACTTCACGGCGCGCGCCAAGGTGGGGTTCGAGCTGAGCGAGCTGGCGGAGGCGATGGCGACCTTGCACCGGCGCGGGGTGCGCGGCTATGTCACCTTCAATACGCTGGTGTTCGAGCACGAAATCGGAGAAGCGGCGCGCGCCCTGGAAAGCATTGTACGCGCCGGCGCCGACGCCATCATTGTGCAGGACCTGGGTATTGCCAGGCTGGCGCGGGAGATCGCTCCCGACCTGGAGATTCACGCCAGCACGCAGATGTCGGTGACCAACGCCGAGGGCGTGCGGCTGGCGCAGCGTCTCGGCGCCACGAGGGTAACGCTGGCGCGCGAGCTTTCGCTCGACGAGATCCGCGCCGTTCGCGCGGCCACGGACTGCGAGCTGGAGATCTTCGTACACGGCGCGCTGTGCGTGGCCTACTCGGGCCAGTGCTTTTCGTCGGAAGCCTGGGGCGGCCGCAGCGCCAATCGCGGGCAGTGCGCGCAGGCTTGCCGCCTACCGTACGAAATGATGGTGGATGGCAAGCTCGAGCCGCTTGGCGATGCCCGTTACCCTCTTTCCCCGGGCGATCTGTACGCCCTGCGCCAGGTTCCCGAGATTGTCGGGATCGGTGTTTCGGCGCTCAAGATCGAAGGCCGCTACAAAGATGCCGATTACGTGGCGCTGGCGACGCGCGCCTATCGTAAAGCCGTGGACGATGCGGCGGCTGGAATGGCGGCGCCGATCGATTCCGCCACCGAACTGGAGTTGGAACAGGTCTATTCGCGCGGCCTCGGTCCGTTCTTTTTGAACGGCACCAATCACCAGGCGGTGGTGAACGGGCGCGCGCCGCGCCATCGCGGCGTGCTGATGGGCAAGGTGGTCCGGGTGGCGGATTCAGGCATCCTGATCGAACCGGCCGAAGCGCATCGCGTAGCGCCGCTCAAACCGGGCGATGGGGTGGTGTTCGACGCCGCAAGCTGGCGCAGCCCGGAGGAGAGAGAAGAAGGCGGGCGGGTGTTCGAAGTGAAGCCCGCGGATGGCGCATTGGAGGTGCGATTCGGCAACGGCTCTATCGACCCGGATCGCATCCATGGGGGCGATTGGCTGTGGCGCACCCACGATCCGGACACCGACAAGGCGGCGCGGCCCTATCTGGACGCCGCGCCGCCGTTGCGCAAGCAGCCGGTAAAGGTGCGGACCGTGGCGCGCGTGGGGGAGCCGCTCGGCGCCGAATGGAGCGTCGGCGGGGTGAGGGTACGCGTGCAATCGCCAGAGCCGCTGGGCGAAGCGCGCAACCAGACACTGGAGAGGGGTTTCCTGCGAGCGCAGTTCGGCCGCCTCGGCAACACGGCTTACGAGCTGGCCGAACTGGAGCTGGAGATTGAGGGGCGGCCCTTCGCCCCCAGTTCACTCTTGAACCAGATGAGGCGCGAGGCGGTGGAACGGCTGGAGCAGGCCCAAGCTGCGCCGCGTCCGCTCGCCATCCGCGCGGTTCGACTGCCCGAGGTGAAGGTTCGAGCCGCCGTCGAACCATCCGGAGAAGCGCGGCTGCACCTTTTGGTGCGCAGTCCCGAGCAACTCGAAGCCGCCATCGCGGCCGGGCCGGCGAGCATCACGCTCGACTACCTGGATCTGTATGGGCTGAAACCTTCGCTCGAGCGCGTGCGCGGCGCGGGCGTCGCCGTTCGCGTGGCCAGCCCGCGCGTGTTGAAGCCGGGAGAGGCGCGCATCGTCGATTTTCTGCTGAGTTGCGACTGCCCTATCCTGGTGCGGTCGGCCGGGTTGTTAGAGGCGCTGCTGGAGGCGCCGCGGGAGCGCGCCCATGTGAGCCTAGTAGGCGACTTCAGCTTGAACGCAGCCAACAGTTTGACCGCGGCGGAGTTGTTTTCGATGGGTCTGGACGCGCTCACGCCGACCCACGATCTGAACGCCGCGCAGGTGGCCGACCTGGCGCGGCGGGTGGGCGCGGGGCGCATCGAGGCGGTCGCCTATCAGCACCTGCCCGTGTTTCATACCGAGCATTGCGTCTTCTGCCGGTTTCTGTCGAATGGGACCAGCTACCGCGATTGTGGGCGGCCATGCGAGCGGCACCGCGTGGCTCTCCGCGATCCGCAGGGCCGCGAGCACCCCGTCCTGGCCGACGTGGGCTGCCGCAATACCGTATTCGGCGCCGAGGCGCAGCAGGCCGCCCTGCGCCTGGACGAATGGCGGGCGGCCGGCATTCGCGATTTCCGCCTGGAATTCGCGCACGAATCGGCCGGCCAGGTAGCTGCCGTGGCGCGGGTCTTTGCGGAGGCCCTGGCCGGCCGCCGCAGCGGGCGGGCTCTCGCCGAATTGCTGCACTCCATTGCGCCCGGCGGGACTACCGAAGGCAGTCTGTTTGTGCCGGCCGGGTACCTGACGCTGCCGGTGCTGCAATAGCGCCGGGGGTCTAAGCGGCACCGGGGCGCACGGCGCGCGTTGCTACTGGCCATGAGGCGTGGAAACAAGTGATGCGGGTCTATCCTCCATCGAGGTAGGGCTGGAGCGAAATCATGATCACGTCTTTCAGCCGGCGGGCGATCTCCACCGCCTCGATCTCGGCCCCCTCAAGAAGTTCGGGCGCATCGCTTGGGTACCGCACTTCTACGCCGAATGGTGTGAGCATGTCTGCGTCCCTCAGCGAGTCGGCAAGCTGCGCGTTCACCGTAGCCACCCCGTCCAGCAATTTCGCAATATCGTGCGTCTTTGGGAATTCGACCTGGTGCCAACCTAGAGCGCCTTCAGGTATTTCTCAACTGCTTGCTGGCAATGAAAGGCAACGATTTCCCGAAAACGGCCTCGTTGTGCAGAAAGCCGGTCTGCTACATCGAAATCCGCAGAGGCCTTTTCGAGCCACTGGCAGACTAATTCGCGGAGCGCAACCTCAGGCGGCTTCATAGAGGACGCGCCCGTATTTGTGGGCCGGGTAAGCGATCCCGCCGATGAGGTTCTTGGTTTCTTCGAAGCGCTCGGTGGACATAACGATCACGTCAACCGGGTATCGCACGTCGCCCAGCGCTCGCCGGATCTTGACGGTTCGGTCGCGCGGATTAGCAGGTTCCGGCTCCACCACCAGCAGGTCGATATCGCTGTCCTTGGTCATCCAACCCCCAGCGGCCGAACCAAAGAGGATGATCCTGTCCGGCTGCGCCACCGTGAGGACGCGGCGAACAACCTCGTTCAACAATGTTTCATCGACGCCCATTCGGTTCCATCATACGTAAAACTGTCCAGGGTTGCACCCGGCCCTTCCGAGTGCAACGGGGGGTGGTCGAGGTAATCTTCCGCTCTGGCGGGAGCGCTGCGATTTGCAGTAGCGGTTTGGGAGCGGTTGCTATGGGAAAGCGGGTTACCGGCTATGGCAAATGTCCGTGCCCGTCAAAACTTGGCCCGTGGAGTCCGCTCACTTAAGACACTACGGGCTACAGATTCCGCCGTGCCAAGCCGATACATTAAACAAGTAAAACTCATCGGCGAATCGCAACCGCCGCGGGCGGGCGGGGTTAAGCTGGAAAGACGCCGCGTGTAGCGGAATGATAAGGTCGTGTTTGGGAGAATGAAACTAGCCGGGGCCTTCCTGTTCAGCCTTTCGGTGCTGGCTGGCCAGAACTGTGTCCCAGGCAGTATGCTGCCGGCCGGGCAGATCACTGGCGCGTTGAGCGCTTCCAGTTGCCAACTTTCCGACGGCAGCGCCTACGACAGTTATCGTCTTGCGCTGCCGGTGCGTGGCCTGATCCAGATTGGCCTGACGGCCACGCCGGGCGATCTGGCGTTGATCCTGCGGGATGCGACCGGCGCCAGCCTGGGTCAAGGAACGAGCATCCAGCGCCCCATTGAGGCCGGCTTTTATACTCTGCTGGTGAACGCGCAGCCCGGCGGGGCGTTGAGCTCGTACGCGGTCCAGTCCGCCTTCACGCCGGAAACCGGCATGTTGTGCAACAAGTTCCCGGCCGTGGGCCTGAACCAGACCGTCAACGGCGTGCTGGGCTCGTCGGGCTGCGCGATGCCGTCCGGGACGTCCTACGAGGGCTACACGCTCTCCACCTATGGCTGGGGAGTGCTGTCCGTGGCGGTGACCGCGACCGGGTTCACGCCGGTGCTGATCGTGCGCAACGCGGACGGCACGGTGGCTGCGAGCGGTACCACCAGCCTGACCGCGGTAGTGAGTGAAGAAGCCCAATACGAAATCGTGGTTTCCACCTCGGACACCACCGGCGCCTACCAACTCACCACCAGCTTTGACCCCGATGCATCGGAAACCTGCTTCCCGCAAACGACATTTAGCGAGCCTGGCCAGGACGCCAACGCGATTACGGCCGCCGGATGTTCCACGCTCGTGGCCAACGGCGATAGTCCCACTTATTTCAACTACTATTACGTTCAGGTAACGGCCGCGGGCCTGGCGGAGTTTAACGTGGCTGGCAGTGGCTTAGCGCCGGCGCTCGCGCTGCTGGATGCGGCCGGAAATTCGCTGGCGGCCGATTCCGGCGGTGGAGGCGACGGAACTTCCGATATCCGCATGCAAGTGGCGCCGGGGAACTACCTGGTCGTGGTTTCGAGCGCCGGAATCGTGGGCAATTACCAGTTGACCTATGCCTTTACGCCGGGCGCTCCGCAGCCCTGCGCGGTCGAAACCGCCCAAGCCGCCGGCGCGATTTCCGGCACCCTGGCGTCCGCTGCCAGTTGCCGCACCAGCCTCGGTCTGGCCGATGAATACGGCGTGACACTGGCGAGCGCCGGGACCCTCGACGTGGACCTGGCGACTTCGAACTTCACCGGACAGGTAGCGCTCGCCGACGCCAAGGGCAACATCATCTACCTCAATAGCGACCTCGACGATCTTGGGGATTCGAACTTATCCGCCGTGCTGCCGGCCGGGAGCTATACGATTCTGGCGGCGGCTATGGCGGGCGCGGGCGGCTACCAGTTGACCACCACGTTTACGGCTCAGTCCGGAACCGCCGTAGCGGCCTGCGCGCAGTTTGTCGGCCTGTTCCCCAATAGCTTTTACATTACCGACCTGGGCTCCGGCGGGTGTACCGCAAGCGACGGCCAGCCGGCGGACTTCTACCAGTTCACCTTGTCTTCGAGCGGCGTCGTCGCCGCGGTCATGACCTCCGATCAGATCCAGGGTCACCTGGTGCTCGCCGATTCGTCCGCCAACTATCTGCGCAGCGACGACGACAGCTATGGGGCAGACGATCCGCTGATCGTTCAGTTCTTACAGGCCGGCACCTACCAACTGGCCGCTACCGCCGATTCGGGCGGAGCGGGTGGCTTGTACCAGGTGAGTTTGCTGGCGGCCTATGGATCGCGGCCCGCCTTTTGTACACCGCTCGCGAGTCTGACACCGGGCGCCTCCGTTTCGGGCACGCTGGCGATCTCCTCCTGCCAGTACGTGGACGGCACATTCGCCGACATCTATTCGCTGACGCTGGCATCCGCCACGCCAGTCGACTTGTTGCTGGCTTCCACCGATTTCGATGCCTACCTGGTGGTGCTAGACGCGCAAGGTGACGTGGTCGCACAAGACGACGATTCGGGCGGCGGCACCAACGCCGAAATCGTCCAGGCCTTGCCGGCCGGCACGTACTACGTGGTTGCCAAGCCCTTGGCTTACTACTATTCGACCGGCAACTACACGCTGACGCTAAACCAGGCCGCCGCGACCTCCTCGGTACGCAAGCGGGTCTCGAAACCGGTTGAGAAGGCCGTGAAGTAGGCTGCGCCTGGTGAGCGACGAATCCGCCGTGGTATTCTGCTGCACACTGGTGTCCGGTTAGAAGTCGAATAGAATCAGTTGGTTGCCGGCGTCGGCTAAATCGTTCTCGGAGTCGGACGCCTGAAGTGCCTGTAAAATGGGCGTTTTCTCGAAGAGCGTGACGCTCAGAA
>JBKQVG010000208.1:0-6873 GCA_052325345.1 Bryobacteraceae bacterium
CGGGCCTCTGGCATCGTGATGATCTATCGTTGTCATCACGCGCAGGCGCGCCGGGTGGAGTCAGGTCAGAACGCCTGGGTCACTTTCGGAGAATACGGGTGGGTCATTCTTGGAGAGCGCCGAAGGATGAGGCGCCGGAATCCCGGGAATCGCCCGCGGCGGCCAGGTGGAGGCCTACGCCACGTCGCCCAGGAAATGCAACACCACGCTTCTGCGATGCGGAGACGCGCGGTGCTCGAACAGGTAAATGCCTTGCCAGGCGCCCAGGGCCATGCGCCCGCGCTCGATGGGAATGGAGATTTGCGTCAGGGTGAGAGCTGCGCGAATGTGGGCCGGCATATCGTCGGCGCCTTCGATGGTATGGCGGTACAGGCGCGGGTCCTCGGCCACCAGGCGATTGAAAAACGCGTTCAGATCGGCGATTACGTCCGGGTCGGCGTTTTCCTGAATGGCGAGGGAAGCCGAGGTGTGCTGCACGAACACCGTAAGCAGGCCCTGGCCCACGCCGTGAACGCCCAGCCAGTCGGCAACCCGGCTGGCGATCTCGTACAGGCCCTTGCCGCGGGTCGGTACCTCCAGGCGCCCTTGGAATTGCCGCAAGCCGGTCACTCCACGGTGACGCTCTTGGCCAGGTTGCGCGGCTGGTCCACGTCGCACCCGCGCCGCACGGCGATGTGATAAGCCAGCAACTGCAACGGCACAATCTCCAGCAGTGGGCTGAGCAGTTCGCGGGTGGCCGGAATTTCGATCGTGTGGTCGGCCGTCTTGCGGACGTGCTCGTCGTCTTCGGTGACGACCGCGATCACGATGCCTTCGCGCGCTTTCACTTCCTGTATATTGGAGAGCGTCTTTTCGTAGAGCACGCGGCTCTCCTCGCTGGAGGGATCCCGCGTCGCCAGCACCACCACCGGCAGTTTCTCGTCGATAAGCGCGTTGGGACCGTGCTTCATTTCGCCAGCCGGATAACCCTCGGCATGAATGTAGGAGATCTCTTTCAGCTTCAAGGCACCTTCCAGCGCGATCGGATAGTGAACGCCCCGCCCCAGGTAAAGCGCATTGGTGACGTGGTGGAAGTCGCGCGCCAGTTGCTCGTAAATCGCGTCGTGCGAGAGCACGGTTTCGAGCTTGCCCGGAATGCGCAGCAATTCCTGCACCAGGCAGCGCGAGGCGGTTTCGTCCAACCGGTGGTTGGCCTGCCCAAGCTGCATGGCCAGAATGAACAGCGCCGTCAATTGGCAGGTGAAGGCTTTGGTGGAGGCCACGCCGATTTCCGGCCCCGCGTGGGTATAAATGGCGCCGGCCGCCTCCCGCGTAATCATGGAGCCGACCACGTTGCAGATGGCCAGCGTCTTCGATCCCCTGTGCTTGGCCTCGCGCTGTGCCGCCAGCGTGTCCGCGGTTTCGCCGGATTGCGAGATGACCACCGTGAGCGTATCTTCGAGCACGATCGGGTCGCGATAGCGGAACTCGCTGCCGTAGTCCACTTCCACCGGAATGCGCGCCAGCTTTTCGATCAGAAACTTGCCGGCCAGGGCGGCATGCCAACTGGTGCCGCAGGCAATGATGCGCACCGCCCGGAAACGCGTGAATTCGGCCGGCGCGATATCCATCTCGTCCAGGAAGATGCGTCCCGTTTCCTGGCCCACACGCCCCAGCATGGTATCGCGAACCGCCCGCGGCTGTTCATAGATTTCCTTGAGCATGAAGTGCTTGTAGCCGCCCTTTTCCGCCAGGATCGGATCCCACAGCACGTGCGCCACCTGCCGGTTTACGGGCCGCCCCTCGAAATCGCTCAGGCGCACGCCGCCCGGCTGCAGGATCGCCATGTCGCCATCGGCCAGGAAGAACATGTCGCGGGTATAGCTGAGAATCGCCGGCACGTCGGACGCGATGAAGTATTCGTCGTCGCCGATGCCTACCACCACCGGTGGACCGTTCCGCGCCGCCACAATCTTATTCGGGTCCAGACGCGAGATCACGGCCAGCGCAAAAACCCCGGTCAAGTCCTTCACGGCGGCGCGGACGGCCTCTTCCAGGTTGCCGGCGAAGTATTTCTCCACCAGGTGGGCGATGACTTCGGTGTCGGTCTCGGTCCTGAATTGGTGGCCTTCGGATTCGAGCTGGTGCTTGAGCGAGAGGTAGTTTTCGACGATCCCGTTGTGTACCACCACCACGTCGCCCTTGCAATCGCGATGCGGGTGGGCGTTCTCTTCGGTGGGCCGGCCGTGGGTGGCCCAGCGCGTATGGCCGATGCCGAACGAGCCGTCCACCGGGTTCATGCGGATGGCGTCTTCCAGGTTGCGCAGCTTCCCCTTGGCCCGGCGTATCGCCAGCTCGCCCCGTTCGTCGTATACCGCCAACCCCGCCGAATCGTACCCGCGGTATTCCAGCCGGCGCAGCCCATCTAAAATGATCGGCACCGCCTTGCGTGTGCCGATGTAGCCTACGATCCCACACATATAACTACAGTATAGAGTGCGGAGTTTGAGGTAACGTACCGGCAGTACGGTTGTCAGTCCAGTATTTCGACCCGGTATTCCTCGATAACCGGATTGGCCAGCACTTCGTGGGCAATGGCATCTAGTTCCTTGGCCGCCTGCTCCCGGCTCGTGTCATTCGCGAGAAGGATATCGAAAACTTTGCCCTGGCGCACATCCGCGATGGAACGATAGCCCAATCCCTCCAGGGCGGAGCGCACCGTCTGCCCTTGCGGATCGAGCACCGTCGATTTGAACGAAACGAACACTCGCGCTTTCATGGCGAACCCCGATTATCGCACGACGCGCGTATCGGCCGGCGTTGTCTTAACCCTGCTTCAAGACCAACAATCGTCCGCCGAGTTTGCCGGACGCCAGCTTTCCAATGTCCGCATCGAACGTCACCAGCACTCCGTTCCGCTCGGCGGCATGCACCAGCAGCAGCGCGTCGGTCCATTGCTGATGCCCCTTTAACCCGCCAGCCAGTGGCTTCAGGACCGTGGGGATGTCGCGCTCCAGGGGCCAGAATTCGTGTCCGGGATGGGCGGTCGCTTCGGCAACCAGTTCGAGGGCCGTCCGGGTGCTGACTATGCCATGGGTTACCGCGGGATTGGTCAGCAGGCGCAGCACTCCAAGTTGCGTCAGCGGATTGGTCGCCCAAGCCCGATGCCCGGACTTGGCGAACCAAGCCTGCGCGGCCGCATGCCCAGTATGCCGCGGCCAAACCAGCGCCAGAAGAATATTGACGTCCGCCAGGTAGCGGGTCATTCTTCGTCCAGCAACTCGCGCACCTGCTCGGCCGTGATCGCCGGTATGTCGTCGGACGCGTCGAGCACCGGCAAGCCGTTTACCTTGCGGACACTGAGTTGGTACCGGCTGCCCCTCCGAATCAGCTCCGATGCCGCCTTACCCAATGAGATCCGCCGGCGCACCGCAAGGTCCTGCACCGCGCCCATCGCATCATCTTCCAGCGTCAGTGTCGTCCTCACGGCTTTCATGATGGCAGAAAGTCAATATGATGTCAACAATTACAATTGATGTCCATCGTGCGATTTTGATGCGTTAGCCGGTAACCAGTTGCCCGCTCAGAAAATCGATATGGGCAACAGGTAAGCGTAGGCCGTAACCAGCAACCCGATGGCGGCGGCCAGCATCAGGCTGCGCCAGAAGTTGAAGCGGAAGAGTTGGGTTTCCGAGGCCGTATCCATGCCGGTGGCGGCCGCCGCGACGGCGATGGTCTGCACGCTGATCATCTTTCCCATCACGCCGCCGCTGGAATTTGCCGATGCCATCAGGATGGGGTTCAGAGACAAGCGCCTGGCGGTGACCACCTGCAGGTTGCCGAAAAGCGCATT
Source organism: Bryobacteraceae bacterium (assembly GCA_052325345.1). GTDB lineage: Bacteria > Acidobacteriota > Terriglobia > Bryobacterales > Bryobacteraceae > JBEKYD01. The sequence goes on from JBKQVG010000208.1 coordinate 3,833, forward strand.
GGAACTGGCGTCGGATCCGGTGAGAAACACGCCCATCCAGCCGAGCAGCGGACTGAAGAACGGAAAGAGCCGGCCGGTACCGGCGAAGGCCAATCCCAAAGTCGCCGTGGCGCCGCAGTAATTCATGAGAAAGGCAAGGCTCAACACGGACGCGATGGTGATCAGAGGGTAGGCCATCGTCCGCAGGGTCCGGCCGAAGACGCCGGCAAACCGCAGCGGCGACATGCCGGCGAACGCGGCGGCCAGGATGCTGGCCAGCAGGCAGGCCGTCCCTGGGGACGACAGCCATTCGAACCTGTAGACGGCCGCGTACCCGGTGGGCACGGGGACGACTGGCGGCATGCGGCGAACCTGGCCGTCGAGCGCCGGCCACGCGATGAGCGGGGTGGTGTGGTCCAACAACCCCCGCATGGCGGGCAATCCCCAGAGCAGCACGCAGACCGCCAGCAAGGTGTATGGCGCCCAGGCCGACCAGACGGCTCCGGCGCTGTCGCGATTCCGCTCCGCGGCCGGCGCGGCGAGACCGGCATCGTTGTCTTTCGGCTGCCACACTCGCAGCAAGAGAACCAGGCAGAACAGGGCGGCGAGAGACGCCAGCACGTCCGTCAACTGCGGGCCGATGCGCCAGGCTACCAGCCATTTGACGGAGGCAAAACTGAAACCGCAGAGAAGCGACGCGGGCAAGGCTCCACGCACCCCTTTGCGGCCTCCCACCAGGGCGGTCAGGTAGATGGGGATGAAGAAGGAAAGCGGCGCGCAGATGCTGGCCACGCAGGTGCTCAAGCGCGAAATCGGGAGCGCGGTGGTGGCGCTGAGCGTCAGGATGGGCGTGCCGATAGCTCCAAACGCGACCGGCGCGGTGTTGGCCAGCAGGCAAAGAACGGCGGCCTGCAGGGCCGGGAATCCCAACCCCGTAAGCGTCGCCGCGCCCACCGCGACCGGAACCCCGGAACCGGCGGCGCCCTCGATGAATGCGCCGAACGCGAAGGCGATCACCAGAACCTGCAGGCGCCGGTCGGTAGTCAAGCCGGTCAGCGAGCGTTTGATGACTTCAAACTGTCCGGTCTCCAGAGTCAGGCGATAGAGCAGAATGGAATTGAGCGTGATCCAGCCGATCGGGAGCAGTCCGAAGGCGGCCCCATAAAGGGACGAAGCTAAGACCAGCGGCGGCGGCATGCGGTACTGGAAGAGCGCCACCAAGACGGCGGCGCCCAGGCTGGCCAGGGCTGACAACCAGGCCGGTTTGCGTTTCCATGCCAACAGGTAAATCAGCACCAGCATGGGCGTTGCGCCCGCCAGCGCGGACCATGCCAGACTGTGCGCGATCGGAGTATAGTCCTGCTGCCACGCCATCTACTCTCCTTCTGAATTGAAACGGATAGATCACGATTATATTGCCATTTATCCATTGCTCAGGAACGTTTCAATACGATTAGCGCCGATCTCGGTAGTAAAAATTCGCAATGCGGTAGACTGAGGGTTCCCGGCACGCCGTGGATGGAGCCGCCATGCCTGCGCCCATTGACCTTGTTGTTCCTCCCTTCCCGCCCGAGCCTTATCGCGTGGGCGTGCTCAGTTTCTCCGATGGGCGCTTGCGGGTCCATCGGACGCTCGAAGAAACCGTGGCGGCCCATGCGCGCGCTTTGACGGAAGCGATTGTTCGCGATCCGCTATTGCGCGTCGCCGAGTGTCCGGAGACGATTCATTCGAACCGGAGCGCCCGGCGCGTCGCCGGCGGCATGCGTGCGGCGCGACTCGAAGCCGCGGTGTTTAACATCCCGGTTTTCGCCTTTCCGAATTTCAGCCTGATCGCCGCCCGCATGCTGGAGGCGCCGGTATTGCTGAGCTCGCCGCGCAACGGCCTGCTGCCGGGAGTGGGTGGCATTCTGGCGGCTCACGGCGCCATGGCCCAGGTCGGCATTGCGAACTGGAAGAGTTGGGGCGATCCTCTAGAGGACGCCCGGGCCGCGGCCCGGCTATCGGCCTTTTGCCGCGCGGCGGGCGCGCGCGAGCGCCTGAAGGGCAGCGTTTTCGGGGTGGTGGGCGGCCGCAGCATCGGCATGAACACCGGAGTGAGCGATCCGCAGGAGTGGATGCGCCGGTTCGGCGTGGACACGGAGCACATCGACCAATTGGAGCTGGTGCGGCGGGCCAAGGACGTCGACGAAAATGAAGTGGACCGCGCTTATGCCTGGATGACCGGGCGCCTGGGCCACGCCTCCAGCGAAGGCAAAGCGGCGCCGGCGCACGTCAAGGAACAGATTCGCCACTACCTGGCCCTGCGCGCCATTATCGAAGACTTTTCGCTCGATTTCCTGAGCATCAAGTGCCACTACGACCTGAGCGAATACCTGGTCACGGCCTGCGTCTCGGCCATGTTTCTGAACGACCCGTATGACTGGAACGGGCCTAAAGCGCCGCTGGCGGCATCGTGCGAAGCGGATAACGACGGCGCCCTCACCATGCACATTCTGAAGCTGATCAGCGGGTACCCATCGCTGCTGTTCGATATTCGCAACTACGATTCCGAGCGCCGGCTGTACACTTTCTGCAATTGCGGCGCGATGCCTTCCTGGTATGCCGCGCGCAGTCCGAAGGCGGAAGAGAACCTGGCCCTGGTCTCGCTGGAGCCGGTGATTTCCAAGTACGCCGGCGGCGGAGCCCACTTCCCTTATATCTGCAAGGAAGGTGAAATTACGCTGGCCCGCCTGACGCGGGTCGACGGGCAGTACCGCATGTTCCTGGCGCCGGCGGAATTCGTGTCGCAGCCGCCGGCCAGAATGCTGGAAACCTGCGCGGCATGGCCCCACGGTTTCGTGCGCATGAGCGTGGAGCCTGAGGATTTCATCGACCAGTTTCACACCAATCACGCGCACGTCGTTCCCGGCCGCCACCTGGAAGCCATCGAAATCTTCTGCGGGATGATGGGTATCGCGGTGGATCGCGCCGGCTGACGGCGGCGTCAGGAGTTCACGCCGCGCCGTGGGGCGGGCAGGTGGAATCGCGGACCCGCAATTCGGCGGGCACCAGCACCATGTCCG
>JBKQVG010000209.1:0-12946 GCA_052325345.1 Bryobacteraceae bacterium
GCGGCTGGTGCCCGTCGGCCCCCTGTTCCGGCGCATGGCGCGCCTGGTGCGCGATCTGTCGCGGCAATTCGGAAAGCACGTCGAGATGGTCACCGCCGGCGATGAAATCGAGCTGGACCGCACCATCGTCGAGGAACTGGCCGACCCGTTGATGCACATGGTCCGCAACGCCCTGGACCACGGCTTGGAGACTCCTCGGGAACGGCGCGAGGCCGGCAAGAAGGAAACCGGCCGCGTGACTCTTACGGCGCAGCACCGCGGCGGGCAGGTGTTGATCGAAATCGCCGACGACGGCCGCGGCCTGGACCGGGAGCGGATTGCCGCCAAAGCGATCGAACGCAAACTGATCGCCACGGCGGAAGGCCTTACCGACAACGAAATTTTCAACCTGGTCTTCGAGCCCGGCTTTAGCACCGCCGCCATGGTGACCAACGTGAGCGGGCGCGGCGTGGGCATGGACGTAGTGCGGCGGCATATCGACAAGCTGCGTGGGAGGATCGAGATCCATTCGGCGGTCGGCGAGGGCTCCACCTTTACCTTGAAGCTGCCGCTGACGCTGGCGATCATCGACGGGTTGGTGGTGCGGGTAGGCCCGGAACGTTACATTGTGCCGCTGTTCGCGGTGCGGGAAATGCTCCGGCCCAAGGAAGACACCATCTGGACCGTCAAGCAGCGGGTGGAGATGGCGCTGGTGCGGGGAGCCCTGCTGCCCGTCTTACGCCTCTACAAGCGTTTTCACGTGACACCGGCAACCACCGATCCCCGCGAGTCGGTACTGATCGTCGGAGAAGTCGAGGGAGGGCGCTTCTGCTTGTTGGTGGACGAGCTGATCGGCAAGCAGGAGGTGGTGATTAAGAGCCTGGGCGAGACCTTCAAGAATGTCTCCGGAATCGCCGGCGGCGCGATCCTAGGCGACGGCCGGGTCGGCTTGATTCTGGACCTGGACCGGCTATTCCAAGAGCGGGCCGATGTCGGTTAGTGAGGGGAAGGAGCCGAATTCGGTGGCGCCGTTGCGGCCGGAGGAATTCCAGCGAATCTGCGAGCTGGCCAAGCGAACCTTCGGGCTCGATCTGCGGAGCGGAAAGGAAGATCTGGTGTCGGCGCGCCTGCGGCGCCTGGTGCAGCGTGACGGCCTGCGATCGTTCGAAGAATATTATCGGCACGTGACGGAAGACCGGACGGGTGTCGCTTTGGCCGCCATGATCGACGCTCTCACCACCAACCACACCAGTTTCCTGCGCGAAGCCGAACACTTTACGTATTTGCGCGAGCAGGTCGTGCCTTGGCTGCGAAGCCGGCCCACCGTGGATGTCTGGAGCGCGGCTTGCTCGACCGGGGAAGAGCTGTGGACCCTGGCCATGGCTCTGAATGACGCGATGCCGGCGGGGAGGTTGCATTTTGTCGGGACGGACATTTCCAATCGCGCCTTGACGACCGCCGCGGAAGCGTGTTATTCGGCCGAGCGCTGCGCCTCCCTGCCGGCCGCCTGGATCTCCCGCTTTCTGGCGCCCGAAGGACGCCCCGCGGCGAGCTACCGGGTCACGGCGGAACTGCGCCGGCAAGCCTCGTTTCGCCGCTTGAATCTGACCGAGGCCTACACCTGGCCCCACTTGTTTCCGGTGATCTTCTGCCGCAACGTCATGATCTATTTCGACCGGCCGGTGCAGGAGCTGGTGGTGCGCCGATTGACCGAGTTCCTGGAGCCGGGCGGATATCTGTTTGTCGGCCATGCCGAGAGTCTGACCAGAATCGATCACGCGCTGGAGTACTTGCGGCCGGCCATATATCGCAAGCCGGCCGGGAGAGAGGGCAAATGGACCAGATCGTAGTAGGGATCGCCGATTGCCGGGTGGCCGACGCCCCGGAGCAGGTGCTGGCCACGTTCGCTCTCGGATCCTGCATCGGGCTGACCGCCTACGACCCGAAAACGGTGCTGGGCGGGCTGCTTCACTTCATGCTCCCCGACTCCGCGATCGATCCGGAAAAGGGCCGGCTCAATCCGTTCATGTTTGCCGACACCGGTATTCCACGGCTGATCGAGATGCTGGCCGCGCGCGGAGCCTCCAAACGCCGCCTGGTGGTGCACGCGTTCGGGGGCGCGCAGATGATGGACGACCGAAATGTGTTCGAAATCGGCAAGCGGAACTCTCTGGCGGTAAGAAGAATTCTTTGGAAAGTGGGCATTCTGCTGAGCGGCGAAGTAGTGGGCGGCGAACGGTCGCGTTCCGTGAAGCTGGAGATTGCCACCGGCCGGGTAGTCTTGCAGGAAGCCGGCGAGCAGCGCCAGTTGGGTGGCGCGCCGGCAAGGAAAGGAGAAATGCCATGGCCTACCGCGTCCTGATCGTCGACGATTCTCCGGCTATGCGCGCCTTTGTCCGGCGCGTGATTTCGCTCTCCGGCGTCGATGTGGCGGACTGTTTCGAGGCGGGCAACGGGCGGGAAGCGCTCGCCGTGCTGGCCGACCAATGGGTCGACGTGATTCTGACCGATATCAACATGCCGATCATGGACGGCGAACAGCTACTGGAGCGTCTCCAGTCCGAAGAGTTGCTCCGCTCCATCCCTACCGTGGTGATTTCCACCGATGCCACGCGCCATCGGGTCGAGCGCCTCAGGGAATTGGGAGCCTGTGGCTACATTGCCAAACCGTTCCTGCCGGAAAACCTGCGCGAAGTGCTGGAGCGCCACCTGGGAGTGCCGCATGCCTGAGAGTCTCCTTCAACGCGTCTTGCACGAGTCGCTGGTAGATGTGCTCGAGAAGATGTTCTTCATCAGCATCCTCGATGAAACGCCCGATACCGTCACGGTTCCGCTGGAGGACGACATGACGGTGCGGCTGAGTTTTGACGGCAAGCCTTCCGGCTCCCTGACGGTGCGGCTCAATCGGTTTGCGGCCCGCTCGATAGCCGCGGACTTCCTCGGCGCCGAACCGGACGAGTTATCGGACTCTCAGGTCGGGGAAGTGATGTGCGAGTTGGCCAATATGATTTGCGGTTCGGTATTGAGCCGGGTGGAAGGAGCGGTGACATTTCGCTTGGGTGTACCCGCAATCGTGGCGCCCGAGCCGCTGCCGGCTACCGCCGCCATTTATTCGGTGCCGCTAGGCCCGGCCGCGATCATGGTCGCGATGGTCACGGAGGCGCCGATATGTCCCCCCGCCGCAGAATACGCATCCTGATCGTCGACGATTCGGCGATCGTTCGCAAAGTCCTGAGCGAAATGCTGGCCAGCGAACCGGATCTGGAAGTGGTGGGCACGGCGCCGGATCCCTACGTGGCGCGCGACCGGATTCTCGCCCTTCAACCGGACGTGCTGACGCTGGATATCGAAATGCCGCGCATGGATGGGCTCACCTTCCTGAAAAAGCTGATGCATTTTCACCCCATGCCGGTGGTGCTGGTCAGCTCTCTGGCGCCGGCCTCCTGCTCGGCGGCGATCGCCGCCATGGAACTGGGCGGAGCGGTGGAAGTGCTGGCCAAGCCCGGCGGTCCCTATTCGGTGGCGGACTTGCGGCCGGTCCTGGTGGAGAAAATTCGCGCCGTGGCGCAGTCGAACCGCGCCATGCGTTCGGGCGGCGGCGCCGCAGCGGCGGAAATGCCGACGCCGGCGGCCGGCCGCGCGACGGCGATACGCCAGGATGCGTTGATCGCCGTTGGCGCTTCCACCGGCGGCACCGAGGCCGTGGCTTCGATAGTGCGCCGCCTGCCCGCCGGTATGCCCCCGATTCTGGTCGTTCAACACATCCCGCCGGTTTTTTCCAAGGCATTCGCGCAGCGGCTGAACCAGATCAGTTCCGTCGAGGTGAAGGAAGCCGAGGACGGAGATCGGCTGCTTCCGGGACGGGTTCTGGTGGCGCCCGGCGATTTTCACATGATTCTGCAGTCCGACCCGCGTGGGTTGTGGGTTCAGGTACAAACCGGGCCGCGGGTGTGTTACCAGAGGCCGTCGGTGGATGTGCTGTTCTTGTCGGTCGCCGAGATTGCCGCCCGGCGAGCCATCGGCGTATTGCTTACGGGGATGGGCGAAGATGGCGCCCGCGGTTTGCTGAAAATGCGCCAGTCGGGATCCCAAACCCTGATCCAGGACGAGGCTACTTCGGTAGTCTTTGGGATGCCGGGAGCGGCCCTCAAACTGGGCGCCGCCGAGCATGTAGTTGGGCTCCCCACGATCCCGCAGCGCCTGCTGTCGCTGTTGGAGAGCCGGCCGGCGCCACAAGTCATGGCGTATCGCTGAATCCCGGGTTTGCCCCCGCCGGGAACGCTTCCGATTCCACACGGCACCCCGGCGCCAACGGCGATTCCGGTCCTGCCACGCTATCATAGACATAGAGAGCAATCCCACCGATGGCGTCAAAACCCGAACCGGAATTGAGTGTCAATAGCTGGCTTGAGGACGAGCTGTACCGGCAATATTTGCATGATCGGTCTACCGTCGACCAGAGCTGGAAACATGTCTTCGAAGAAACTTCAACAGGCCGCGCGCCCGCCGCACCGGCCGTTGCCGTCCCCAGCCAGCCGCTCGCGCCGCCGGAACCACCGGCCGGCGGTGAGTTGCAGCCCCTGCGCGGCATAGCCGGCAAGATCGCCGAGAATATGACGGCCTCGCTCGCCGTACCGCTGGCCACCTCGCAGCGGACCATCGCGGTCAAGGTGATGGACGAGAACCGCCGCATCATCAATCAGCACCGCGGCGTGGTTCGCAAGAGCAAGGTTTCCTATACGCACCTGATCGGCTGGGCCATCGTCAAGGCGCTCGAAGAAGTGCCGGCGCTCAATCATGCCTACGCCGAAAGCAATGGGCAAGGGTACCGGGTGGCGCACCCGCGGGTGAACCTTGGCGTCGCCGTGGACGTGGCGGGCAAGGACGGCAACCGCTCGTTGATGGTGCCGAATATCAAGAATGCCGGCGGCCTCAACTTTCAGGAATACCTGGCCGCTTTTGACGACCTGGTGGCGCGGGCGCGCGCGGGCAAGCTGGCGCCGGCGGATTTCCAGGGGACCACTCTTTCGCTCACCAACCCAGGCACGGTCGGAACCATGTCTTCCAATCCGCGCCTGATGCCGGGCCAGGGAGCAATTGTCGCCGCCGGCGCCATCGATTACCCGGCCGAATACCGCGGCACGGCCGACGAAACTCGCGCCACGCTGGGCATCAGCAAAGTCATGACCCTGACGTGCACCTACGACCACCGCGTGATCCAGGGCGCGGAGTCGGGAGCGTTTCTGGGCCAGGTGCAGGCCCTGCTGGACGGCAAGGACGGGTTTTACGAAGAGGTCTTCGACCATCTCCGCATGCCGCACCAGCCGGTGCACTGGGAAGTGGACCGCAAACCGATGTTGCCGGGCACGACCACGGCCCGCACCGCCGAGATCGCCAAAGAAGCCGGCATCATGCAGATGATCAACGCCTATCGCGTGCGCGGTCATCTCATCGCCGACCTCGACCCGCTCGGCCACGAGCCCAGCTATCACGCCGAGCTCGATCCGGAAACCTACGGCCTCACCATCTGGGACCTCGACCGGGAATTCCTCACCGGCAGCCTGGGCGAGACCATCGGCGAAGGCAGCCCCAAGCCGGTAGCCACGCTGCGCGAGATCCTGGAAACCCTGCGCCAGACCTATTGCGGCAAGATCGGGCCCGAATACATGAACATTCAGGTGCCGGAACAGAAACGCTGGCTGCAAAAACGCATGGAGCAACAGGCCAACAACTGGCCGCTGGGGCGGGAGACTCGCCTGCGGATTCTCGCCAACCTGTTCGCGGCCGAGGAATTCGAGCATTTTCTGCATTCCCGCTTCGTGGGCCAGAAGCGTTTTGCGCTGGAGGGGGGAGAGACCGCGCTCGCCATTCTGGAGGAAGTGCTGGAACAGGCGTCCGGCGACAACGTTCACGAAGTCGTCATCGGCATGGCGCATCGCGGCCGGCTGAACCTGCTGGTCAACGTGGTGGGCAAAGACGTCAAACAGATTTTCTCCGAATTCGAGGGCGAAATAGATCCCTCCAGCACGCAGGGCTCGGGCGACGTCAAGTACCACCTGGGCGCCACGGGCGTGCGCAAGACCGCGGGGGGAAGGGAGATCGTGGTGTCGATCGCGCCCAACCCCAGCCACCTGGAAGCCGTGGACCCGGTGGTAGAAGGTATCGTGCGGCCGAAACAGGACCGCCTGGGCGACGCCGCGCGCGAGCGCGTGATCCCGTTGCTGGTGCACGGAGACGCCGCCTTCGCCGGCCAGGGCGTGGTGGCCGAAACCCTCAATCTCTCGCAACTCGACGGCTACTCCACCGGCGGCACGGTTCACCTGGTCATCAACAACCAGATCGGCTTCACTACGCTGCCCGACGAATCGCGTTCCACTCCCTATTCCACCGACGTGGCGCGGGGCGTGCAGGCGCCGATTTTCCACCTCAACGGCGACGACCCCGAAGCGGCCGTCCGCGTCGCCCAGATCGCCTTCGATTACCGCCAGGCCTTCAAGAAGGACGTGGTGATCGACATGATCTGCTACCGGCGCCACGGTCACAATGAAGGCGACGATCCCAGCTACACGCAGCCCATTCTGTACCGCAAGATCAAAGAGCACCCGCCGGTGGCCAAGCTCTATTCCGAGCGGCTGGTGAGCGAGGGCGTGTTAAGCGCCGAAGATGCCGAAGCCCTGCGCAAGGGTTTCGCCCAGCGCCTCGCGGAGGCCTACGACCAGGCGCAGCGGAAGACCGAGCATTTCGAATTGCAGGAACTGAGCGCGATTCCGAACGAGGAGATCAGCAATTTCTGCCCGCGCACGGCCGTCAACCACGCCGTGGTCGAGCGTGTAACCCGCGGCATGACGCAGTTCCCGGAGAGCTTCCACTTGCATCCCAAACTGCGCGGCTTTGTGGAGAAGCGGCGGGAAGCGGCCTCGAAGGATGGGCCCATCGACTGGGCATTCGCCGAGGCTCTGGCCTTCGGCACGCTGGCGCTGGAGGGCACGCCGGTGCGGCTGAGCGGCCAGGACTCCGGCCGCGGCACGTTCAGCCAGCGGCACCTGGCGTTTTACGATTCCGAAACCGGCCAGCGCTACATTCCGCTGCAGCATATTTCGCCCGGCCAGGCGCGTTTCGAAGTCTTCGACAGCTCGCTGAGCGAGTACGCCGTGCTGGGCTTCGAATTCGGCTACAGCGTGGCCGACCCCTTGTCGCTGGTGGTCTGGGAGGCGCAGTTCGGCGATTTCGCCAACGGCGCGCAGATCATGATCGACCAGTTCGTCTCCAGCGCCGAATCGAAGTGGGGCCAGCCCAGCGGCCTGGTGATGCTGCTGCCGCACGGCTACGAGGGCCAGGGGCCGGAGCACTCCAGCGCGCGTATCGAGCGCTATCTGACGCTCTGCGCGGAAAACAACCTGCTGGTGGCGAACTGCACCACCCCGGCGAATTATTTTCACCTGCTGCGCCGCCAGATGTACGGCGGACCCGACCGGCGCGGCATGCGCAAGCCGCTGATCGTGTTCACGCCCAAGAGCCTGCTGCGGCATCCGCGGGCGTCTTCGCGCCTGCGCGATTTCACCAGCGGAGGGTTTTCCGAAATTCTGGGAGACGAGCCGATCGAGAATGTTTCGCGCGTTTCCCGGGTGATCTTCTGCTCCGGCAAGATTTATTACGACCTCGCCGCGGCGCGCCAGGAACGCAAGGCCGATCACGCGGCGCTGGTGCGAGTGGAACAGTTGTATCCGTTCGCCGCCGATCGGGCGCGCGATATGCTGGCCCGCTATCCCGCCACGGCGGAAGTGGTGTGGGCCCAGGAGGAGCCGCGCAACATGGGCGCATGGCGGTTCATGCGCGAGCTTATCCAGCCGCTCGTCGATCCCACCCACCGCGAAATCCGCTACGTCGGCCGCCCGGAAAGCGCCAGCACGGCCACCGGCTCCGGCAAGCGCCATCAGCAGGAACAGGCCGAAATCTCGAACGACGCGCTGGCTCCCGGCCCGATCTCGGAAACCCGCAAAGTGAGGATCGTCGCCAGGCGGCAGAAATAAGCTATGGCAGGTCGCCGGCGCTACTTGCCGAACCAGCGCGACACCCGGCGGAGAATTCGCTGCGCCAGGCTTGGCGTGGACGGCGGTGGGGGCGGGGGCGGCGGCGCCGGGCGATTCGCGGCGGATTGCTGAGACGTCTGCCACGAGAACACCGGCGGCGGCACGGTACACGGTTCTACTCCAGCCCGGCGCACCACGTTGCCGAGCAGCGCATAGTCGTGGCGTTCCAGAGTTCCTTCGGGCCACAGCGCGCACACCGAAAAGCCGGGATAGGCGCCCGCATTGCCGGAGTTCCTCACGCCCGGGATGTAGTGGATTTCATGCACCAAAACCGGCGAATGGCCTTCGATATCGTGCTCCACGTGGGCGGTTTCGTAGCGGTGGTGGCGGACGTTCCAGATAAACACCCGAAAGCTGTCGAAATCGATGCTCCTCGGCGAGGAGTCGGAAATCGTGGTCCACACCCAGATGTCCTTGGTGAGATCGCCGTCGCGCACCTTGCCGAGGGAGAAAAACGATACGATGCGGCGCCCTTCGGCGTACTGCTGGACCTCGTCGGGAATCGTCATCTGCAAGGGTCGGGTAAGGACCCAGCCCACCTCGCCGCCGGCGGCCTTGACCAGGCTCCAATCCTCGGCCGGCGCCGGTTTGGACGGTTCGGCCGGCGGAGCCGGCTGGGGGAGTGTATCGCCGCCTTCGGAATCGACGCCCGACAAATCGAGCCAATTCTCCGGCGGCCCCGGCGGTTTGGGCATCGGCAGAGGCGGGTATTTGGACGCCTTTTTCGGAGCGGGCGTCCGCGGCTTCTTCGGAACCGGCTCGAGCAGAGGCCGCCGCGGCGGTACGAAGTTGCGCGGAGTCGCGGTGTGCGCCAGCACATCCACTTTTTCACCCGGCTTGATCATGGCAAAGCCGGTCGACGGACGTGCCGGTTGAATGTGCATGCGGAGATCGGCCAGGACGCTCGCCTTGCCTTGAGACGGCAGTTGGCTGGAACGCCGCGCCAGGTCCCGCAGCATCTCCATGTCGCCTTCGCTCAGCAACTGCGTTTCGTCGGTCCAGCCTTCCGCGCCGGACGGGGTGCGGACCTTCAGGAATCGCCGCCTTTGCTGCAGGAGTTCCAACCTTTGCCCGTGCCGGACAGTGCCCACCGTCGGCGATTGGGTCGAAATCTCCTTTCGGATCTTCAACACCTCGGGCGCGACATAGGCGTACCCGAGGGCTGGGGCGCGCTCCGCGCCGGGCTGGCAAGCTGCCAGCAAGAGCAGCAGCCAAATCGCTGAAATAAGCCTGGTTATAAAACCCGAGGGCACAACGCTCACTCAATCTTATCAGTCCGGCGGCGGCCGCATCCATGGGAACAAGAGAAGTGAGGTGAAAAATCCGCAGCACGGAACGCGAGGTAATTCCGCTTACCGCGATGCACACCTATAGCGGCGGGCGTTCAGAAACACGCCAATGAAGCTGTAAGTCGGCGCGCGCGCACACGAAAAGGTAACACGGCTCGGCGACGGCCGCCGCGGAGGCTGTAGGGCTAACTTGTGGTCGGGGTTGGTTGCCGCCAATCCAAGCTGCTAATTGGCGGCCACCCAGCTTCGGGCCGGGGCTTGCCGGCGGGAACACGCGTTGTGCAGAATTCGGCGCACTTCGGGCTCATAAAAGGGCTGGCTGAGCACGTCGTAAGCGCCCAGATTCAGGGCTTCCGCCCACAGTCGGGCATCCGCGTCCTGGTCGGTAACAATTACTTCCACCCGGCCCTCATACTCTCTGGCCAGGTCCAGCACATCCATCCATTTTCCGTCGGGCAGAAGTGCTTCGCTCAAGATCACCGAGTAACGGCGACGCTGCAATTCATGGCGCGCCAGCTTAATATTCGACACATGCACCAGTCCAAGCGGAAGCGCTTGCAGCATTTCAGAGAGGCGGTTCGCATCGTCCGGATAACCGGAGATGAATAGAACGGAGGACTCCAAGATTACGCCTCACTTTCCGTGTCCAGTCTAATTCTAGACCTTAAGTGGAGGGGGCGGCTCTTATTTCTCAGGAAAGTTTCTTGCCAAAGTGGTCTCTTTAACTTTTCTCGTGTTTCCACACGGCTACAAAGCCGAGATTGCGGTGTAACTGGTTGTAATCCAACCCAAAACCCACCACGAACCGGTCCGGAATTTCAAAACAGCAATAGTCGACGGGCACCTGCACGATGCGCCGGGAGTTGCGGTCGAGAAAGGTGCAAACCGCCAGGGAGTTCGGCGCCCGTCCCGCCAAGGTTTGCAGCAGATAGCGCAAGGTGAAGCCGGTGTCGACAATATCTTCCACCAGCAGCACGTCCTCGCCCTCGATGCTTTCGTCCAGGTCCTTGGCGATGCGCACCAGGCCGGGAGCCCCGCTCTTATTGGAAAAACTCGAGATGCCCAGGAAATCGATCTTGACCGGCGGCGCCAGATAGCGCGCCAGGGCGGTGAGAAAGAAGATGGACCCTTTCAGTACGCCCACCAGTTTGATCGTCTTGCCGCGATAGTCGCTCGAGATTTTAGCCGCCAGCTCGCGGATGCGCGCGTCGATCTCCTCTTCGGTGAACAGAACGCGCTCCACGCCCGCGGGCAGTTCCCCGTTCATATCTTGGCCGGCTGCCCGGCCAATCCGTACTTGAATACCAGGTTCTCGAAGTCCTTCTGATAGAAAACCTGAATGTTGAGCTGCGGGTAGAGTTCGCGCAGCAAACGTACTTTGCGATTCTTGCGAGTTACAAGGGATTGTTTCATGGTAGTCAATTCGACATACAAATCGAACTCCGGAAGGTAGAAGTCCGGCGTAAACGCCTCGGTGACATTGCCGTCCGCATCGCGTTGCACGGGGAAGCTGCGCGGCTCGTATTCCCAGGCGATGCGATAAAAGTCGAGCAGGTTGGCAAAGATTTCCTCGCTCTGGTTGGCGAACATCTTTTTCCGCAGAGTAATTTTGCCGGGGGGAACGATGCCGTGGCGGGCCAGCTTGAGGCGCATTTGAAACTGGAGTTGGGCGTCGGCGGCGGCGGAAAGGTAGCCGCGCTCGGCCAGGCCGGTCTCCTCGACGGCGCGCACGATCAGCGCGGCCATCTGCTCGCTCGACAGCGCTTCGGCATTCAGCACCATGTCGAAGAGCTCGGCGGTGGCCTTGGTCTTGCCGTACTTGGCCTTGCGGTCGGCACGCGACGCCGACTCGAGATCGAGAAGCAACCGGCGCGCCGCCGGCCGGTCCAGCCGATGGTCCAGCATGAGGTTACCGATGCGGACGTTTTCCGGCGCCACCACGTGGACGCGGAGCATGCCGGTGAAATAGCGGGCCTGGACCTCGCCGCCGTCGGCGCAGAACACCAGGTGATGTTCCGTGGCCAGCCGCGCCAGCATCGAAGTCACCAGGCTGGCATAGGCTTTGTCGGGAACCGGCGCGTCCTTGCCGAACTCCTCGCCGGCCAGTTCCCGCACCCGGGCCTGCGTCAGCAGCTCGAAATTCAGACGGCGCGCCGCGATGCGGGCCACTTCCTCGAACCGGCAACCCGGATGCCCGGAAACCGCGATCAGCGCCATGGTCCCATGCCCATTGTCGCTCCGGCGCTCATTCCATTTTCTGTCCCGAAGCGGCCTGCCCCGAAGCCGAGCGGTCGGGCTCCCATAGCGTCTCGGGAACGCCGCTCACATTGCTGACCCAGCGGCACCAGACAAACAGAGCGTCGCTCAGACGATTCAGATAACGCACCGCTTCGGGCGGTATGGGCTCCTGGCGCGCCAAAGCCACCAGCAGCCGTTCCGCCCGGCGGCACACGGCGCGGCACACGTGCAGTTCGGCGTTCAACCGGCTGTCGCCCGGCAGCACGAAGGAGCGCAACCGCGGCAGCGGCTCGTTCATGCGATCGATCTCCCGCTCCAACCGCTCGATTTCCGCGCCGGTCACGCGCGGCTGGCGCGGATGCTGATTCTCGGGCAGGGTGGCCAGAATCGAGCCCAGGTTAAACAACTCGTGCTGCACGCGCAACAGAATCCGCGCCAGTTTGCCGACCGGGGCGTGGCGCGCCGCCACTTCGTGAACCGTGGCGCGCGCCAGGCCCACACAGGCATTCAGCTCGTCCACGGTGCCGTAGGCCTCGATCCGGAGGGAATCTTTGGATACTCGCTGGCCGCCCGCCAGGCTGGTTTGGCCCGCGTCTCCCCCGCGGGTATAGACACGGTCGATGGCCAGCCGGGGCGGGTTGAAGGCGGAGTCGCTCATAACCTTATTGTCCGAGTTTTTGGGCGGGGGGGTGTACACTAATTTCATGGCCCAAAGCGGAAGAACTCGATGGCGGGGCCGGCTGGCCGTAGGGCTGGCGATTGCCGCCGGCGTGGCGGGCGCGCTGGCCGCGGCCGACGCCAAGGTCGATAAGAAGAAGTCGCAAGCCGCCTACGCGCGGGGCGTTGAGGACGACCGGCACGGCCAGCGCGCGGACGCCATCGCCGCCTACTCCGAGGCCGTGCAACTGGATCCCTCCAACGCGGCCGCCTATCGCGCCCGCGCCGAGGATTACTCGGCCCAGGGAGAGCGCGATAAAGCCGCCGCCGATTTCGACCGCGCCGTCGAAGTGGCGCCCGGCGACCCCGCCACCTACGTGGCGCGCGCGGATTTTTTCGCCGCCATCGGCGCGCCGGCCCGCTCCATTCCCGATTACAACACCGCCATAGGCCTTCATCTGGAACGCGCCGAGGTCTACCTCGGCCGCGGCAACGCATACCTGGCTACCGGCCAGTACCCCAAGGCGATCGACGATTTCGCCCAGGCCATCAAGCTCCGCCCCGACAACCCGGAACCTTACAAAGGCCGCGGCGTGGCGCTCGAGTACCAGGGAAAATATCGCGATGCCATCGAGGATTTCAGCGTCGCCCTGAGCCATCGCCCCGACTACCAGAATGCTTACGTGGAACGCG
>JBKQVG010000210.1:0-20564 GCA_052325345.1 Bryobacteraceae bacterium
CGCTCTGCTATGTTACCCACGGCGTCACCTACATGCTTTTCAGCCAGACCGGGTCATACTCCGCCGCCCTGGTTTGGATGCTGCTCTCGCGCGCCGGTATGGCTGTCGCCAGCGTCATGAACACCGCCCAGTTGTTGCGTCACACGCCCGACCACCTGCGCGGCAGGATATTCTCCACCATGGAATCGGTGCGCTGGAGCGTCATGATCGTAAGCATGGCCGCCGCCGGCATCGCCTCCCAGCATTACGGCCCGCGCACCATCGGCCTGGTGGCCGGCGCCTTCGGTGTGCTCACCGGCCTCGGTTGGGCCTGGTGCGACCGCGGCGGCCGGATCCGCGAGCCGTGAACCCTTCCAGCGCGGCGCTCCCCTTCGCTTGTACTACTACCTCTGGGCAGCTTCCCACCTCTGTGCGACGGGAGACAGGCCAGCTCGAAGCCCTTAATTCGTAGACAAGGAGTTGTCGGGGGAGCGGAATGGGTTACGCACCAGGACCGTTCCATACTGTTGTCCATGGTTTAAGTCCTCTGTGTACAAGACCTCCGCGCCTCCGGATTCCGCGGCAGCTAGAATCAAGGCGTCCCAGAAGGAAATCTGGTAGCGTTCTTCATTCTGAATGGCCACCGTGATTTGTGACGGGCCGACGATGATGAGTGGAGAGTCCAACAGAGCGGCGATAGCGTCGCGCAACTCGCGGCGCGGCATGCCCAGCTTTCGTGAGCCGGCCGCGTAGAACTCCTGAACTACTTGGGTGCTCAGTAACATACGGCCAGTCAAAGCGAACTGCCGAAAGAGCTCTTTCGCGCGTGCCTGTTTGCCCGCATCACCCCCGTACATATAGAGCAGCACATTGGTGTCAAAAAAGGCTTTAGCGCCGTTCATACAATTCTTCGCGCCGGATCGAGCCCGGATCGGCTGTGAAGTAGGGCCCTCGATCGGCGAGAGCAAGCAACCTGTCGGCTGCCGCCCGTACCCGCCCCTCTCGGGCTAACGTTTCCTGCAACAGTTGCCGCACAAGAGTGTTGATGGTGGTGTCATGCTCGGCGGCGTAAACCTTGGCTTGCCGGAGGAGATCCGCGGGGAGACTGAAAGTAATATTGCGACTTTCCACATAAAATGGTGTAGCACATGTTAATGTGGCGCCGCAAGAGTGCCCGTGCCAGGGCCCTAAGCTTTTCCGTCGGTAGCCTCGCCGTTGGCGCCGGATACTTCTTTCAGCACGTCCTCCACTACCTCGGGCTTGCGCTCGGAATGCAGCTCGGCGCTCATGCGGCGCAGCGCCACGCCGATGATGTCGCGGTGGTGGAGCTTCGAGCCGGGACCCATGCCGCTCAGCTCCAGCCAGAGGCGATGCGCCAGGTCGACGTCTTCGGGCCAGAGACGCGGCGGGTGCGGGCCGAGGTTGACGAACACCACGTCCTTTTGGTTTTCCAGCACGATTTCGAGGGAAATGGAAGGCCGCGGCTCGGGCAACTGTTCCCAGTATCGTCCCACCTGGGCGCCCTGTTCGGATGGCGTGAGCTTGGGCGACAAGCCCATGACGATGCGCGAGGATTGCAGGCGGGCGGCGGTGCGGACCACGGCTTCGTAAGGGTCCGAGCCCGGCACCACCATCAGTTCCACGTGCTTGCCGGCTTTTTCCGCCAGAGTCACCACGTGGGTGAAAACCTTCGTTTCGTCGTCGGAGAAAATCTGGTCCGTATCGAGCGGATGCTCGCCCGAGGCAGCCTGCGTCACCTGGCGCACGCTGAGCACTACGATATCCTGTTTGCGCGTATCGGTCTTAGCCAGGATGCGGGAAAGGTGCTGCATGCGATTGGGGTTGCGCACCGCTACCAGCACGTTGCCGGGACGCACGCTGGTGGTGCCGGCGCTGAGCTCGTCCTTCGGGTCGAGGCGGAATTTTTCCAGCTCCGCCGGGTGGGCGGCTTTGCGCTTGCGGTTGGCGATGTCGGAGAGTTCGAAGACGATGAAGAAGGCGATGGTGAAACTGACGCCCGAGATGGTGGCCACCTCTTTGGTTAAAACATTAATGACGGCCAGGGCGAACAGCGCAATCGTAATCAGCAGCAAACCCACCGGGATCTCAGTCTCGCCGATGTGGAAATTGAGCGGCACTTTCCATTCGCGCCCGCTGGGTTGCTTGTAGCGCAGCACTAGCACCGAGAGCGCCTTCATGGCGAAACTCCAAACCACCCCGAAGGCATACGCTTCACCCAGCATATTCACATCACCCCGGCTGATCACGATGGTCACAAGTTGCAGGATGACGATGGTGTTGATGATGCGGGAGGTGGTTCCGAAGCGGGTGTGGGGGCGGCGAAACCAGTCGGGCAGCACGCCGTCTTCGGCCACCCGGTTGAGAACGCCGTTGGAGCCGATGATGGCGGTGTTGACCGCGCCGGACAGAATCAACATGCCCACCAGCACCACGAATCCGTGAAAGAGCATGCGCACCGGCAACGGACCGATCAGGAACATGGACAGGCCGCCGATCAGGTTGTCGAGGAAGTGCTGGCGCTCGGCATCGGGGATGATCATCACCGCGAAGAACGAAACCAGCGAGGTGAAGAGCATGCTGTAGATGAAAATCACGAAGCCGGCCCGCTCCAGGTTTTTGAGCTTGGGATAGGCGATTTCGCGATTCACCTGGGCCAGGCTCTCCTCGCCGCTCATGGCCAGCAACGAATGGCCTAGGCCGACCAGGATGGCAATGAACGTGATCTTGGGTGCGATCGTCCCTTTGAGCCATCCCAGCGCGTCCGGCGCAAAATGCAGATTGCTCATGGTGGGGAGTGGAACCGGCTGGTAGCCGCGGGTGAAGATCGTAACCAGGCACCAGGCGATCAGGATCACCACCATCACCGTGGTGATCTGCATGATGCGCAGCGCTTTTTCGCTGGATTCGTGAATGCCGATGATATTCTTCCGCCAGAAATAAATCGTGACCACGACGGCGAAAGCGGCGGCGAAATGCGGCGGGTGGAAGTGCAGGCTGGGGATGCGCAGGTAGTCGGCGGTTTCGTTGACCAGGACGCACAGGTAGAGGCCCGCGCTGACGGCGCTGATAGGACCGGTCAATACGTAATCGAACATCAGCGCCGAGACCGAAAACTTGGCCAGCGTTCCGCCCATGGCCTCGTGCACCACTTTGTACACGCCCCCGCGCACGAACATCGAGCAGCTTTCGATGTAGATGGCGCGCACGGCGTAGGAGAACAGCATGATGCCCAGGATGAACCAGGGCGCGGACTTGCCGATGGCCTGCTCCGCGATGCCGCCCACGTAGTAAGCCGACGAGGCCAGGTCGCTAAGTACAATGGCGGCGGCGCGCCAGAACGAGATGAACGACAACATGACGGTGGTGGCGACAACCACCTTCACCGTTCCTTGCCGCTGCTCGGAAGTCACGAACCGTTCTCTCCGTTGTGGGGCGAAAGAGCCATAAAATCAGGGTTCCAGCGATGTTCTCTGAGGCGGAATAGCCTTCACATCTTAGCATGTGCGAAAGGGTACCATCAGTAACGTGGAGCGGGAGCTGCCAAACTTGGAGGCGGGCCGGCTGGCGCTCGCCGTCGCTTCGCGGTTGCGCGCCGCCGGCTACCAGGCCTACCTGGTGGGCGGGTCGGTGCGCGACCTGCTGCTCGGAATTCTGCCCAAGGATTTCGACATTTCCACCGATGCGCGCCCCGAGCGCCTGCTCGGCCTGTTCCCCGGCTCGGGCACGGTGGGCGCGCACTTCGGGGTGGTGCTGGTGCGGGAGGGCGCCGCGCAGGTGGAAGTGGCGACTTTTCGCAGCGACCGCGAGTATGCCGACGGCCGGCGCCCCACCTCGGTCGATTTCGAAGCCGACCCCCGCGCCGACGTGTTGCGGCGCGACTTCACCATCAACGGCCTCATGATGGACCTCGAAACCGGCGAGGTGCTGGATTTCGTGGGCGGGCGCCGCGACCTGGAAGAACGCACGGTGCGCGCCATTGGCGACCCCGAGGCGCGTTTTGCGGAAGACCATTTGCGCCTGCTGCGCGCCGTGCGGTTCGCAGCGAGGCTGGGTTTCGAGATCGATGCCGGGACCTGGGCGGCGATGGTGCGGCGGCACGCGCTGATTCTGAAGGTGGCGCCCGAGCGGGTGCGGGACGAGCTGGAACGAATTCTGACCCAGGGCGGAGCGCGCCGGGGTTTCGAGCTCCTGGACTCGAGCGGCCTGCTGGCCGTTCTGCTGCCGGAAGTGGCCGCCATGAAAGGCGTGGCGCAGCCGCCCGAGTTCCATCCCGAGGGCGATGTGTGGACCCACACCCTGCTCCTGCTCGAAAATCTAAAAGACCCCAGCCCCGCTCTGGCCTGGGGCGCGCTGCTGCACGACGTCGGCAAGCCGCCGACTTTTCGCGTGGCCGATCGCATTCGTTTCGATGGCCACGCGGAGGAAGGCGTGCGGCTGGCGCGCGGGATACTGGGCCGGCTGCGCGCCTCCCGCGACGAAGTCGAACAGGTGGAGGCGCTGGTAGCCAATCACATGCGGTTCCTCGACGTAGGGCGGATGAAGGAGAGCACGCTGAAACGCTTTCTGCGTCAGCCGCATTTCAACCAGCACCTGGAACTGCATCGTCTGGATTGCGTGGGTAGCAACGGCCGCCTGGAGGGATGGGAGTTCTGCCGCCGGCGCCTGGCCGAGTTGGGCGAAGAACAGTTGAAACCGAAGCGCCTCGTGAACGGCGCCGATCTGATCGCTGCCGGCTACAGTCCCGGCCCCCGCTTCGCCCGGATCTTGGATGCTGTGGAAGATGCGCAACTGGAGGGGCGAGTGGCCACGCCGGAGGAGGCGCTGGAATGGGTGCGGGAACGGTATCCGCGGTAGGACGAGGGCGGCTTCAAGGGAGACGGCATGGACGACAAACGCGTAAGTTTCGACTTTGAGGTTGATTTCTCCAACGGCGGCGGCATACAGGGCCAAGGCTTCCGGCTGGATATCGAAGGTGACGACATCGACGATGATGCGCTCGCCGCCTATGTCATTCGGGACCTTCGCCTGCTCATGGTCGGCGCGGTGCGCATTCTCAACAAACGCATCCTTTCGGAGCGGCATAAGCGCGCGCCCGTGGCGGAGGAAGCTGCGCCGGAACCTGCCGGTGCAAGTTTCATTGACCTCAGCCACACCATCGAGAGCGGAATGATCACGTATAAAGGGCTCCCGGCGCCGCTTGTGTGCGATCATCTCTCGCGTGCGCAATCGCGCTCCGTCTATCGGGCCGGCACCGAGTTCCAGATTGGACGAGTCGAGATGGTCGCCAACACCGGCACCTATCTCGATACGCCCTATCACCGCTATGCCGGCGGGTACGACCTGACAGGCCTGCCCCTCGAACGGGTCTCGAACCTTCCGGGCCTGGTGGTGCGCGTTTTGGGCATCGATCGACGGGCCATCGACTGGCAGAATTTCGCGGCGACCCCGGTCAACGGCCGGGCAGTGCTGGTCAATACGGGCTGGGACGCTCACTGGCGCACCGACCTCTACTTCGAGGGACATCCCTTCCTGACCCAGAAGGCGGCGGAGTATCTGCGGGACGAGGGCGCGGCGCTGGTTGGTATCGACTCCTTGAACATTGACGACACGTCCGGCGGGGTCAGGCCGGTCCATTCCGTGCTGCTCGCGGCGGGCATTCCGATCGTCGAGCATCTCACCAATCTCTCGGCCCTCCCGGCGGAGGGCTTCTTCTTTTCCGCGGTTCCACCCAAGGTCGCCGCAATGGGCTCATTCCCGGTTCGGGCCCACGCCCGGCTCGCGAGTCGGCTGCCTTTGAAACCAGGGAGGTGCCCGTCACCATAGGAGCCGAAACTGCCGCTCCGCTGCGCGTCTCTCTCTGGTGCTAGCCTCAAGATAAGGTAGGCTAGAAGACTCAGGGTGGGTGCCGTCATGGTTGGCAAGACGATTTCGCATTACCAGATTGTGGAAAAACTGGGCGCGGGTGGCATGGGCGAGATTTACAAGGCCCAGGACACCCGGCTGAACCGATTCGTGGCCATCAAAGCGCTCAGCCGGATGGACTCCGGCGACTCCGAGCGGCGGCGCCGGTTTGTCCAGGAGGCGCAGGCCGCTTCCAGCCTGAACCACCCCAACATCATCACCATCTACGACATCGTCTCGGAGGGCGGCGACGAATTCATGGTCATGGAGTACGTCAACGGCAAGACCCTCGGAGATCTGTTGCCACCGGGCGGCCTCGGCGTGTCCGACGCGCTCAACGACGCCATTCAGATTGCTGATGCCTTGCAGGCGGCGCACGCCGCGGGCATCGTCCACCGTGATTTGAAACCAGCCAATATCATGGTGACTGGCGCCGGGCTGGTCAAGGTGCTGGATTTCGGGCTGGCCAAGCTGACCTTCGGCGCCCGCCAGGCATTGGCCTCAGGGGTGGCTTCCGGGGCCGCTTCCACGGCGGCTTTCGGCGCCGACGAAACCGAGAGCGTGCTGGCTGCCTCGTTGACCACGCAGGGATCCATTCTCGGCACGGTCAGCTACATGTCGCCCGAGCAGGCCCAGTCCAAACGGGTGGATCAGCGCTCCGACATCTTTTCTTTCGGGCTGGTGCTGTACGAAATGGTGACGGGCTCGAAGGCGTTTGCCTCCGATTCGGCGATTTCGACCCTGTCGGCAATCCTGCGCGACGAAGCCCGGCCCATCGCCGAGATCGTATCCAACGTGCCGCCCGAACTGGAGCGGGTGGTTTACCGCGCCCTGCGCAAGGACCCCGGCGAGCGCTGGCAATCCATGAAAGAGCTCCAGGTGGAGCTGATCTCGATCAAGCAAAAACTGGACTCCGGAGCTTTGAGCGCGATGAAACCGGTTTCACCGCCCGCCCGCAAGAAGCCCGCGCTTCGCTGGATCGTCGCCGCCGTGGCGTCCCTGGTTGTCTGTGCGCTCGCCGCTGGCGGCTGGTGGTGGATGGCGCATTCCCGCCCAGCGCCACCATCGGCCGCCCCGCAGACCGCCCAGGCGCCCGCCGCGGCCGCCACGGTACCGCCCCAGCCGGTTATCTCGCCGCCCGCTCCCGCCATGCCCGCCAACATCGTGTTGACCAACCAGGACGTGCTCGAACTCGCCGCGGCTAAGGTGCCCACCGCCGTCATCATCGAGCACATACATTCTCATCCCAACAAATTCGATTTATCCACCGCCGCCATCATCCGGCTCACCCAGGCCGGCGTGCCGGGATCGGTGATTGAGGCCATGCACCGCCCAATCGGCGCGGTGAAACCCAGGCCGGAGGCGCCCAAACCGGCAGCCGTGCAGCCCGCCGTGCAGGCCGCCACTCCACCGCCCGCTACGTCCTCGGTGAGCGAACGGCCGGCGCCCGCCGCTCCCGCCCCATCGCCAGTCACACCTCCCGCGCCGGTGGACAAAGGGCGCGTCGTCCAGGTCCTCGATGGAATCCCGTTCCCCATTTCCCTCGCCGAGGATGTTTCCGCCGATCCGAAGCCCGGCCAGCCGCTGCGCTTCAGAGCGGCCAGGGACGTGCGAATGGGCGATGCGGTGGTCATCGCGAGCGGCGCTGCCGTGACCGGCCAGATCGTGGATGCCGCCAAGAAGAAGTTTATAGGCCGGTCCAAACCGACGTATCGTCTCATCGACGCCGTAGCCGTAGACGGCTCGCACCTCAAGCTCAGAAGCGCGCCGGCCCGCCACGGGGACACGCCCCCGGATCGCCCCCTGGAACCGATCGGCCCCAGCAAATCGAAGGACGTTCTCCCCGCCGGCAGCGCTTTTCTGGCCTATTTCGACGGGCCCCAGACCGTAACCGTCCACGCCCCAACTTCGAAGCCGGCGGCGGCGAAATAGAAAATCACACCCGGCGTTTTCCAGGTGTCGATTTTCGGCCCTTGGCTGCACTGACCTGTGCGGCAACTTTGCGCTTTCCACCAGACGCCGCCGGCGCCTTCTTGCCAGCCTTTACCTTGGCACGCTTGGGCGCCGCGGTTGAGGCGCCGGGCGACCCGGTATCGGGGCCGGCGCCTTGCGCCATGTCCAACCCAAACAGAGCGGAAAGGTCTTCGCCGCCGAGCACCTTGCCGGCGGCCGGCGCCTTCTTCGCCTGGGGGAGCGCCTTTCCAGCCCCGGCGATAAGTTCCTTTTCGTCCACGCTGTGCAACCGGAACAGGAGCTCGGGCTGTTGGTCCAGGCGCGCGCCGATGCCGTAGAGCACCGCCGCCACGTGCTTGCACATGTCGGCCCAGTCCGGGCAACTGCATGAAAGCCGGATCTCATCCGGCGACGGGAAAAGGCCCGTCTTCTGCCGGCAAACCCGTTCCATGACACCCTTCGAAAACCGGCCTTGCAGAAGCTCGATGAGCGAATCGATCGCCCCGGCACAGTCCGTGCAGATGGATTGCCAGCGCGCTTTAGCCACCGGCGCGACTTTCACCGCAACCTTGTAAATCTCCGAGCCGCTGACCAGGGCTTTGATCTCGCCCGGCGCGATCTGAAGATCGATCACCGAACCGTTGCGGACATAGGTGCGTCCGCGCGGCAGCCGGTTGGCATAGTCGCTATAGCGTTCCAGGTTTTCGCACCAGGCCTTGCCCCAGAAGGTCTTGACAATGGCGCGGCCTTCCACCACCACGGGCGAAACCGGATGGCCTTTCTTTCGAAGTTTGGCCATCTCGCTGGCGGCTTTCCGCCGCCGCGCGGCCACGGAGACATAGGGTCTCCATCCGTAGTAACCGTAGTCGTCGTAAACCATCGATCACGCGTCTTTCAGCGCTTTGTTGATATCGAGCGCTACCAACTTGAGCAATTCCTCGTCCTTCATCTCGGTGAGCAGCAGGTCGGCGCCGCCTTCCAGCAGGTCCGTCGAGAGTTGCCGCTTCGATTCAATCAACTGGTCGATCTTTTCCTCTACGGTACCGCGGCATACGAACTTGTGCACCAGCACATTTTTGGTCTGGCCGATGCGGAAGGCGCGATCGGTGGCCTGGTTTTCCACTGCCGGGTTCCACCACCGGTCGAAGTGGACGACATGCGAGGCCGCGGTCAGGTTGAGCCCCGCGCCACCGGCCTTCAGCGAAAGAACGAAGAACCCCACGCCTTCATCTTCCTGAAAGCGGCGTACGATTTCCTTGCGCTTCTTCACTGCGGTTTCGCCGTGCAGAACCAGGCCGGGGCGCCCGAAAACCGATCCGAGGAAAGCCTCCAGCGGGGCGATCACCTCCCGGAACTGGGTGAAGACGAGCATCTTCTCCTGCTTCGCCGCAATCACTTCGGCGATATCCCGCAACCGCGCCCATTTGCCGCTGTCGTCTTCGCCCCAACTGCCGTCTCCCAGCCACTGCGACGGGTGGTTGCAGATTTGCTTGAAGCGCATCAGGAACGACAATACCAGCCCCTTGCGCTGGATACCCTCGGCGTCCTGAAGTTGCTTCGCCAGCTCCTTCACCGATTGCTCGTAGAGGGCGGCCTGCTTTCGGCTGAGCTGGCAAAACGCCTTCACTTCCGTCTTGTCCGGCAGATCGGCGATGACGGCCTTATCGGTCTTCAGGCGCCGCAGAATGTAGGGCCGCACCAGCTCGCGCAACGGGCCATAGGAATTGTGCGGCCGGTTCGCCAGGCCTTTGACGAAACTGCCGAACTCCTTCGACGATCCCAGCAGCCCCGGGTTGATGAAGTCGAAAATGGACCATAGATCGCCGAGCCGGTTCTCGATGGGTGTGCCGGTGAGCGCGAATCGCGCACGCGCGTTCAAGCGCTTGACGGTCCGCGTCTGCTTGGCATCGGGGTTCTTGATGGCTTGCGCCTCGTCCAGCACGGCCAGGCGCCAGGCGGTTTCCGCGATCCAGGGCACGCGCAGGAGCGAGCCGTAGCTGGTGATGACCAGGTCCACATCGCGTAGCCGCTCCGGCTCAACGGTCTTGAGAGCGGCAGCCGGAAGCGCGGATGGATGGGCGATCAGCGCCTTCAGCCTGGGCGCGAAACGTTCGATCTCCGATGCCCAGTTCGCCAGCAGCGACGCCGGGGCGATCAGCAGGCTCGGCTGCCGTTCGCCGGCCGTTTGACGCTGGAGCACGAGTAGCAACGAGAGCACCTGCATGGTCTTGCCGAGCCCCATGTCGTCGGCCAGGCACGCCCCCAGGCCAAGTTTCGCGATCAGATACAGCCAGCGGACTCCCACCTGCTGGTACGGCCGCAGGGTAGCGTTCAGGGCCGCACCGGGGTCGACTCGCGCCAATCCCTCCGGGCTGCGCAGGCCTTTGAGCGTCTCCGCCAGCCAGGGGCCGGCTACCACCTGAGACCACTCAGCCTGCTCCTCCGCGGAGCCATCGCCGCCTGCGACATCGGTCCCGGCGAGCAAACGAACCGCTTCCCGAAAGTCGAGCCCATGCTCCGCCGCCGTGCGTTCGACCTCGCGAAAGTGCTCCAACATGCGGCTCAGCCGCTCGCGATCCACTTCCACCCAACGGCCGCGCACCAGCGCCAGCCCGTCGGACTTCTCTAACAACTCCTGAATCTCCCGAGCGGTCAAGCGTTCGCCCTCGAGAGTGACTTCCATCCGGAAATCGAGCAGCGCGTCCTTGCCCAGCCCCGCCGGCGGTTTGCCGCCGATTTGGGCCGATACCTGCGGGCGTGGAGGCCGGTTGGCCCGCCACGCCGCCGGCATTCGAACCACCACCCCGGCACTTTCCAGCTTCGGAACGTCGCGCAAAAGCTGAATGGCCTCGCTGGGAGTCCACCGCAGCGGATGGAAAATCTCGCCCTCGTCCACCAGCGTCTTCAGCCACTCGCAGGTCTCCGACGCTCTCTGCACGGGAAGCAGCAGCGACAGCAAACGGTCCTTGTTGGCCGCGCCCGCATATTCGCCGAGAGCCTTCCCCAGCGGCAGATGCTGCGCCTTCGCGTTCGCGGCCAACCGCGTAGTGTAGGTCGCCAGAAATGCAAAAGGCGCATCCGCGTCTTTGCGGTTTTCGGCGAGGTTGAAGTGTACGCGGCCCACCAGGTTCCACGCCGGGTTGCGGCGCTTCAGAAAGTCCTGGATCCCGCATTTCGCCTCCGCCAGTTCGATTCCGAAGGCGGCATCCAGTTGTTGCCAGAGCGCGCTGAGGATGTCGGCGGTGAGATACTCCGCACCAGTCATGGGAGGCGCCGCCAACGCCAGCCGCTCCAATTCCTCGGCGTCCGGCGCCGGGATGTGCGCCTTCCGTGGCGCCGCATCGGTACCCGGGTGGGTGCAGAGCGCGGTCACGTACCCGGCGCCAAACTCCCTCCAGTAGGAGAAAACAGGAGGAAGCGCGGACCCGGCTTCCGCCGCTCCGAGTTGCAGAAGACCATGGCCCGATCCGCGCTCGAAGGCACGCCGCAGGCGCTCGGCGAGTATCGGATCGAGGATCGGCGCGTCGGGATCTTCCATTAACGCCAAATGGCCGTGCGGAGTTAGGGTCAGCGAGACGAAGACGGAGGTCATGTAAGGAAGCTACCAGCTTAAACCCGATCGACCTGTGGGGCAGGTTGGCAACCTGCGGACCGATTGTCAATCGGTCCGGCCGTGCGCCCGCCCGGCCGTGCGCTCACGGATCTGAGCCTGGCTGCACGTGTAAACTGGAAGCGTTGCCCACTGTTCTTCACGCGGGCCCATATCGATTCTTCTTTTACTCGGCGGATCGGGAAGAACCTCCACTGGTGCACGTGGAGCGGGAGGACGCGAGTGCGAAGTTCTGGCTGGAGCCGGTTCGCTTGGAAAGGAGCTGCGTTTTAGCCGGGTGGAAATCGGGCGCCTAGGAAGGCTGGTCGCGGAAAGAGCCGCTTCCTTGTTGGTGTCATGGCATGAGTTCTTCGGGGACTGAGCTTCGGGAAACATTCGCAAAGAGCGTACGAATCAGCGACGACTCGCTTTCCGCGGACCTTGCCGATGGCAGGACGATTACGGTGCCACTCGCCTGGTTCCCGCGCTTGGCGCACGCCTCGCCAGCCGAGCGCGACAATTGGCGGTTGATTGCGGGCGGTGAGGGAGTCCACTGGCCGGATCTCGATGAGGATATCGGCGTGGAGGGTCTCCTCGCCGGCCGCAGATCGGGCGAGACGCAGGAGTCTCTTAGCCACTGGCTGCAACGGCGGAATTCGTCCGGCTAAGAAAAAACGGCTCTCCGCGATCGAGGACGCACGAACCAACCGTATCCCCACTGAAAAGTGACGCAGTTCAGGATGTTCCCTGTTTCCGCCGGTTTCCGACTCCCAGCGTGTAGTAGACAGCTACAATGAAGAGAGCGGAGACGAACATGGGAAGTCTCAACACGGGCAACAAGGCGAGGTTGGATAGCTATGTCGATTGGACCGGCTGCGAACTGGTGGAACGGGTGCCCGGCAAGGTGTCCGGACGCCCTATCGTGCGCGGCACTCGCATCCTGGCGGATACGATTGTTCAGGACGCCGAGCTTGGTTCTCCGCTGACGGAAATCCAAGAAAACTACCCAGACCTTTCCATCACGGTGATTCAGCGGCTCATTTCGTTTGCCCATTCGCAACGCGGACAGCGCGTACCGTGAGGGTTTTGTTCGATCACAACCTACCGCATAAGTTAAGGAACAATCTCGGCACGCTTGGCGAGCACGAGATCGTCACTGCTTCCCATATGGGATGGGGCGAGCTGAAGAACGGTGAGCTGTTGCGCACGGCGGAAGAAAACGGCATTGAGGTGTTTGTGACGGGAGACCAAAGTCTGGTCTACGAGCAGAATCTTACCGGGCGTCGCCTGGCGATTTTGGCTCTTTCAGCCAACAACTGGCCCATCATCAAGAGCCACGTTCCGCAGATTCTTGCTGCGATTGATGGCGCGCTGCCCGGCTCGTTTCAGATTGTGAACTGTGGCAGATTCAGCCGGAAGAAGATCGCTGAGGAGTAGGCCGCGGTTTGGCCGCGGGGAATGTCGGTAGGGACAAATTCGGGCGTCAGGGCGCCGCGGCTGCCGGCTTTTCGCTTTCAACGAATTCGAGCGCTGCGGCGGTCAAGGTCCTGAGTACGGCGGTGATGTCGTCAAGATGCCGCTGAAGCATTTCCTCACCGAACGTCGGGCTTCCGGCCGCGCCGGGGATATGCCAGGTTTCCGCGTGGAAGTCGGTCGTGTGTGTACCGTCTGCATGTAGCGTGCCGGATGACCTGACACTGCGCCTACCGCTCAGCCGGTGCCCCAGTATGTTTCGGAGGCTGTCGACGGCCCTGAATCGTGCGTCGACCGGTAAACCCGCCAGAATCCTCGTGATGGCCGCCCGGGGAAACGCGGTGTTGAAGGCTTTGGCCGTCGCATTCCGGGTGATGTTGCGCGGATTGACAACTTCGGGAAACGCGGCCGGCTGTTTCGCGTGTCCAAGGAAGTAGAGGCAGTACGCAAAACTGTCGAACACCGAAAGGCCGCTCATGAAGAACATGTAGATGCAACGTTCCAGCTTGTATGTGAGTTCCTCATCTCCCCATCCGGCCTGCCACATCTGGATCGGCGAGCAGCGCCCTAAACTCGTCACTGGACTCCGCAGCGCTGCGGTATCGGTAACGAACGGCCTGCCATGCCCAGTCAAAATGCGTCCGCCGGTGAAGGGAGTCGTTCAGGTCTTCATCGCTGGCGCACCTTGGAAAGAACGGACGTGTGGCTAGGCCGAACTCCCGGAACCCGGCGGGGAAGGAAGCGGGCATGCTGAGGTGCATTGCCGTATGATAACGTGCCTTCCGTCACACTTACCCCGGACTCTGCCCGCTCCTCGGCTTGCACCTGCCTCCGGCGCCGAAATCCTTCCCCACTTGACTCCCCTCCCCAAATGTGTGATTATTCATTAGAGTGAATAAACATTCACCGAAGGTTCGCCCCATGGCCGCACTTGCCTCCTCCAGTCCGATCTTGAAATGCGCCGCGCCGGATCTGTTGCGCGATCTGGATCTTACCGATGGCGAGCTCACCTATCTGCTCGATCTGGCGGACGACGTCAAGCGCGCTCCCCAGGATTACAGCCAGGCGCTGGCCGGCAAATCGGTCGCGCTGCTGTTTGAAAAGCCGTCGTTGCGAACGCGTCTGACGTTCGAAATCGCCATCCTGCAACTGGGCGGCGGAAGCGTTTTCATCGAGGGGCCGGTCGGCGTGCGCGAGCCGCTCAAAGACGTCGCCCGCAACCTCGACCGCTGGGTCAATGGAATCGTGGCGCGCGTGTTCGCGCAGGCCACCGTGGAAGGTCTGGCCGAATGGTCCTCGGTACCGGTCATCAACGCCTTGAGCGACGCCTACCACCCCTGCCAGGCGCTGGCCGACGTCGAAACCGTGCGGGAACATTTCGGCGACCTCCAGGGTTTGAAGCTGGCCTTCGTGGGCGACGGCAACAACGTGGCGCATTCGCTCATGTTGACCTGTCTGCGGCTGGGTATGGATTTCGCTCTGGCGTGCCCGGAAGGCTACAACCCTAATCCGGACGTAGTGATGCAGGCCCAGGGATTGGCCGCGGCTTCAGGCGGCGCGCTCACGCTCACGCATGAACCCGCCGAGGCGGTAGCCGGCGCGCATGTCATCTATACCGACGTCTGGGCCAGCATGGGCCAGGAACAGGAAGCCGTGGAGCGGCGCGAGGCGTTTCGCGATTACCAGGTCAACGACCGGTTGTTCGCGCTGGCGCGGCCGGATGCCGTCTTCATGCACTGCCTCCCGGCCAAGCGCGGCGAAGAGGTCACGGATTCGGTGATGGAAGCGGCGCGCTCGGTGGTCTTCGATCAGGCCGAGAACCGGCTCCATGCCCAGAAAGCGCTGTTGCTGATGTTGCTAACCTGAGCCGCGGCCACAGGGAGCGGTTGCGTCTAACCGCGCCCAGCCGTCATCGGTCTGAAACCGGGCGCTCTGATACGCTAAAGATTCTTATGAGCAAACCAAAGAAAGTGGCCCTCGCCTACTCGGGCGGGCTGGATACCTCTGTCATCATTCCGTGGCTGAAGGAAAACTATGGCTGCGAAGTCGTCGCGGTGTGCGGCGATATCGGCCAGGGAGGCGACGAGCTCACCGGCCTCGAAGCCAAGGCGCTCTCGACCGGCGCGTCTGAAGTCCACGTCGAAGACCTGCGCGAGGAGTTTGTCTCCCAATACCTGTGGAAGCTGGTACGGTCCGGCGGAGTGTACGAGCACAAGTATTTGCTGGGCACTTCCATTGCGCGGCCGTTGCTGGCCAAGAAACAGGTGGAAGTGGCGCTGGCCACCGGTTGCGACGCCCTGGCCCACGGCTGCACCGGCAAGGGCAACGACCAGGTGCGCTTCGAGCTCACCTACAAGGCGCTGGCGCCCGAACTGTCGGTGATCGCTCCGTGGCGCGAATGGAACATCGTGTCCCGCGAGGACGCCATCGAGTACGCCCGCGCTCACCACGTGCCCATCGCCCAGTCCACCACCAAAATCTATAGCCGCGACCGCAACATCTGGCACATCTCGCACGAAGGCGGCGAACTGGAAAACCCGGCCAACGCCGCGCCGGACGGCATCTGGATGCTGACCAAGAGTCCGGCCCAGGCGCCCGACACTCCGGGCGAGGTCTCCATTACCTTCGAAAAAGGCGTGCCGGTTGCGGTGGATGGCAAGCGCATGAAGGCTTTCGAGCTGCTGGAAGCTTTGAATGCCATCGGCAGCGAGCACGCCATCGGCCGCATCGACCTGGTGGAGAACCGCTTCGTGGGCATGAAGTCCCGCGGCTGCTACGAAACCCCCGGCGGCACGCTCATCTATTTCGCGCTGCGCGAGTTGGAAGCCCTCACCTTGGATAAGAACACGCTCCACTACAAGCAGCAGCGGGCGCTGGAGTACGCCGAACTGGTCTACAACGGCCTCTGGTTCACGCCGCTGCGGGAAGCGCTGGACGCATTTTTCGAAAACGTGAGCGCGACCGCCACTGGCGAGATAAAACTGCGTCTGTATAAGGGCAACATCCAGCCCGTCAGCCGCAAATCGCCGTACTCGCTCTACTCGCTCGATATCGCCAGCTTCACCATGGGCGCCAGCTACGACCAGAAAGACGCGCTCGGCTTCATCAACCTGGTCGGCCTGCCCATCAAGGTCCGGGCGCTGGCCGCGAAATCCAAATGAAGCTCTGGGGCGGGCGTTTCGAGAGCGGACCCTCGGAGGTGTTTGAGCGCTTCTCTGGCTCGCTCGATTTCGACCGGCGCCTGATCGACGCCGATATCCGCGGCTCGCAAGCCTTCGCCCGGGCGCTCGAGCGGGTCGGCATTTTGAGCCAGGAGGAGCGGGCGGCCGTCGTATCGGCTTTCGAAGTCATCCGCGTGGAATGCGCTTCCCCCGCCTTTTACCAGGACGCGTCGGACGAAGACGTGCACACCCTGGTGATCCGCAAGCTGAAGGAAAAGGCGGGCGCCGTAGCCGACAAGATCCACACCGGCCGCAGCCGCAACGAGCAGGTTTCGCTCGATACCAGGCTGTGGCTGCGCGAGGAATCGGGTCGCGCGCGCTCCCAGGTGGCGGGTGTGATGGAAGCGCTCGTCACCATGGGGGAAACCAAACCGGACGCGGTGATCCCCGGCTATACACACACCCGCCGCGCCCAGGCGGTGCTGTGGCCGCACTATCTGCTCGCGTACTTCGAAATGTTCGCGCGCGATTGGGAGCGGTTGGGCGAAGCGCGGGCGAGGGCCAATCTGTTGCCGCTGGGATCGGGCGCGCTGGCCGGCTCGGGTTTCCCCTTCGACCGCGATGCCATCGCCCGGGATCTGGGTTTCGACGGCGTCACCCGCAACAGCATGGATGTTTCCGGCGACCGCGATTTCGCTCTCGATTTTCTGTATGCCGCCAGCGTCGCCATGATTCACTTGAGCCGCCTGGCGGAGGACTGGATCCTGTACTCCAGCGAGGAATTCGGCTGGCTGGAACTGGGCGACGGCGTCACCAGCGGGTCGAGCCTGATGCCGCAGAAGAAGAACCCCGATTCGCTCGAGTTGATTCGCGGCAAATGCGGCCGCGTGATCGGTTCCCTCACTGCACTGCTCGTCACCATGAAGGGGCTGCCGATGACTTACAACCGCGATATGCAGGAGGACAAAGTCCCGCTGTTCGAGGCCGCCGACGAACTGGCCGGCGCGCTCGAGATGGCCCGGGTGGTGATCGAATCGGTACGCCTGAATCCCTCCCGCCCGGCTCGCGCGGCCGAGGAGAGCTGGGTCGTAGCCACGGACCTGGCCGAAGCGCTGGCGCGCGCCGGAACGCCGTTCCATCAAGCCCATCAAGTTGTGGGCCGCTTCGTGCTCGAGAGCGTTCGCGCCGGCAAGAAACCGTCGGACTGGACGGCGGCCGAGATGCAAAGCTTTGCGCCCGAATTCACCGGCGATCTGGCCGCGCTGCTGGATCCGAAGAAAGGAATGGGATCGCGCGAGATCGCCGGCGGCACCGGGCCGGCCGCGGTCGCTCGCGCGCTCGAAGAGGCGCGCCGGCGCCTCGCGCGAATGAGAGTATGACAAAGACCTATCGGCAGGGCCAGATTCTGAAGCTGATTCGCTCCAAGCGCATCGGCACCCAGGAAGAATTGGCGCAGGAATTGAAGAACCAGGGCATCGCCGCCACGCAGGTAACGCTGTCGCGCGATATCCGCGATTTGCGGCTGGTGAAGACCCGCGAGGGCTACCAGGAGATGGCGCCGGAGGAGTCCGGCCCGCAGTTTTCGCTGCTGGCCGGCGAGTTTCTGCAGGACGTGCTGCGCGCCCAGAACCTGGTCGTGCTGAAGACGTCTCCCGGCCACGCCAACTCGGTGGCGGTGGCGCTGGACAACGAGAAGTGGCCGGAGGTAGTCGGCACTATTGCCGGCGACGACACTATCCTGGTGATTGCGCCCGACAATCCGACCGCCGAGGCGGTGCAGGAAAAACTGCTGGGGTTACTCGAGCGGGGATAACCCCAGTGGCGCAGGCTGCCAAGCCTGTTGAGCCGAAATTCCGAACTCCTGAAGTCGTGGAAATTTGGATTGAGCCAGGTTTCGGGAGATCCAAGGTGGGACAGACCATCGTTTTTCGTGGTCTGTCAGGCCCTCGCCAGGCCACAACAGCCTGACAGACGACAAGAAACGATCATCTGTCCCACCTGGTTTCCCACGCCGATTCCCCGTCAGTTGGGTCAGCCAATTTCCTCAATACCTGGAAAATGCCCGGCGAGATTAGGAGTTCGGAGACTCGTCTCGGCCTTTCGTGCCTCGCCCTTGTAGCCCTTGTCTTCTTAGCCCTTGGCCGCGCGCATCGCCAGCACCCGCTGCACTTGTTCCAGCAGCGACTGGGCGCGTGGCATGCTCTCGATGGCCTTCTTGACTTCGGGATCTTCCAGCCAGCGCGCGCGGTCCGCCGCCGGTTTGTCGAAGGCACGGAAGTAGAATTCCCACCGGATCTGTTCTCGAGTCCAATCTTTATTGGCGTCGAATTCGGCGTCGGTGAAGGTCACCTTCTGGGTCTTGAGAAAATCGCGGAAGCGCTCGAGGGTAGCGCTATCCGGCTGCCAGCCGTCCGCTATGGCCGGTTTGGCGCCGTTAAAGTACACGTTGCCGAAACGGAAAAACGCGTAGGAATAATACGGCGCCAGCCGCCGCTGAAACACGTCGTACACCGGGCTGGGATACTTCTCGTCCGGCGTGATGCCGCCCCCGCCGTACACTTTGCGGCCGCTGTCGGTTGACTTCAGATCCTGCGAGTTGTTGGTATCGCCATGCTTGGCGTAGTAGTAGTCGAAAAACGACTCGTGCGAGTAGTCGCGCTGGATCAGCCGCCCGCTGGGCGTGTAGTAGTGGGCAATGGTGAGCAGCAGCGCCGCGCCCTCATTGAGCGGAAACTGCGCCTGCACCAGGCCCTTGCCGAAAGTGGTTTCCCCCAGAATCCAGGCGCGGTCGTGATCCTGCAACGCCCCGGAAACGATCTCGGCTGCCGACGCCGAATGGCTATCCACCAGCACCACCATGGGATAGCTCTGCGCCGAGGCCACGGCATGGGCGCGGAATACCTGCTCGGTCTCGGCGCGGCCATGATGCGAAACCACCAGTTGGCCCTCCCGCAGGAACCGTCCGGCTACGCGCACGGCTTCACTCACCAGCCCGCCCGGATTGCCGCGCAGATCTAGGATCAGCCCCTTGACGTTCTGCTCACCCAACTGCGCCATGTCCTTCTCCACGTCTTCGGCGACATTTTGCGCTTCGAAGCTGTCAATCCGCAGGAAGGCAATGCCCGGCCTTACCCAGAACGCATCCACCAGGGTGGTTTCAATTTCTCCACGGGTCACTTCCACCGTGACCGGCTGGTCCACGCCCACGCGGCGCACCGAAACGCTCACCCGCGTGTTGCGAGGTCCGCGCAACAAGTCCGCCACCTCGGGCGATTGCAGATTGCTGGCATCCTTGCCATCCACGCCCACAATTGTGTCGCCGCGGCGGATGTCCGCTTTGTATGCCGGCGATCCCACGAAGGGACGATCCACAATCACCTTGGGGCCGTCCATCCCGATCTGCATCCCCACCCCGAAATATTGCGCCCGCTGCCGCCGCTGCATCTCGCGGTATTCGGCCGGATCCACGAAGTTGGAGTGCGGATCGAGCGTGTGCAGCATGCCCGGGATGGCCCCTTGATAGAAGGCGCGCTCGGACGAAACCGGGTCGGCGAAGTTCTTTTCCAGCAGCGCATACGCCGAGGCCACCGCGTGCATCGATTTATCCAGGTCGTCTCCAGACGTCGCCGCGCGCGCGCGAAATACCGGCGTGCAAAACAATGCCAACAGGGCGAGCAATGTCGCCGCCAGGGTGAGAAAAAGGCTACTGCGGATTTTCATGGGTACCAGGGCCGGGTGTGCGGCCGGCGTCTCCCTTCCTTCCTCTCTATCATACCGTAACGTCCGGCCGCGCGACCCCGCCAGACGCGGAGATGGTGCTCAGACGCTACCTCGCTGCATCCTAAGTGTTATGAGGGGAAAACCTCGGTACCGATAAGGTACAGTGGCATCTTTCGTTATCTAGACAATCGCGCCACAATGATATTGATTCTTATGCTGCGAGGTTTAGGGTTTCTCACAATGGGTGGCAGCTTCCTGGCGCTTTCTCCGAAGCTCCGCTCGGATGTCTTCGAGGGCATTGGCCTTTTCCGAGGCAAGCTGAACCAATATAGTCCATACTCCTACATCGTCATGGCGCTGTGTCTGTTCGCTTTCATCACTGCGTCCCTCTATCGCAGCACCGGCATCCGGAGCTGAGATCGGCGCTCCGCCCGCCCCTATACGGCGGCTCGGGTTCTGCGCGCGCCCGTGCCCGATTCGGACCGGGCCGGTTTTCGTTCCGCCACTTCGCTCAAGCGGTGCACCTGGTCGGTCACGCATACCAGAAACATCGGCTGGCGGGCGTTCTTCAGAAGATTGATGATCCGGTTGGGCGCCTCTTCGAGATAGATCGATTTGCCGTCCGTCAACAGATGGATTTCTGAATTGGCTGCGATCGCGTCCGCCAGGCGCTTCCCCAGGTCCTTCTGCAGAAATCGCAGCACGCGCCGGATCTTCTGCAGCGAGAAGCCCTTCCTTCGCAGTTCGGCAATCACCGAAATCTCCAC
>JBKQVG010000211.1:0-11322 GCA_052325345.1 Bryobacteraceae bacterium
GCCACGCCGATCGCGATGCGGCAGTGCCGGTAGATCGGCTGCGCGAGAACCGCAGCGCTTCCCAGCACGGGATAATCGAACACCGAGGTTCCCGCGAGAGCCGCGTTGTCGTCGACGAATCCCAGGATGTTCCACTGGCGCCGGTCTTCATTGATCGCCTCGAGACACTCCAGCAGATCGCGGGACGTCCCGCCCACGCCGTACACGACGATGTCATTCACAGGCAGGCCGGAACCTCCTGCTCGACTGAAGCGGCGAGAGCTTGCGTTACCGCACGGATGGTGCGACGTTTCCAGGCCGTAGACCGCGGGGAAGGTGATCTTGTGTTGGGCGGCATCCTTGCCGGCGGTTTTGCCGAGGGCGGCGGAGGATTGCTCCACGTCGAGGATGTCGTCGACGATCTGAAATGCCAGGCCGATATGTTCGCCGTAAGCGGAAAGGGCGCTGTATTGGGCCTTTGTGCCGGCGGCGAAGATGACGCCCATGCGCAGGCTGGCGCGCAGCATGGCGCCGGTCTTGGCGGTGTGGATGGTGCGGAGCAATTCGGCTTCGGGGGGCTTGCCCTCGCCTTCGAGATCGGCCACCTGGCCGCCGATCATGCCGCCCACGGTGCCGGCGGCGGCGGCCAATTCGGCGACCAGCCGAGCTTTGCGGCCCGGGGGTGCATCGATGTGGGCGAGGACCTCAAACGCCAGGGTGAGGAGGGCGTCGCCGGCCAGGATGGCCATGGCGTCGCCGAACACTTTGTGGTTGGTGAGCTTGCCGCGGCGGTAATCGTCGTTGTCGAGGGCGGGAAGGTCGTCGTGGATTAAAGAATAGGTGTGGACGAGCTCCAGGGCGCAAGCGACGGGGAACACGCCCTCGGCAGAGTCCGAAACGGTACGGGCGGCTTCCAGACAGAGGATGGGGCGGATGCGCTTGCCACCGGCGAACAGGCTGTATCGCATGGCGCGGTGGATGGTGGCGGGCGGGGTGGTTTCCGGCGGTACCAGGCGGTCGAGCTGCGCATCCACGAGCCGCTGCAGGTGGGCCAGGTAATCGTGGAGGGTCATGCGTTTTCCGGCTTTTCGGGACGGAAGGGTTCGGCGACGGTGTTGCCGTCCTTACGGATGAGCACCTCGACGCGGGTTTCAGCCGCTTCGAGTTGCTTGCGGCAGAGGTCGCTCAACGTCATGCCGCGCTCGAACAGCTCGAGCGAGCGATCGAGCGACAGGTCGCCGCCTTCCAGTTGCTTGACGACTTTTTCGAGCTCGTCGAGGCAGGTTTCGAAGGATGCGACAGGCTGGGGTCCGGCCGGTTGATCCGCCATGAGGCCCATTCTAACAGGGGGGTGGCGGGGAGACAGGCGGTGCGGGCGAGGAATTGGAAACGTGGGGTTGCGCGAGCGGGCAGACTGGGAGGCTCGAGGGCGGAGCCGGCGATTTGTGCGTCGTTGTGCATTTTTGTGCAAGCTTTCGGCGGCGATCGGGAGTGCCTGGCTTGGGTTCGGCTTGGATCGAAAATGGCTTGTTCGGTGCGGGATAAAGTTACGTGATTTCTTTTGGTTGGAGACAGGATTGGGTTCGTTTGGTATTTTCGATTTGGGTTCGCTCTCGGCTGGCTGACCAGCGATGCCTGCCTCCTTATTTGAGATGTATCACGACGACGGGGAGCGGCTCTGGTTCGACGGGGCGGAAGCGATGAGAGGAAACGATTTTGGGGCCTGAAATAATCTGGGAAAGTCTGTGACCGGGATTTGGGCGGGGGTTGACTTTGGGAGGCAAGAGGAAGAGCGCTGCCATCCGCGGCCCTTTATGCTTTCGCACCGGACCCTTTTGGGGGTGGATTCCCGGAGCACCACAGAATCGCTTTGAACTCGCTCACGGGCGGGTTTCCAGGAATGCGCAGGTCTTTCCTTATTTCCCATTCCAGCCGCGACAAAAGGGCGTCGTGCCTGTCGTCGTCGCGGTTTGCATTGGAGACCCTGATCTCATTCTGAAAATCGTGCAGAGCCGAGATAACATCTTGCGATGCGATCAGGTGAAGCGTGTTGCTGGCTGCCGCAAAACGTCGGTTGCCTTCGGGCGTTGAGTCCGTCCCCACAATACCGCTGAAGGACTGCACGAGTTCCTTGTAGATCTCAAACTTGGAGCGTTGCCAGTCGGCTTGCCGCTCCTTCCACTTTGTGAGGTAAAAACTCACGGCCGAAACGATGATCGCCGCGGCGGCGGAGATGACCGCTACGGTTACCGGGGTGTCCATAAAGGATAGCCTAAACCAAATCTGACCACCTCAGCTTTATCGGGTCGGCGGCGACGTTGGCAAGCTCGCTTTATGCCTGTTTCACCACAGCTTTCGGCGCTGCCAGCGGCGCAGACTCCCGCCTGGACGTGATATAGTGAAATCACTATATAGCCGTCGATGGCCGATGAAGCGCTTCTCAAGCCGGTAGTCTGGGTCGGATCGAGCCGCGAGAATTTTCGGGAGTTCCCCGACCTGGTACAGGATCACATGGGGTATGCGTTGTATGTCGCGCAGCGAGGCGGCAAGCACCGGGACGGGAAGGCGATGACCGGCTTCGGCGGGGCAGGAGTTGTAGAAGTTATTAGGGACTATCGCGGCGATACGTTTCGCACGGTCTATACCCTGCGGTACGCCCGCGCCGTGTACGTGCTTCACGCGTTTCAGAAAAAATCGAAGATCCGGCGAGAAACGCCGCGTCGGGACATGGAGCTGATAAGACAACGGCTGCGCGAGGCCGAACGGATTGCGAGGGAAGGAAAGCTATGAGCCACAAGGGATACGAAACCGGAAGCCAGAATGTATTCCAAGACATTGGCGTGCCGAACGCGGAAGAGCACCTGGTCAAGGCGCAACTGGTGTTCAAGATCGATGCGATCATGAAAGAACGCGGCATGAAACAGGTGGACGCGGCCAAATTGTTTGGCGTTCGCCAGCCCGATATATCGAAGGTGTTACGCGGCGAATTCCGTCAATTCTCCGTCGAACGTCTTCTTCGCTTCCTCGTGGCCCTGAATCAGGATGTCGAAATCGTCGTAAGGCCGCATGGTGGCAGAAGCGACGCTCCGTCCCTGCATGTGGCTTGAGGCCCGGAGCTACTCCGGCGCAGAACGCTGTTTTTTGATCGGAAACCGCTCCCTTGCGGTCGCGGCTCCGTAACAAGCGCCACGTGTTTGCATGTAGTTACGAAGCCACGACCGCCAGGGAGCGGTTGCCGGTCGCCCATTCTTTCCAAAACGGTCACGCACCCCCTCAAGCTGCTGTAACACAATTGCCGTATGCTGGACGTTATGCGACGCAGGCTTCTACTCCTCGTTTTGCTGGCCGCCGCGGCGGTTATCGCCGACGAAACCAGGTTGTTTCCCATCCTCAAGACCACGGTGCGGGTGGGCAGACAACCCGAGGGGTTTTACCTCGTCCCCACCAATCAATTGCTGCGGCCGTGGGGACGGCTTTCCCTCATCGCCGGCCGCCCGGTCGACATGGCATTCGATTCGCACCACCGCACGCTGGCGGTGTTGAATTGGAAGAGCGTTCTGCTGCTCGACGGCGCCAGCGGCGCGCGCCTGGCCGAGGTGGAATCGCGCGCCACCTCTTACGCCGGCATCGCCTTTCGTCCCGGCGACCGGGAAGTCTGGGCCAGCGAGACCTCCGGGAAAGACCGCGATACGATCCTGGCGATCGAGCTGTCCGATCTCGGCGTGCCGGTCCGTTCCATCCGGATCGAGTTGCCGGGCCATCCCGTTCCGGTCGGAATTGCGTTTTCGCCGGATGGTTCGAAAGCTTACGTGGCGCTGAGCCGCGACAACGCGCTGGCGGTGATCGATACCACGACCCGGCAGGTGGCGCGCCGCATCGACGTGGGCATCGCGCCCTTTGGAGTCGTGGCCGCAAAAGACGGCACGGTTTACGTCTCCAATCGCGGCGGCCGCCGCCCGCATGCCAATGAGACAGTCGCGCCTTCGAGCGGCTCGGAGGTGCTTACCGATCCCGTCACCGGCTCGTCGGTTTCGGGAACGGTGAGCGTGGTCGACGCCGCCGCGGGCAACGTGCGCGAGATTCCGGTCGGCCTGGCGCCCTCGCAGATGGCGCTTTCCCCCGATCAAAAGCTGCTGGCGGTGGCCGATGGCCATTCCGATGCCGTTACCCTGCTCGACACCGAAACCTTGAGGCGCGCCGACGTGCATATTCCGACATATCCGGAAGCCGCTATCGGCAGCCAGCCCATCGCCAGCGCCTTCAGCCCGGACGGCGCCAGCCTCTACGTGGCCTGCGCCGGCAACAACGCCGTCTCCGTGCTGTCCGGCCACGGCCTGGATTGGCAGGTAGCCGGCGCATTGCCTACCGCGTGGTTCCCTTCCGCCATCGCCATGGACGGCAACGGAGCCCTGCGCGTCGTCGATATCAAGGGTGTTGGCAACACCGCCGACGCCAATGGCACCTTCAACTCCAAGCAGTACGAAGGCTCGCTCGAACAGATACCGGCGCCTCTGCCGATGCAGGTGATGGCCGGCACGCGCGAGGTCCGCGCCGCCAATGCGCCTCAGCTCGACCCGGCCGGCGGAGTCCGCAACCTTTCCTCCCTGGGTATCCAGCACGTCTTCCTGATCGTCAAGGAAAACCGCACTTACGACCAGGTGTTCGGCGATCTGGGCCGCGGCAACGGCGACCCCAAACTCACCATGTACGGCCGCGACGTCACCCCCAATCATCACGCCCTGGCGGAGCGCTACGTCACGCTCGATAACTTCTACACCGGCGGCGCCATCAGCTTCGACGGCCACCAGTGGCTGATGCAGGGCTTTGTCAGCGACTACGTGGAGCGAGCTTTCGCCAGTTCCCCGCGCGGTTACGCCTGGAACATGGCCGACGCGCTGACGGTCTCTCCCGCCGGTTTCTTCTGGCAAAGCGCGCCCAAACCCATCGACCTTCGCATTCTGGGCGAGTTCATGTTACCCGGCAGATGGGACCCGGCGACGCAGTCCGTCAAGGACATGAATGAAGCCGGCGAACTGAAGTGGAGCGACTACTGGAAGCTCTACCAGGAGGGCAAGTGGCAATCGGCCGTGGGCGCCCG
This sequence comes from Bryobacteraceae bacterium, assembly GCA_052325345.1. Classification (GTDB taxonomy): domain Bacteria; phylum Acidobacteriota; class Terriglobia; order Bryobacterales; family Bryobacteraceae; genus JBEKYD01. Next base: position 5,078 of record JBKQVG010000211.1, read on the forward strand.
GCCCGGGGTTCCTGCGCTGGCACGCTACTGCAGCGTCCGCTATCCGTACGATTCGCTCGCCATTCCCGACCAGATCCGCGCCGACGAGTTCCTGCGCGAGTTCGGCGAAGCCGAAAAGGCCGGCCGCTGGCACCAGCTCACCATCATGACCTTGAACCAGGACCACACCAACGGCACGCGTCCCGGTTCGCCCACGCCGCGCTCCATGGTGGCCGACGACGACCTGGCGCTGGGCCGCATCGTGGAAGCGATCTCCCATAGCCGTTTCTGGTCCAAGAGCCTCATCTTCGTGGTTGAGGACGATGCCCAGGATGGCGTAGACCACGTGGACGGGCATCGCACCGTGGCCCTGGCCATTGGCCCGTTCATCCGCCGCGACGCAGTGGATTCCAATAATTACAACCACACCAGCATGATTCGCACCATCCAGGAGATGTTTGGCATCCCGCCGCGCACCCGCTTTCTGGCGTCGGCCCGCGCCATGACCAGCATTTTCACCCCGCAGGCGGATCTGAAACCGTACCGGCACCTGGCGCCCGCTCAGCCGCTGGATCAGATCAATCCACCCCTGAAAGCCCTAGCCGGCCGCCAGCTCTGGGCCGCGCGCCAGTCCGCCGCCATGAATTGGGCCGATCTCGACGACGCGCCCCAGGAAGTCCTGAACCGGATTCTCTGGTGGGACGCCAAAGGCTACGACACTCCTTATCCGGCCAAAGGCGGGCGCGGAATGTGAGATGACGGGGCGGTCGAAAACAAGCCCATTACCCTCCGTTGGAAGCGTTCGCATTGTCCGAAGTTCAGGCATCGTTCGATCGCTTCGCGCCACGGGCGGCCACCGATCCCCTTACGATAGGTTCCTGCGGAGCAAGGAAGTCAGTGCCGCGCCGAACGCCAGGTGCGCCGCCAGAACCGTGGCGGCAAAGTGCCATCCGAACTCTGCGCCGAATAATCCGACGCCGAGCGCCTGCACTACGGGGCTCACCATAAAACCGACGCCGATAGCGAATGCGTAGGGAATCGCCGACCAGTCCGGAAGACTGAACCGGCCGAGTGCGAAGACCATGCCGAAACACGCGCCGTTCCAGAAATGATAGGCAAACCCGGCGAGGGTGGACGCCGTGGTTGGACCCAAGGCGAATCGGTCGAGCAGCAGTACGCCCATGAGTTCGGGAAGGTTGCCAGGCATGAAGCCCATTCGGAACCCGGAGTAGCGCACGGCTTCCAGCGCCAGGGTCGCCAGAGCACCCGCGGTCGCGCCTTGGCGGATCGCGGCAGCCAATTCGGTGAAGCCGAATCTGGTGAGAAAGGCCCAGGCGGCGGCCAGCAATAGAGCGGCTGGGATGACCGCCGAGAACGCCAGATGGTGAAGCGTGCCGTAGCCAGCTTGCGACGCTGGGAACGCCAGCGGCGCCACGGCGGCGATCGCGATCAACAAACCTCGCAGCGGCAACCCGGTCCGAAGCATCTTCTTCATGACGAGCCTCCGGGAAAAGCAGGGGCCCACTGGAGCGGCCCCCTTGGCAACCAAGCCTCAGTGGGCCGCCATACTGGCCAGACCGTCCAGTTTCTGGTCCAACATCTGCGCGACCATGCCGATTTTCTCGTTCTGAAACTGTGCCAGGATGGCGGACGGCCGATCATAAGAGACGAAAGTCTTGCCCGACGTATCGGTATACACAAACACGCGCAGCGGGACGTAAAGCCCGACGCCGTGATCTTGCTCGAACAGTTGCTTGCCTACGGTCGGGTTGCCGACGACGAAGAGCGTCGCCTTCAGGCTCAGGCCGGTCATGGACAACATCTTGCCCTGGTTGACCTCGGCCATCACCATCATGCCGTTCTTCGCGACCAGCGACCGGATCGCGCCGCTGACGTCTTCGAACGACTTATCGGACGCGATTGTGACGCGATCACCGCTAAACGATGTGTTTGAACCCGCGATGCCGAGACCAACGCTCGCGACGCTTACCACCGCGCTGAGAACGATCCTGCCGAATGGAGATTTGACCTTCATTTTCCGTTTTCCTCTTCTAGTGAAGTTTTGAAAGCGTGTTTGCCTTCAACCGTGAGTGCGAGTAAATTGGAGTTTCTTACAGCGTTTCGCGAGATGACACCGGCGGTTCCCATCAGCGTGGCTTTTCTGGATCGACTCCGTCGTCGCGACCCCGATGCGCTTGCCGAGGCGGTACACGATCACGCCCGGCCATTGCTGCGGGCGGCGAAGGCCCTGGGATTCGCTCCGGAGGCGGCCGAGGACCTGGTCCAGGATGTCTTCACCACATTTATAGAGAGACTCGATAGCTTCGAAGGGCGGTCGCAGCTCCGAACTTGGCTGTTCGGGATCATGCATCGAAAGGCGATGGAGCGCCGGCGGGCTTCGGTCATGGACGATCGCATGGACCCGATCGACGAGGCGTTCGACGCCCGTTTTGACGCCAGTGGCAAGTGGATTCGTCCGCCCGCCGATTTGGAAAGATTATTGCTGTCGAAGGAAATTGGCGAGCTGATTCGCGGCTGTATGGACACGCTGCCTCCGAACCAGCGGGCGGTTTTCGTCTTACGCGAGGTCGAGGGTCTGGACACCGGTGAGATTTGTAAGATTGTCGATGTGAGCGTCACTAACTTTGGCGTGCTGATGCATCGGGCGCGTGCAAGGCTGCGCGACTGTCTCGAAGCCAAAGGCTGGAGCAAACCATGATCTCGTGCAAGAACGTGGCCAAGCTGCTTATGTCGGATCAGCTTCAAACCCAAAGCTGGTGGAAGCGCCTCGAAGTCCGCCTGCATCTGGCTATGTGCGGCCTCTGTTCCCGCCTGGCGCGCCAGCTTGAGCAGTTGCGCTCCGGCGTTCGGCAGATGAGCGGCAAGGAGGCCGGCCCGGACTTCGAAGAGCGGCTGATCCGCCGGCTGTCGGGACGGTAAGGCTCAGCCAACGCCCGGACTTGCGCGCGGACAAAGATGATAGTATAGCTTTTACCGACAGAGAATCCTTCGCGGCTCGATCGCACCGATCTCACCGAAAACCTGCGGACGACTTGCCGGAGAAAGGCAGCGCCAGAGATCAGTTTGGACGCCCGCTAAGGCAAGCACATGAGAATCCTGCTCTACAACCCCGACAACGGCGTGACCCAGAACTTCATGCCTCATCTCTGGATGTTTCTGCTCCAGGCTCTGACGCCCAGTGGCCACGAGGTAGATCTGATCGACGGCAACACGCAACCGATGACCGACGCCGAACTGGTCCGGTTCGCACGTGACAAACAGATCGGGTTGGTCGGAATCGGCGCCATGACGCGCATGATCGCCAAGGCGTACCGGGTGGCGGACGCCCTCCGCGCGGCCGGTATTCCGGTGGTCATGGGCGGACCCCACGTGACGGAGATCCCGGAGGAAGCACTGGGCCGGGATGGCGGACCGCGGCACGCCGACGCTTTGGCGCTGGGTGAAGCGGACGAAACCTGGCCGCGGATCGTAGAGGACGCCGCGCGGGGCGAGCTCAAGGAAGTGTACTCTCCCGTGGACGCCTTCGGGCAGGAGCGCAAACCGAACTTGCAGGATTACCCGGTGATTCCGTGGGACTCCATCGATTTGCGGCAGTTCAACCGGATCCCGGGCTTCTTGCGTCCCGTGATGCGGCGCTTCGCGCCCGGGTGGGAGACCTTTCATATCGTTCCGATCGAATCCGGACGCGGCTGCCCTTATGGGTGCGAGTTCTGCACGGTGACCGGTTTCTTTGGCGATTCGATCCGGTACCGGTCCAACCGAAGCATCGTCGACGAGATGCTCAAGATCAAGGAGCGTACCCGCGGCACTCGCGGCAAGGCCGCGGTATTCTTCGTCGACGATAACTTCGCCATCAACGTGAAGCGGACCAAGTCGCTCTTGCGCGACATCATTGCCGCCGGCGCCCAACTGTCGTGGGTGGGGCAAATCAGCGCCAACCTGTTGAAGGATGAAGAGCTGCTCGATCTGATCGCCGCTTCGGGCGGGAAATGGATCTTCATCGGGATGGAGTCTCTCGATCCCGCCAATCTCGCCAGCGTCAACAAGAGCTTCAACAAGCCGGCGGATTATGCCCGCGTGCTTGAGGCGCTTGCCCGGCGCCACGTCTACGCGATTACGTCCTTCATCTTTGGGTTGGATCACGACACCCCCGGGGTGGGTGAGCGAACCGTCGCTCAGATTCGCGAATGGCCGCCGGTGCTGCCGGTGTTTGGACAGATCACTCCGTTCCCCGCTACTCCCTTGTATGAGCGCCTGCGGAAGGCGGGCCGGCTGACGCGGCCGAAACATTGGCTCGAGTTCGCTCCGTTTCAGATGGCGCACACGCCTCTCGAAATGACGATTCCCGAGGTGCAGCACGAGGTCCAGTATGCCTGGGCGAACTCTTACAGCCCTCAAGCGATCGAGAGAGCTCTGGAATCGATCGCGGACGAGCCCGCCGCATACAAGATCAGCCACCTGATGGCGCGGCTGTTCTTCCGCGGAATCTATTTTCAGCAAAAGGGCGCATGGGAATGGCTCAAGCTGGCCGTCCGGAATCGGCGCGCTATTGGCGGCGTAGTCAAGGATTGCTTCACCCGCTGGCACGGCGCCATGGGCCAGAGCAACCTGGATTTCAACAGTTCTCCAGAGGCTGGTTTGGTTGCGACTACCCGGCCGGAGTCGGGTGCGGACTGATGGACTGTCACGAAATAACCGCTCCCTGTCCGGGTGAGCCTCCCGTTACGGAAGCGCTTCATTCAGCGGCCCGGGCGCGCACCGGTACTCGTTGATAAACGCCTGCTTGTTCCGCATGGCCTCCTGCCGTTTGCCCATGTCAACCAGCGCCATCAACACATGCGGCGCCGCCGCACACACGTGATCGAGAACGATCTGGCACCGCGGATTGATCACCGGACCGGTCGGACCAGGAACCAGCGTGCAATTGGCGGGATCCGTCGAACTGCCATACAAGCGCACCAGGTACGCTCGCAAGCCCTGGTCCGACGTGATCAGCATACCTTCTATCAATGTCACCGCGGCCTCGTCGCCAAGATCGCGCATCAATAATAGATCCGCAACCTGGCTGTACATCTGAGGATCCTGAGGAGCCATCCGCTGCGCCTCGCGTGCCGCCCCAAGCGCGCCATCCATATCGCCCAGCCGCTGAAGCACCATCGAGAGCAGCCGGTAAGCCTCCGGCTTCGTGCGTGCCACCACGCCCGGCGCGGGCTTCCCGTATCTTGCTATCCTCCGCCGCTCGTAGGCTTCGTTGATCTCTATGCACCTCTCCAGCAGTTCGCGCGACCGCCGGTAAGCCTTCTCCGCATCTGTCAAGCCCGCCGCTTGCAGCCGATCGCCTTTCACCAGGTAAGCCGCACCGGCGAAGTGATACGTCTCGGGAGCGTTCCGCAGATCCGGCAAGGGAGCCAGAATCGCAAGGCTCTTATCGATTTCCTCCACGACGCGGTCGATGTTCGCATGCGAAGGGTCCGCCGCAAACATCGCTGTCGCCATCAAGCGGTGCAGTTTGAAACTGCGCGGGCTCGTCCGCACATCCACGCTCGCCAGCGTGAGTTCCTCGCGCCAGTCCGCGTTCCGGGCCCAGGTGCGCCCCGCAAAACCAGCCGTCAGGACCAGGAGAAACACGGGTGCAATCAGCGGCAATTTGATCCGCGAGCCCAACGCGTACACCGCCATCACCACGCAGCCCAGCAGTCCGGCCGCGGGCAAATACAGAAAGCGGTCCGCCCGGATGGCGCCGATCGGAAACAGCAGGTTGGACGTCGGAAGAAACACAATCAGCGCAAAACCAGCCAGGAAAAACGCGGTCCGGTTCCATCGCCACAATCCCACCCAAGCGGCCGCCGCCAGCAGAGTCGCCATCAGCGCTATCCAGTCTCCCGCGCTTCCGCTCACCAGGGGGATCTGGGAATAGGAATAGTCGACGGACAGCCGCCACGGCCACAGCGCCTGCCCAAGGTACTGCGCCAGAACCTTGAGCGCCGTCAGCCGGCCCGTCCAGAATGTCGCGTCCGCAATTGGATTATCCGTGAAGGGAAATTCCGGAGGCGGCGATCCGGCCAGCACCAAAGCGCGCTGGACCAGCATCCCGGCGATCGGTATGCCGGTCGCCACGACACCGGGTAGAAAATCGAACCATCGCCGCCGCCCCGGCCACGCCAACTCGTAAAGCGCGATCACCCCGACAATCATCACCGCGCTTTCCTTCGAGTAAGCGCCGGCCGCGGTAACCATCCCCAGTG
>JBKQVG010000212.1:0-7822 GCA_052325345.1 Bryobacteraceae bacterium
CGGGCCTCTGGCATCGTGATGATCTATCGTTGTCATCACGCGCAGGCGCGCCGGGTGGAGTCAGGTCAGAACGCCTGGGTCACTTTCGGAGAATACGGGTGGGTCATTCTTGGAGAGCGCCGAAGGAGCCAGGAGAGTCTTCAGAATCGATAAATCCGCCACGGCTCGCGATTTCAGCGCTACTGCTTCATCCTGAAATTCACGAATGCGAGCTTCTAACGTACGAGCGGCGCCCTTCCCGTCCGGTATTCCAGCATGATGGCCAGCAATAGCGAAGGCAGCGTCAGGATTCTTCGTCTCATAGGCAACAACCGCACCGTGAACCGAATGCTGGCACCGGCCTTTTCCAGTCGTAATCATCTTCTGGAAACAGTCCGTATATTTGCCATAGTCATGCAGGTAGCCGCACAACTCCGCCGTGCGCTCGAACGCATGGTCTCCGGGCCGCGCGCTCGCTGCAAAATTGCCCGCCAGGCGCGCCACATTTTCCAAATGTGCCGCGAGGGTTTGCCAACACGCTTCGGGATGTTCTGGCGGCAGTCCCTGGGAATCGGAGTGTGCCCAATAAACCACCTTTCAAGTCTCGCTTATGCGGAAGCCAGAATAAACCCGTGGGATGCGGCACACTTCGAACGATGGCACCGAGCAGCGAAATCATCTTTGTAGCACAACCGTCTACAAAATCATCTACAGCGGGAAATCGCTTGCGCTGGAATTGGCTGTAAGTTATTGAAAGGATTGGTCGGGGCGAGTGGATTCGAACCACCGACCTCCTGGTCCCGAACCAGGCGCTCTAGCCAGGCTGAGCCACGCCCCGATAACGCTGGCCACATCACTGCCATGAGCGGCAGCAGCGACATGTTACATTTGCAGTATAGCATGCTTAAGGTTTTCGCTGGTTGCCGATTGCTCGCTTGCCGTTTTCCGCATGGCGCGGTGCGAGGGCGCACAATAAAGTGCGGATGCGTCTTCTTTCGTTCCTGCTGCTGGTAGCCGTGCGGCTTCCCCTCAGAGCAGTCTATTTGCGCCCCTGACCGCCGGCGAAATCCGCGGTGCGGTCGATGCTCTGCGCGATGCCGGACGGTTCCCAACCCGGAAGTTGGTGGCGAATTTATCGGTGCCGTCCGGGGTGGAGGTTCGCTCTTCGCCGTAGGGGTAGTAGGCGATCGACGCGCCGTTGATGGTGTAGCGCACCGAGCCCAGCCGATCGGTGACGACCGCCCCATTAGCGTTGGCTACCCGAGATCTGGTATCTGCCACCACGAGCCCAACAGCATCCTGATCGTTTGGCTGTTGATCGCTCTGGCCCTGGTCATCGAGCGCCTCTACCGGTTGCGCTATTTGCACCGTGGCGACCATGGCATCCGCTCTGCCATGGACTTGTTCACCTATCTCGGGTCGAGCCTCGGTTCCCGACGCCCGCCCGATACCAGTTGAGCACGGCGCCGCGCGGACGGCTGCAACTCTCCGCCGCTCTTTGAAAACTCGTTCGTTTCCCCGTGGAGCCCTCCCCACCCGGAGCCCGCCGTCGCTCAACGGCCCCCAGGATCGTCGCCCCTCCCATAACTCAAATCCGCTCCACAACGCCTGTTTCAGGCAACTTCCGAAACCGCTGTCAATTACCGGGGGTGCACGTCAGATTTGAGGGATGCGATCAGGCAGCTACGCGGTCCCGGCGACGCTCCCAAAAGTCTTCATAACGTCCGCTGAGCTTTGAGCAGCGCAGCGCGATGATGGCGTTTGCGCCATTGACGCTCCAGTGCATGCCAGCTCGTTTGAGCCGGGTCCCGATCGCCACTTTGCAGCCAGCCTCCAGGACTCCGGTAGACGTACAGAAGCCCTGGGCATGAAACCTCGGGTAGCGCATGCGAGCGCGATTGCGAAAGATGTAGAGCGCGCATTTGGTCGCCTCGGGCGAGGAAGCGGCTTGGGTGCGAAGCGCGTGGACAACGGCGTGTAATCTACCAGCATCCAGTTCCGAGCATTGTTCCGCTGCCCAGGCTTGGCCTTGGCTGGTTGCGCCGAAGATAGATTGCCCGGCTCGGTGCAAAGCTTCCTTGGCGTGGAACCGATCGAGAATCTGAGTGGCTTGGGGAAACAGTTCCCGGGCGGTGTTCCAGATCCAGGAAGAGCCGTCGCCCAGCACCACGCAACGGGAAGCTTCGGTGAAGCCTCGCCGCGTTGCTTCACGGAGTACGCGCTCGGCGAAGTCGGACCGGTTGGGGCAGGTGTCGGAAGTAGCGGCGCTTTCAATCGCTGCCGAATACGTGATGGATCCTGGATCCCGCACAGGCTGGTCTTCCGCATCTCGCGATTCGGCGGTCCACATAGTGACCAGCTTAGCTTCGCGGGTTTTAGCGGAACCATCCAGTTGCTTGCCGGGGCGGCCGGCAACTTCCGCTGCGCGCATCGGCACGCCCGTGCCGTCCATCCCCAGGTAGCCCCATGGCCTGAGGTTGGCAGTAGAGCCATGCAGCGTTTGCTCGTAGTCGGCGCGCAGGTGTTTAGCGAAGAATGGCTGGTGGTCCAGGAAGGCAATTATCGCTTTCGGATTTCACAGGAAGACGGGCTGACGGTTAACATTGTGCTTCGTGAATATCTTGGCTGCCATATTGTCTGGGAGTGAAACCTCGGAGACGCGTTGGCGGGGGAGGTCATGCCCAATGCACACCCAAGGGTGCCTTCACCAATCGAGTGGATGGCACCCCACGATGGACGAGGCTGTCAACAAACCATTCCTGTCCACCGGAGAAACAGGAGAATTCGCAAGTGAAAACGCGGGGTTCGGTCTCAACCATGGGGGTTGAGTTCGGACCCCCACGATGCCTCTCTTCCAGCCGGAGAGAACGCGCCGCGAGGAAAAACCTGCGGAATGTTGGGGATACGGGCGAGGGAGCCGCAGGGCGCTGCCGTCAACAAAACAGCCGCTTGGAGTTGGGGTAGAAAAGTAGTGGCTCCCCAAAAACTATGGTTTCCAGCCACCTCTCCAGCATGTAAGTCATTGATTCTATGTGCGCGAGTTTCTTGCGCCAGGAGAGCGCTCCCCGAGCGCTACGCTAAGGAAAGAAGCGAGAGCCGCGACCTGATCTCAGGCCCTCCCGTGCATCGCCATACCACGATCCCACAACCTCCTGGCCTCTGGCGGATCAGTCGCCAACCTGCCTGCCGCTGGCACCCGCCCGGGATTATCCCCACTATCCCCACTGTTCCACGTGGTTTTGGGGGGACTGCGCAGTGTACCGAAATCCGCGCCTCCCGAAGCCCCGTCAATCCGCCACTTCGTCAGATTCTCGCGCCGAGCCAAACGGGCAATCGGGGTTCCTAATGCTGGCCCCGCCAATTGCCGATAAGACTTACGAGTCGAGCGACAGGAATGTGGCTGGCAGGCCCCCGCCGACGACCTTCAAAAGGGAGATTTGAACGATGAACGGACCTTCTATTCGGGTGCCGCTGCTGGTGGCCCTCGCATCGGTTTTTGGATTCAACTCGGCGCAGGCGCAAGTCGCCGACTTCAATATCGGCGGGCGTGATGTCGTGATGCACGGCTTCCTGGCCGAGGGCTACATGAAGTCCGATGGCAACAACTTCATTACTGCTCAAACCGGCGCCGGAACGTTCCTGGATGCCGAAGGAGCGCTGAATATCGCGACCAACCTTACCGACAACTTGCACATCGGCGCGCAGGTCTATGCCCGGGACATCGGCCGTCTGGGCGCGGGTAAGCCGCAGTTGGATTGGGCTTACGCAGACTATAAGATCAAGGACTGGCTGGGTTTTCGCGGCGGCAAGGTGAAGACTCCCTTGGGCCTGTACAACGACACGCAGGACATGGAATTCCTCTACCCCTGGGTGCTGCTGCCGCAGTCGGTATACCCGAGCGATCTGCGCTCGGTCACGATCGCGCACACCGGCGGCGACGTCTACGGCTCCATCGGGCTGGACAAAGCCGGCTCGGTGAGCTACCAAGCTTACGGCGGCACCAAGCCGGCCGACATGCAGAGCGGATTCGTCTATGGCCTGACGGATTCCGGCTTCAGAAACATAACACTTAGCGGCACCGAGGCCGGGTACGATATCCGCTGGAAGACCCCGGTCAAGGGGTTGCGGGTAGGAACATCTTACATGTGGTTCGACATGCCGATTGGAGCCAGCTTGGCGGCCGGGAAGGCGTCGTTGCCGGGGTCGGCCGAAATGCACAGCAAACAATATGCCGGCTATGGGGATTATCGCTATCGCGGGCTGACTCTCGCAACCGAATACCGGCCGGAGTCCCGGATTACACCGTTGGCGTTTGACCCGATCAAGGCCATCCGCGTTGCGGACTACAAATCGTATTTCGTCTCCGCGGCGTATCGCTTCAATCAGTGGCTCCAGTTGGGCACTTACAACTCGCGATTCCAAATGAACGCCGTCGCGGTTCCCGGCCTCCTCGCCGGCGCCGACAGTCACATCGACGACCAGGTGGTGACGGCGCGCTTCGATTTCTGGAAGTACTGCGACTTCAAGGTCGAGGGACACTTCATGAACGGCGTGGGGAGTCCGATCTCAGCCCACGGCTTCTATCTGTCGGACAACCCCCAAGGGCTGAAGCCGAATACGAAACTGCTGGCAATCCGGCTGGAGTTCAACCTCTAGGGCAAAGGACGAGGAAAGAAGACAGTCATGAGCTTTCACAAAACTATTCCATCGGATGCGGTTCCGGGCGCGATAGCAGGTGCCGGAATGCGATTTAGGCGCCAGAATGTGCCGTTTGTAAAGGAGATCAGATCATGAAGAAGCAAATCCTCAACCTACTCTGCGCGGTAACTCTCTTGACGGCCGGTTTGCCGTCCCTTCTCGCCGCCGACTTTCAAATCATCGCGAGCAAAGATGTGGCGGTAGACGAAATCTCAGCCAGCGATTTAAGCCGCATCTTCCTGTTATCGAAGAGTTCGCTCCCTGGCACTGGACACGTGGCTCCCGTGCTCCAAAAGGGGGGCCCCGCACACGAGGCATTCCTCAAGGAGTGCCTTGGCAAGAGCGACGCGGAGCTGCAGGACGCATACAAGGAACTGGTGTTCACCGGCAAGGCAATCGCGCCCAAGGCTCTGGCTTCGGATGCGGCAGTGATCGCCTATGTGTCCATGAGCAAGGGCGCCATCGCTTACGTCAGCGCTAGCGCCATTCCGATGGGCGTCAAGAAGTTGGCGGTCAGGTAGACATAGACAGCGCACCGAAGCAGGGAGGATAGAATGCGCCGAAAGCTTAGTGTGACTTCCAGAATGAGGATCGGGTTCATGGCACTGTCGGCGTGCGCTTTGATTCTGGGCGGAGTGTCAGTCCTTTCCCTCAGCGGGCTGAAGGCCACCTTAGACTCCGTGGCCGAACGGGACACCCGAATGGTGTCCTTGGCCGGCAGCATCCAGTATTCCGCGGCCGATCTGCTGCGGCTGGAGAATGGCATCATCTTCCGGCTCATGTCGCAAGATCAGGCCGGTTCGGAGAATTACCGGCGGCTCTCCAGCGAGACGATGCAGCGGTTGCGCAAGCACTTTGACGAACTGAAGCCTCTTCTGGACGGGGATTCGGGCAACAACAGGGTGGCGGAGATGGCCAACACGGCGCACGCCTGGAGCGGCTTCCACGCGGAGTTGATCCAGGCGATCGAGAAGCAGGAGTATGACGCCGCCCAAAAGACCCTCTCGGACGAAATCACTCCCACCGGCGAGCGCCTCGTGTCGCAAGCGGGCGAGTATTCCAAGACAGTGGCGGCCGCTTTGGGACAAGCACGAGACGACGCCGGCAGCCGGGAGCGCTCATCTCTGTGGATCACCACGATCGTCGCTCTGGTGGCGCTGGTGTGCGCCGTGGCCGTCCATCTGGTGGTGAGGAGTGCCAGCATCGCTCTGCGGCGGGTGGCCGTCGAGGTGAACGGACACGCCGCGCAAGTAGCCGGTTCCGCACAACAGATTTCCAGCGGGGCGCAATCCGTGGCGCATTCCGCCTCCGATCAGGCTGCCTCGCTGCAGCAGACGTCGGCATCCATCGAGGAGATCACCGCTATCACCCGCGGGAGCGCTGAGGTCACTCTGCAGGTGGCCAACCGGATGAGCGAAACCGAGAAGATAGGGGTTACGGTGGGACAGGCCATCGATGACATGATGGCGTCGATGCAGGAGATCAGCCGGTCCAGTGGAAAAATCTCCCGCATCATCAAAGTGATCGACGAGATCGCCTTCCAAACGAACATTCTGGCGCTCAACGCCGCGGTGGAGGCGGCGCGAGCAGGGGAGGCCGGGATGGGCTTTGCGGTGGTTGCCGACGAGGTCCGCAACCTGGCCCATCGCAGCGCCGACGCAGCTCAGGAAACTGCGACTTTGATTGAAGAATCCATCGCCAAGTCCGGGGATGGCAATGAAAAGGCCAGGACCGTTGCGCTCGCGGTGCATTCCATCACCGACAACTCAGCTCAGATGAAGTCTCTGATCGACACCGTGAACCGCTCAGCACAGGAGCAAGCCTCGGGCATCAGCCAGATCGCCGCGGCGATTCTGCGAATGCAGAAGGTAACTCAGGAAACCGCTGCCAGCGCCGAGCAGAGCGCCGCGGCCGGAAGCGAGATGAATGCGCGATCCGACGCGATGGAGCGCACAGCACGCCAACTGGTGGAACTGGTTGGCGGAAGCAAAGCCTGAGGCGGGTTGAAGTCGCTGAACAGACGGCGCGGAGCGCTTCTTGGATCATTCTTTGCTCGGCGTAATCAGAGGGTCGTCAGGAAAACCAGTAACCGATCACCGGCTGCGCGCGGACAGCCTGGCCAGCGACACTGTGCAGTCACCTGCCGATAGGCGTTGATATGGCTTCGACCGCGGGCGTACTGGGGGTGGGTTCGTGCCGGCAGCGGGAGATGCGGGGGCCAGTTCTCAGCGTGGAGGCGCCGAGACGGTGGCTCCCCGTCGTGGACACGTTTCGAACTTTCGCAGCCTGCCATTATATGCCTTGACATGTATATGCACATTGGGGTATATGAAGAGAGTGGAATCTGTGTTAGAAATCATTGCGGAGCCGAACCGCCGGGCGATATTGAGCCTCCTGATCTCGTCACGACAGTCTGTTGGAGAGATCGAGCGTCAACTTCGTATGCCGCAGCCGACCGTATCAAAGCACCTGCGAGTGCTGCGCGAGGCCGGTTTCGTGGAATCCACGGTGGACGCACAGCGCCGTCTCTACCGACTGCAACCTGAACCACTTCAGGAGGTGGATGCCTGGCTGGCTCCGTTTCGCCGGTTCTGGTCCGCTCACGTGGATGCTCTCGAACGCCACCTCGACCGCGTGGATGATCCGTCAACACCAACGAAAAGGAAGACCAGGAGAAGGACGACGCGGCCCCAACCGCGAGCGTGACAAAGGAGAAAACGGGATGAAAATCAAAGTGACCAGCGTATACGTGGACGACCAGGATAAGGCCCTGCGCTTCTATACGGAGATACTGGGCTTTGCCAAGAAGGCCGATTTCAGTCAGGGCCGGTTTCGCTGGCTGACCGTGGCCTCGCCCGAGGAGCCGGACGGCACTGAGCTGCAACTGGCGCTGAACGATAACCCCGCGGCCAAAGCGTATCAGCAGGCGATTTTTCAACAGGGCCAGCCCGCGGCCATGTTCTGGTCGTCCACGTATACGCTGGTCACTTTGATTTTCATTTCGTTTCTCCTTTGTCACGTTCGCGGTTTGGGCCGCGTCGTCTTCTCACTTGTCTTCCTTTTCGTTGGTGTCGCTTTCGTTGGTTTGGATTTATCCATTCGGTCGAGGTGGCGTTCGAGAGAGATCGGAATTGAACACGTCTGA
>JBKQVG010000213.1:0-5296 GCA_052325345.1 Bryobacteraceae bacterium
CTGCGAAAAGGAAGGGTCGCTCCGGCCCAGCGTTTGGGCCACGGCGGGCGCCAGCGCCAGCAGCACGGCGGCTCCGGCGCGGCAAATGAGATTGTTCGTCATCGTGGGTACCGTCTCGTGGCTAGTGTCTCATGGCGCATGGAGCTATTATGAATCCGATTTGGATATCCAGAGTATGAGATCGATATCGGTGTTCCTTGGTCTTTTCTGCGCCTCGCTTTGCTGGGCGCAGCCGGCGAACCAGAGCGGGATCGCTCACGTCGCCTTCCGCGTCGCCGACCTCGAGGCCGCGCGCGCCTTTTACAACAAGCTGGGTTTCGACCAGTTCTTTGAGATGAAGCAGGGGGACCGGACCACCGAAGCCTTCCTCAAGGTCAACGACCATCAGTTCATTGAACTGTACCCCCGAACCGGCCCGTCGCAGCCTATCGGGCTGATGCACGTCTGCTATGAATCGCGCAACCTGGAGGCGCTGCACGCGGAGTACGTCAAGCGCGGGCTCACGGTTTCCGAGGTCCGCAAGGCCGGAGCCGGCAACATGCTGATGACCATGAAAGATCCCGAGGGCCAGACCATCGAGTACACCGAGTACCTGCCCGGCTCGCGACACTTCGAGGACCGCGGCAAGCACTTGGGCGCCAAACGGGTGGCGCAACTGATGGTGGGCGCCACCTCGCCGGCGCGCGACGCCGCGGCCGCGCGGGCCTTCTACCTGGACAAGCTGGGCTTCACCGCAATCAACCACGGCATACCCGCGCGCCTGCGCATGCCCGGCGATTCCGGGCAGGAAGTGGACATCGCCGCCACGGAGGCGAAATCGGGCATCCAGTTCGGCGTGGACGACCTCAAACAAACTGCCGAGATCCTGGCCGGCCTCGGCTTGGCCGTCAAGGCCACCCCCGCCAATAACCCGGCCCTGCTGACCGTGGACGATCCCGACGGCGCGGCGATTTCGTTCGTCAAAGCCATTCTGCCCGATGCCGCCGATGGGGAGTACTTCATCAACTGGCCGGCCGGCATGTCGCCCACCGAAATCGGCAAGCGCGTGGCGGCGCATTTCGTCGCCAGCCCGCACCAGGATCCGCGGCGCATCATTTACCCGGAAGTGTGCGCCTGGTATGGCGCCCTGACCTTCGCCCACCTGGCCGGCGACAAAGACCTGCTGGCGTCCGCGATCCATCGCTTCGACCTCCTGCTGCTGCCCGAAAACGCCGGTTTGATCCAGCGGACGCCGCACGTAGACTTCTCGGTCTTCGGCGCCGTCCCGCTTGAGATCTACATCTTGAACAAGGACCCCAAGTACCTGGACCTGGGCAAGGGGTTCGCCGACCGGCAGTGGGAAAACCCGCGGCCCGACGGATTGACCCAGGAAACGCGCTTCTGGATCGACGATATGTACATGGAGACCATCGTTCAGGTGCAAGCCTTCCGCGCCACCGGCGACGCCAAGTACCTGGACCGTTCGTCGCTCGAAATGGTGGCGTACCTGGATAAGCTGCAGCAGCCTGGCGGCCTGTTCTATCACGAGCCCGAGGTTCAGTTTTACTGGGGCCGCGGCGACGGCTGGGTGGCCGCCGGAATGGCGGAACTGCTGCGCTCCCTGCCCAAGGACCATCCCCGCCGGGCGCGCATTCTCGAAGGCTACCGGAAGATGATGAAGTCTCTGCTCGAATTCCAGGGTCCCGATGGCATGTGGCGCGAGTTGATTGACCGTCCCGATTCCTGGCCGGAAACTTCCAGCACCGGGATGTTCACCTTCGCCATGGTGACCGGCGTCAAAAATGGCTGGCTCGACACGGCTACCTACGGCCCGGCGGCGCGTAGGGCGTGGCTGGCGCTGGTGGGCTACATCGACCAGAACGCCGACGTGACGTCGGTTTGTGAAGGCACCAACAAGCTCGACGATCTGGATTACTACCTGAATCGCAAGCGCCGGACCGGCGATTTCCACGGCCAGGCGCCAGTGCTGTGGACCGCGTCGGCACTGCTGCGATAGAGCCACGAATCCGGCAGTTTCCATCCGCCAGCAGAAAGGGAGAGCCACGCCGGCAGTTGTGGCAAACTGAATGGGGACGAGCCATGCCAGCCGCTAACGATCCGGCCTTAAGGGAAGTAGTCCGCCGTCTGGTTGAGGCGTACAACCCGAGCGCATTTACCTGTTCGGCTCCGTCGCCAGGGGAGAAGCCGGCCCGGACAGCGACTACGACATCATGGTGATCGTACTCGAAGACGCAGCGCCGGAACGGCGGCGAAGCCGCTTGGCGTATCGGGCTTTGCGGGGGACCGGGACAGCAGCCGAGATCGTGGTGTGGCCCCGGTCGAGCTTCGAGCGCCGCGCCCGAGTTGTTGCATCGCTGCCGGCCACCGTATCGCGCGAGGGGATGCTGCTCTATGGCGTTTGATCCCGAGCTGGTCGCCGAAACGCGGGCATGGGCGTTTCACTGCCAACAGGCTGCGGAAAAGGCGCTCAAGGGATTTCTTACTTGGAACGGTTGTACGTTCCGAAAGACCCAGAACCTGGAGGAGATCGGCGAACAGTGTCTGGCCGTCGATCGTGCCGGAGTCGCCGTGCCGGAGTTGCCGGAGTGGACAGTTGCCGGAGTAGTTGCCGGAGTGGACAGCCTGAAGCGAGCGGCTCGCGTTTTTCGCAAAGTGGACGGAGCCCTCTGCTGCTTTTGAGATTTTCGCGTCGCCGTGCTCGCGTTCATCGGGGCAAGGGCGCAGTGTTCACCGGTTTCGCTCCGGTTTTCTCCCTACTTCCGAGGCGATTACTAACTTCCATAGGTGGGCTGTCCCTTCCATGAGGCGAGATTCGCGGGCTCGATAAGCGGTAGCGGTGCGAGTGCCGGTCTGGGCGGTCGATTCGGACGAGGATTTTCGGGCCGGATAACGCCTCGGTATGCCGGCAAACGGCACAAGTATTAAGACAAAGCGGAGAATTCCAAAAGTGGACGGAGCGCTCCGTCCACTTTTGGCAAATTACGAGTTGCTCGCTTCAGGCTGTCCACTCGGACCCCCTCGCTGAACTCCCCGTCGGCTAGCCACTTCTGGATGTGGGGTGCGGTCATAGATGGTTCCTCCGTGTGGCGCCTTTTTGGGGCGACCTCACCCCGGCGTCTGGCGAGCGTGCGCCACACGAACCTGACGCGCCACCCTGGGCGGCAGGTCGATGATCGGTGCACGCGTCCGGGTGCGTGGGTGTCGCCCGGCGCCCCCACGAGGCATCCTCCGCACGCCCACAGCTGGGCGGTTGATGTGTCGGGGCGCATCGGGACGTATCCGGAAGGTGAGGCGTAAAGTTCGGTGAATCAGCAGGTTGAATAGATGCAGTTGAGCGTTACCTCTCCGTGACAGCGTGAGCTGGACATGCCCGAGTGGACATAGCGCCATCGGTAGTCACCGCCACTCCGACAAGCGCCGTCGATCTCAAGGCCGCTCCGGTGTTGGCTGGCAAGGCCTGCGGGTTGCCGTCGATTTCGATGAAGCGAAGCGCGGTCATGCGCTGCCCTTCGCTCTGGCTACGGCCTCGGCCAGCCCGCGCACGGCTCACGCAAGATCGCTTGTTTCCCAGCTCGCTATCACGTCCTCGGCGGCTGCAAACAGGTCCGGCGACGATCAGGGCTCGACCAGCGCGGGCCGGACGGCTCAAAAGCTACGCGACGCCGTATTTTTTATTATCATATTCGATAATGGAGAAATCCAAAGCGCGCTCCGAAGTAGGCCATCAATGCTGAGAGCGATCGGCCTGACTGAAGCTCTCGTGCTGCTCATCTCTCTTGCCGTCGTGGGCTTGGTCTTTGTCTGGATACGTAAGGTAAAGGGCTTCACCGTAATGGGAACGGTGCTCTGGGCTTGGTCCTGGTTGATCATGCTCGCCATGGTTGCGGAAATCTTCCAAACGAAGATCCATTGGTTGGAATACATGACACTAGCGCTAGCCGGGATCATCTCTTACGGATGGTTTGACCTAGAAAAGCGACGAGAAGGAACCGGCCCCTGGCGTCGGTTTGCGGGAACGATTCTTCTTATTCTCGGTACATCGATGATTGCGGGGATTCCCGATATCGCGTGGACGTCTCTGGCGGCTTCGAATGTATCCACGCTCGTTTTGCTATCACTCCTGTCGGCTCTTTCGCTCCTAGTGAGTTATATCTTGAGCTTTCGAAAGACCTGCAGGCCGATATACATCGCTGAGATGGAGGAGGTCAAGTCATTTCGAATACCACAGACAAGGTCTGAGAAGATCGGTTGGTGGATTGGTAGCTTGATCTTCCGCAGACAAAAAGCCAAGACCGCTGACCCGCAGAAACACGGACGAGACCCTGCTTAAGAACAGGCTTCGTGGACCCAACCGCAGCAATCTGATTCTGTTGCGCTGCTAAGAACGCAGCGAGACTCCAGACTACGTCTCAATTAGTATCGTCATGATTGTCAAATTCGCGGCGAGCGATTCTTGGTATCCTTTTTTGCCGCAGATCCTTCCGGGCCCGCGCCCGATTGTGTCGCATTCTTTTTCTTGTATGCCTTCAAGATCTTCTTCTTCAGCCGCGAACGCCGCCGGGCGGAGAGCTCAAACCCACCGCCCTTTATGAACTCGTCCAACATCTCGACGTGTTGAAGGAAACTCCTCCCTCCGTAATACGCGTGCAGCGACGCTATGAGGGGCTGAAGTGTCTTCCAATGGTGACGAATCGCCTTTCGGAAATAGCGATCAACTATAATATCTTATAATATCTCATCCAGTGCCAAGTCGTGCATAACAAGGATTGCCGTAGTCTCGAGAGCTGCCAACCATGTACGAAACTGAGCCCAATCCAGCTCCCCGGATGAGACCTCTTTGATGAACTTATCCGTGTCAGCTTCAGACCAAGTGCCAGAAACGCGATCAGCCAGATTTGCAAAAAATTGTTGGTTGTTCAGGAGTTTCCGAGCGCGGCGCAGCTTGGAGGATTCGACCTTTTTCAGGATCGCGAGAGCGGACCCCAGCTGCCTGGCACGTACCGCCTTGCGTATCTGGCGAAAACCAATGACGGCCGCACAGAATACGACTACAAGAGTCGCGACAGCCGACAGCGCCGAGATGGCGTACCAAACGAGCGACCAATGCTCATACTCGCTTAGGCGCTTGAATGGTTGAGGCGCAACATCTTGGGCGCAAAGCAGCGAATCACTAAGGCCGGAGTGGACAGCCTGAAGCGAGCGGCTCGCGTTTTTCGCAAAGTGGACGGAGCCCTCTGCTGCTTTTGAGATTTTCGCGTCGCCGTGCTCGCGTTCATCGGGGCAAGGGCGCAGTGTT
>JBKQVG010000214.1:0-34854 GCA_052325345.1 Bryobacteraceae bacterium
GAGCGGACTCTCAGTCTGCCACGCCGGGACTCCTCCCGGCGCTTGTCTCGCTCAACACACGATGCTTCCCCGCGAAGCGGCTCTGCTGCTCTGTGGGGCAGCTACTCCACTCTTATGTCGCGCGCCCAACGGCGGGTTGGCGCCTAGACTCCCCAAAAACGCCGCCTTGGCTGCCACATTTGCCCGCCTGGGCGCGACCGGAAACTGGAGAGAGCTACAATGTCGCTTCCACCGGGAAGAACCCATGCTCTACAGGAAAGCGCCCAAGACCGGAGACCAGTTGTCGATCCTGGGATTCGGTTGCATGCGCCTGGCGCAGAAGGACGGACGGATCGACGAAGAAAGAGCGGCGCGCCAGATCCGCCACGCCATCGACCGCGGCGTGAATTATATCGACACGGCCTGGCCCTATCATGGGGGTGAAAGCGAGCCCTTTGTCGGCCGCGTCCTCGGCGGCGGATACCGCGAGCGGGTGAAACTCGCTACCAAGTTGCCGGCGTGGCTCGTCCGGGACCGCGCGGACATGGATCGCTTTCTCGACGCGCAATTGCGGAAACTTGCCACTTCCCGGATCGATTACTACCTGGTCCACTCGCTCAATGGAGACACCTGGGACCGGGTCGCGGCGCTCGGCGTGGCGGAGTTTCTCGACCGGGCCCGGTCCGACGGACGGATCGCAAATGCCGGATTCTCCTTTCACGGGACGCGGGAGGATTTCAAACGCATTGTCGACGCCTATCCCTGGATCTTCTGCCAGATTCAATACAACTACCTCGACGAGGAACATCAGGCCGGCGCCGAAGGCCTGAAGTATGCCGCCTCGAAGGGCCTCGCCGTGATCGCGATGGAGCCGCTTCGTGGCGGGGCCCTGGCCGTCTCCCCGCAGCCGCCGGCCATCGACGCTCTTTGGCGGGAAGCCGAACCGCGCCGTTCCCCCGCCGAGTGGGCTCTGCGGTGGGTGTGGAACCACCCGGAGGTGACCGTGGCCTTGTCGGGGATGAACGATGAGGCGCAGGTGGAGGAGAACCTGAGGATCGCCGCCGGCGCCGGTCCAGGTTCGCTCACCGATGCGGAAGCCGGCCTGCTCGCGAGAGTGGGCCGGAAATACCGCGAAATCATGAAAGTCGGCTGCACCGGCTGCGGGTACTGCCAGCCGTGCCCGGAGGGCGTGGATATCCCCGCCAGCTTCGATGTTTTCAACGCTTTTCACACCTTCGCAAAGACGCAGGAGGCCGGGTTCCTCTACGTGTTGCGGGCGGGCGGTATACTGTCCGGCCGGCCCGCTTATGCCTCGCTATGCTCGCGCTGCCTCGATTGCCTCCCGAAATGTCCCCAGGGTCTTGAAATTCCCGACCTGTTGGAGCAGGTTGCCGGACAGTTCGAGGGGGAGGGACTAAGGGAGCGCGAGGCCATGGTCCGCCGCCTTTTTCAAGAATGAAGGGGGCATGGGAAGGGCAGCGCCGGGGCTCGACTCCGCCCGGCTTCGCTGCCTGCGAGTGGGCCGCTATTCGCGCCCGAAGGGGATCGCTTGCGCGACGGCCTGGAGCCTCTCCATGGCGCCGAGGTACCGTTTAAAGAAGATCTCGGAAACCCTCCTTTGAACGGCGTAGCCCACCACGGAATTCTCGTCGAGGATCTGGCGCAGTACCTTGCCCTCGATCTTGAGCACCTCGGAGTCCTCCACGCACTCGGCGTTCAGGAGGAACCGATCCGACCCCATCAGGGCTGAGACACCGAAGAGGCCCCCTTCGACGAGGTCCTCCACATGGAAGCCTGGTCCATTCCTCATGGGTCTCTTCAGTTCCACCCTGCCCTTGAGGAGCACAAACAGGTGACTCGCTGGAACTCCCTCCGAGTAGACCTTGTCGCCTTTCTTGAGTTTCGCGACCCCTGAGACGTTGCTGAGCCTTTCCATCTCTTTCGGGTTTAGCAGCCCGAACACCTCGTATTTCTCCAGCTTTTCTACGTCCACGGCGCACTCTCCTTTGGTAATAGGGTTCCGATGGTAACGGAGCGGGAACAAGGCTCCGCTGCGGGTAGGAGCATCGAATCGGGAATTTCGTATCTTTATATCCCGATTCGCCCTGATTGTACATCCAAGTTAGGGGCGTAGAACGTCACTCGGTTCGCTTCAGGCGCTTGCCCAACTCGCCGATCCGGCGGAAAGTCTCGCTCCTCGCTTCCGCGTAGGCCTTTACGTCGCGGCGGCCGGACTTGGCGAAATCGATCACCACCGCTTCGGCGGCCACAAATTCCGCGGCAGCCTGGGCTACTTCGCGTGCGATGGCGTCGGGGACGCCGCAGACGCCATTGGCGTCGGCGTGCAGCAGGTCGCCGGCGCGCACTTCCATGCCGCCCACGCGCACGGTCTGGTGGATCGAGGTGATGTGGCTGTAGCTGTGAGACGATACCACGCCGTCGCTGAAGGCGGCAAAGCCCAGCCCCCGCACCTGGTCGAGGTCGCGCGCCGGACCGCTGGTGATGATCCCCAGCGCGCCGAAACACTGGTAGGTGGAGCACATGATTTCGCCGAAGGTGGCGCCCACCGGCGGATCGTCTATATCCTGAAACACCACGATCGCCGGTCCTGGCAACTCGGCGAAGCGCGCCACCTGCTCATCGAGGGAGGCATAGGCGGCCCCTTCGGCGCGCGCGTAAGCCGTGCGCATGGTGGCCGTGGCGGCGTAGCCCACGATGGGCGGCATCTCCGGAAAGCAGGCGCGAATGCGCTTGTCCATGAAGCCCGCCGAGCGTGGGCGAACTTCGAATAACTCGATCACGTTGGCGATGGTCGGCGTGTCGTACTGCGCCAACAGTTTCAATTCCGCGGTGGAAAGGGGCATGGCGTTTATTCTAAATCCTGGCAGGCCGGCCCGACGGAAAAGCCCGAGATGAATCGGATCTCCGCCGCCCAAATGGCCCCCTGCCCAACGACGCGGTAGCCGATTCACAACATATTGCAACCGCGGCCATCGCCGACTGCCGGTTTCTTCTCACGTGGAACCTGAAGCACATTTCGAACCCGTTTAGTCGAGAGATCGTCGATAATATAGTGAGGCGCCATGGCTACACCCCGGCAATCGTCGTCACACCCGACCAATTCCTCGAAGCCGTCCTCAAGTAACCGGCCCGGCCGTTACAAGGACCCCCTGGCGGAACTCCACGCCTATCGCAGGCAACTCGCTGCGCGCTTCAATTACGACGATGCCCGCATCATCGATTATTTGAACTCGCAACCTTTGCCGCGCGGCATGCGCGAGATCGTGATGCCGCCGCGCAAGAAGAAACCAAGCCGGAAATCCGCGTAGCATCAGCTCGCGGCGCTTTCTTTCCTTCCCTCCAACACCACCGCAATCGCCAATCCCAGCACGCTCAACAACAGCCCGAAGTACACCGAAAACGGCCGATACGTCATCGTCACCCGGTGCCACCCGCGGGGGACCACCACGCCGCGGACGGCGCCATCCACCTTCCAGAGGCCGGCCGATTTTCCATCCACGTACGCGTGCCAGCCCGGGTACCAGTTGTCGCTTACCACCAGCAACCCCTTGCAGGCCATATCGACCTCCACCGCTACGCTCGACGGGCGCTCGCCGGCCAGGCCAACCCGGTCGGCGGCAGTACAGGCATCGAGCCCCTGGGGCGCCGCGCCCGGTATGATCGCCGCCGTGCGCAGATCGGTCGGCCCGTCGCGCACCATTTCCCATGTCTTTTGCTCATCCGGCGCGGTTACGATTTGGTGCACCGTCCAGGCGCGCGGATACACGTCCGGGTTGGCGAATATTTTGATGCCGCTCGAACCGGTGAAAACCTCGCGCTGCCCGTCTCGCGTGGGCTTGCGCCCCACCACGTAATTGATGCCGTAGAAGCGCACCATGCGGTCTTGCCACCACCCCAGCTCGGACGTCGCCGTCAGCATGCTGGCGGTGAACGCGTGGACCGTCTCCAGCCGGTGCCAATCGCCGAAGCTGAACTTCAGCAGCGGGTCGTCGTCGTTGATGTCGATCCGTTTCGGCTCCGGCTGCCAGTGCAGCCACTCGGCCAGGTCCGCCGTGTCGTAGAGCGCCTGGAGCAGCACGGCGCGCTTCTCGTCGTGCTTCTGCACCCAGGCGTTTCCCACTTCGTTGCCCTGCTCCACGATGAGCAGCAGGCCCAGCAGGCTCAGCGCCAGCGGCCCGCGCACGTATCCCCGGTGCCAGATATGAAACAGGCCGGCGGCGAAAAGTGCGATCAGGCCGATCATGCCCAGCCGCGGGTCGCTATCGAGCACCATGCTGGTAATTCCCGGCTTCAGATAGACCATCAGCAGAAACATGCCGAACGTCACCGCGCCGGCCCACACCAGCACCCGCAGCAGCTTGCTTTCGCGAGCGATCCGCGGCGCCCGCAGCAGCAGGTCCGCGCCGATTCCCACCAGCGCCGCCACGGCGAAATGGAAGACCGAAAGCGCCACGATCGGCGCGCGCGACTTTTCCACCCCCGGAACCAGCGCATAGAACAAGCCGTACAACACGTCGTACCGCGCCATGGCGTATAGCAGCGCACCAATCCCCACCGCCGCCAGGAGGCGAACCTCGCGCTGCTTGAACCCGCCCCACAGGGCGAGCGCCGCGAGGCTGAGGCCGATCACCCCCACAAACGGGTCGCTGCGCAGTCCCTCCCCGCCGGGCATTATCACGTGCAGCAAGTCGGTGGGGCTCAACCCGCTATCCATGTGCTCGGGAATCTCCACCTTGTCTTTCCAGGTGAGCGCGCCGGTGGTTGTCCAGCGCTTGGCCAGCTTGCCATATTCGTACGCGGGGATGGTCTGCACCGCCGAAACCAGGCCGGCCACCACAAATACCAGCGCCAGGTTCCGCGCCAGGGCCAAAGCCGCGCGCCGGCCCTCGCTCTTCCAGGCGGTGATTTCCACCCATAGCGCCACGCCCGCCGCCGCCAGGCTCAGCGCCAGCGCCGGAGCGTGGTGCCCGCACAGCCAGGCCGCGCCCAGCGACACGCCGCACCAGGCCGCGCTCTTTCGCGGACTGCGCCCCCGCAGCAGGCGGAACAGAAACAGAAAGACCAGCGGCGCCCAGATGCCCGCCGCCAGGTGTTGCGGCCAATCGGTGTTTCCCACGAAACCCGCCGTCGCATAGAAGATGCCGCCCAATACCGCCGCGCCCGCCGCGCATCCCAGGTCCACCAGCAGCCAATAGGCAAACATCCCCGCGCAGCAATGGATCAGCACGAACCACACGTGTACCCAATAAACCTGGATATGCGCATGATTCACCGGCGCCAGCGCCAGCAGAAAGGTGAACGGGCTGGCCGTCCCCGGCTGGACTTGCCCGATCAGCGATTGCCCGTTCCATTCATAAGGGTCCCAAAGCAGCACCGACCAGTGGCGTATCGCGTACACCTGCGCCTGCAGCCACGGCATGACTTGGTTGGCCAGGTCCGGGCTTTCGAGGAACGTGTACTGGTCCGTCAGCACCAGCTTCCAGAAGACGGTGACGATTCCGAGCACCACCAATAGCGGCGGCCCCAGCCGGCGTGCGCGCGCGCGCCATGCACTCTCAAGCGGGTTCGCTGGCTGACCTCGATTCATCGTCAAAATCCTAACATCGCCCCGCTTCAAAGACCATGTGGCGCCGTCTTCCACTACAGGGCCGCAAAACAAAACCCGGCGCCTACCCGATCCGCGCCAGTACTTCGTCGGCCTTGACCGTCGCGCCTGCCTGCACCGCGATGGAAAGCACCCGGCCGGCGCGCCCGGCTTTCATTTCGTTCTGCATCTTCATGGCTTCCACCACCAGGATTCCCTGGCCGGCTTCCACCGTGTCGCCGGGCCTGGCCAGCACACGCACCACTTTGCCGGGCATCGGCGCCAGCAGATTCTGAATGCCGTCTCCGGCCCGCCCGCCCGAGCGCGCCGACCAGCGCCGCGGATCGCGCACTTCGATCGGGAAGCGCGTCCCGTTCACCGCTACCACCAGCCCGTCCGGCGTGTGCTCCACGCGGGCTTCGTAGCTCCTGCCATCGAGGAGCACCGAGTACACGCCGGGCGTAACCTCGGCCACGTCGGCCTGCCGCTCCTCGCCCTCATTCACGCGAAAGCGGCACTCGGGCGCGGACGCCACCAGTTCGAAGGCCGCCGCGACGCCGTCGATTACCAGCTCCAGCTTCATCGCAGCAGCGCGTCCCTTCCCGCCCGCAGCCAGCCGCCCGCCTGCCCGCCGTTCCCCGCCGGGCCGTTCGTCTTGGCTCGCGCGGCCGTATGGATCGCGGCCGCGAGGGCGGCTACCGCTTCCAGGTCCGCCGCCGGTTGGGGCTTGGCTTGGCGCGCGAAGAATTCCTCGATGAACCCGGTGTGCAAGTGGCCGGCGGCAAATTCGGGATCTTCCAGAATCTGGCGGAAGAAACCGACATTGGTGCGGATCCCGCTTACGTCGTATTCTCCCAGCGCCCGAAGCATGCGGGCGATGGCGGCGTCCCGCGTCTCCGCCCACACCGCCAGCTTGGCCAGCAGCGGATCGTATTCCATGGGGACCGTCCAGCCCTCGTAGACGCACGCATCCAGCCGGATGCCCGGACCGAGCGGCCGCCCCAGCCGGGCTACTTTGCCCGGATAGGGCAGAAAGTTGTTGTACGGGTCTTCGGCGTAAATCCGGCATTCGATGGCCGCGCCGCGCCAGCTCACTTGTTCCTGCGTGAAGGGCAGGCGACCTCCAGCGGCAATTTCGATCTGCAGCCGCACCAGGTCGAGCCCCGTCGCCAGTTCCGTAACCGGATGCTCCACCTGCAGGCGCGTGTTCATTTCCAGAAAATAGAACCGGCGCTCCACGTCCACCAGGAATTCCACCGTCCCGGCGTTGTAGTAATTGGCAAAACGCGCGGCGCGCACGGCCGCTTCGCCCATCGCCTGGCGCATTTCCGGATGCAATGCCACCAGCGGCGACGGGCATTCTTCCAGCACCTTCTGGTGCCGCCGCTGCAGCGAGCACTCGCGCTCGCCCAGGTGAACCATGTTGCCGTAGCGATCGCCCAGTACCTGGATTTCAATGTGCCGGGGGCTCTCCACCAGCTTTTCCACGTAGACCTCTTTGTCGTGAAAAGCCCGCTCGGCCTCGCTCGACGCATCGCGCAGCGCCGCTTCCAGGCCGGCTTCCCGGTCCACCCGGCGCATGCCCTTGCCGCCGCCCCCGGCCACGGCTTTCAGCAGGATGGGATAGCCGTGCTCGGCGGCGAAAGCGCGCGCCTGGCCGAACGTAACCGCGCCATCCGTCCCCGGCGCCACCGGCGCGCCGGCTTTAATGGCGGAACGCCGCGCCGCGGTTTTCGAGCCCATGGCCCGGATGGACGCCGCCGAAGGGCCGATGAAAACGATACCCGCATCCTCGCACGCCGCCGCGAACTCGGCGTTCTCGCTCAGAAACCCATAGCCCGGATGAATGGCCTCGGCGCCGTGCTTGCGCGCCGCATCGAGGATGTGGTCCATGCGCAGGTAGCTTTCGCTCGATGCCGCCGGCCCGATCCGTTCGGCTTCGTCGGCCATCCGCACGTGCATGGCGGTGCGGTCCACGTCGGAATAAACCGCCACGCTCCCAATGTTCATCTCGCGCAGGGTGCGAATCACGCGCACCGCGATCTCGCCTCGATTGGCAATCAACACCTTGCGGAACATCGAGCAAGATTGTAACAGGCGGAAGACGGCACGGGTCGCAACCAGTGGGTCCATGACCTTCGCGGCTCGGCCCAGGAGCATGACGCACAAGCCGCGACCGTAAGGGAGCGGTTGCCGGCATACTCGCACCCGCCTGGCGCCCTAGAAAAAACGCTGGGCTGTACTCCCCGCCTGGTGGCGGGCGACGCGGCATTCTACTCGGCCAACAATGAAGGGACCGGACACGAGGGAGGTGTCAAGCACGTGTGCATTCCGAATCGCTCCACAAAGAGCGCCGAGCGGAAGCGCGAACGAAAGAAGCGCTGGTTCAAAGTAGGACAGGAGTGGCGGACCGGTTGCGAGGGCCGGATCAGCGTCCTCAAGCGCCGGGATGGTCTTCGCCGTTGCATCTACCGGGGCGATACCGGAATGAAGCGAGGGTCGGCTTGGGCGTGATCGCCGACAATTTGCACCCTATTGGTGCGGCTCTCGCAAATTGCAAGAAGCGAAATTTTCAAGTCTCCAATAATCAACCACTTCCATGCCCGGCGGTCGCCCCGCCGGCCTTTTTCGTCGTCTGTGACGTTACTCGTCGAGAAACGAGTTCTTGCCAAAAACGAATTTTGCGCCGGCAGTAGCTAGGAGAACACGGCTGCGCCTGTTGAAGCCGCTACAATGAAGGCGGCCAAGAACCAAACGCGGAAATCCCAATGGAAGACGATGCCGAACTTCGCTGCACGCTTTGCGCTGTCAGAGCCTGCACCCATGAACGCGACACGAAGAAATATCCCTCCTTCTGCCCCATGCCGGCCGAACCGGAGCAACTGGCGGCTGTGGAGCGGAGGTATATGGAGGACGCGGATCTCCGCAAGATGGCTTGCGAGTCCGCGCGCACCGAATCCGCCGGATATTGCCGAGCTATGCGCATTCAGGAAATCATGGATTTTGCCCGGCGCATGGGAGTGACGAAACTGGGGATCGCGCATTGCGTGGGCCTCGTGGAAGAGGCCAGAATCGCTTCGGAGATCTTCCTCGCCAACGGATTCGAGGTGGCCGCGATCTGCTGCAAGGTGGGCTCGATCGACAAGGAGAATATCGGACTCAAAGACGAAGAGAAGGTGCATCCAGGTCAGTTCGAGGCCCTTTGCAACCCGGTTGCCCAGGCTGCGCTGCTGGCCGAAGCCGGCACTCAGTTGAACGTGGTCGTGGGCCTGTGCGTCGGCCACGACAGCCTGTTCTTCATGCACTCGCGTGCGCCGGTTACCGTGCTGGTCGCCAAGGACCGCGTTTTGGGACACAACCCGGTGGCGGCTCTCTATACCAGCCATTCCTACTATGGCCGCTTGAAAGCCGGTCCCGCTGAGGCGCGATAGCGCGCTGTGCGCCCCGACGATTACGGCTGGAATTTCATCGCGGCGCACCATGGGTGTATGTTACACATAGTACAATTAGGATGCTTATGCGCAGACCAATGACGCTGGCCTTGAGCCTGCTCGGACTCTACGTTTCGCTGTATCTCCTTTATACCTACACGTCCCCTTCCCGTCCCATGGTTTGCATCGGAACGGGTTGCGACGCGGTGCGCGCCAGCGCCTACTCGACCCTCGGGGGCGTATCCATGCCGGTCTTCGGCGTGCTCGGCTACATACTGCTGTCGCTCGTTGTGATCGCGGAATCCCTATTCCCTGCGCGTGCTGCAAGGCTGGCGCGCCGCGCATTCCTCGGCATGACCGGATTCGGCTTCCTCTTCTCGCTTTATCTGGAGTACTTGCAGGCTTTCGTCATCCGCGCCTACTGTGCGTGGTGCATGACCTCGGGCGTGGTGATGACCGCGCTTTTCGCGCTCGCCATCGTGAACTTGGTCCGCAGCGGACCGGAGCCGGAGCCTTCAACGCAACTCGCTCAGGTTCGGAGTCTCTTCGCAATATGCGTTGCCGGCGCGGTGGTGGGTGCTCCGGCTTTCTACCTGCTCGCCCGTCACGGCGAAGTCGCCCCGGAGGCTTCCCAGGTCATGCCGTCGGCTTTGGCATCGCAACTGGTCCGCCCCGGCATTCAAGAAACCGGCAATCGCCAGGCCCCTCTGACAGTGGTTGAATTTGGGGATTTCGAGTGCCCGGTCTGCGGCAGGGGCGAGGCCGCTGCGCGGGAAATTCGGGCCCGGTATGCGCGCCAGATCCGCTTCGTGTTCCGCCAGTTTCCACTGGAGCGGATTCATCCACTCGCTCAGAAAGCGGCCGAGGCTTCCGAGTGCGCCGGAGAGCAGGGCGAGTTTTGGGAAATGGTCGAGAAGATCTACTCGCGGCAAGACGATCTGAGCCTCCAGGGCCTGGAACGGGATGCAGCCGAACTGAGTCTGGACCAGCCGCGCTTCGACCAGTGCCTCGCAGGCGGCGCTATGGCCGGACGTGTCCGGCGGGATGTGGAAGACGGTCGGGCTTTGGGCGTGCGCGCGACCCCTACCTTCTTCATCGGACAGCAGAGGGTGGAGGGCGTCTTGACGGCGGCGCAGTTCTCGCAGTTAGTCGACGGGCGCCTAGCCGGCCTTGGGCTGGCGGCCTCGGATATCGAGCCCGGCGTGCCTCCGGCCGCCGTAGCTGCCAGGAAGGTTGCCACGAACACGCCTGTTCCGCGGAATCTGCCGAAGGTCCCGGCACCCAATGCTCTGGCTCCTCGCGCTCCCAACACATCAGGCGCAGACCCCGGACGTCCTCTGATTGGCTTTCCGACTGCAGCGCCGGGCGGATTAGCAGGCGGCTGGCAAGGTACGGCGCCCACCGGACTCTTCGGGTCGGCCCCCGGTGGGGCAGCTTGCAGTGAAGCGGACGCCGCCAAGCCGCAGCCTGCGCTCATCGACACCCCGGCCTTGCGTCATCTTCTGACCGGGAATGCCAAGCCGCTCTTCGTGGACGTGCGGCCGGCCGGCGATTATGCCGCAGGGCACATCTCGGGAGCGATCAACCTTCCGGCGGACGACATCGGACGCCAGTGGAACACGCTGCCGAAAGACCGCACCATCATTCTCTATGAAAGTGGCCGGTCTTCCGGGGACGTTTGTGCCGCCAGCCGCTCGGCGGGGCGGACACTTCTGGAACATGGGCTCCCGTTCTCCCAGATCAAGGTCTACCGGGACGGCCTTGTGGGTTGGGAACGAGCCGGGATGGGTTTGGATCAATGAACCGGCACCAGTGGATGCGAGTAAGAGGCTGAATATGAACTCGATGGGAATTGCAGAAGCGCGTTTCCGAAACGGATATTCCTGTTCCCAATCGGTGTTTTCGGCACTGGCGGAGCGGTGGAATATCGGTCCTTATGTGTCACTGAAATCTCTGCCGGGTTCGGCGGTGGAATCGCGCGGTCGGCAGGGACCTGTGGTTGCGTGACTGGCGGAATCATGGCTCTTGGCCTTGCGCAAAATGAAATCGACCCGGAAGCGAACCCTTCCGAAAAAGAGAAGACCTACGAAGTCTGCCGGCAATTCATGCGGAGATTTGCGGAGCGCAACGGTTCCACGTTGTGTTCCGAACTGCTGGGTTGCGAGATCAGTACCCCTGAGGGATTCGCTGTTCACCAGCAAGGAGTGCACCGGTCGCGCTGCACGAAGCTGGTTTGCGACGCGGTCGAGATCGTAGAGTCCCTGCGGATTCCGGTTCCCGGCTCCGCCAGGTGAATGCCGGAGCCGAGTTCTCAGGGCCGGCGATGCCATGCCTATGAGGAGCTTGCGAAGGGCGTATTACGACAGGTTGTCGACATTTTACGATCGTTTTGTCGCACTCCATTCGCGCGACTCAGAGGGACTGGCGAGGAAGTTTCTCGCCGATCAAGTGCCCGTTCAGAACGGCCGTTCGGTACTCGACGTCTGCACCGGTACGGCCACTCTGCTGCCGCACTTACAGGCGAAAGTCGGCGCCAAGGGACGGGTCGTCGGTATGGATTTTTCCCACGGCATGCTGGGAGTGGCGCAGCGTAAGACCAGGAGTTTCCCGAATGTCTACCTTGTGGAAGGGGACGCTGGCCGGCTTCCCTTCGCCGACGCCTGTTTTGACGCGGTCGCCTGTTCGCACGCCTTCTATGAGATCAAGGGCGACGCCCAGAGTTGGACGATCGAGGAGATCCGTCGAGTTCTAAGGCCCAAGGGGGCCTTCCTCATGATGGAACATGACGTGCCGTCCAATCTTCTTCTGCGAGCCCTCTTTTACTTACGCCTCACGATCGCCGGAACCGGTCGGGCCGTCGCATTCCTTCGCCGCGAGCGAGAGGTTTTGGAGGGACATTTCGGGACTGTGCAGAAAGTAGCGGTCCCCGGCGGACGGTCCAAGATCTTGATCTGTCACAAGTGAAACTGCGTCCGCAGTCCCATCACGGTGCCGGTGATTGTCCGCGACGTGAAAACGCACGAACGCGGATACTTGGACAAGCAGTTCTGGAGCATCCACATCCATGGCGCGAACGGACCGGATCCTAAGCACGGCGAGGCCTATGATGCGTTCGTGAAAATGTATCGCGACAACTCCGACATCAAGTCGGCGTACGACGTCTGTCTGCCGAGCAGTTCTTTGAAGTGATCCGGCATTCGGAGCCAGCAGTCCAAGAGCGGGCACTGCCCGCGGCCCAGAAGACGCGTCCACGAGTTAACGCCGATTTTATTTGATCGCTCGGTGGCCCGCTGAAAACGGCTTCATACCCACGGAGAGTGCTCTCTTTCCATTTCACGCTGCGCCGACACACTTTTTTGAGCGGCTGCTTCTTGAAGATAGAGAGCTGCCCCCAAGCATTACCTGGCGCACATTTTTGCGGTGCAGTGAGCCCGAACCGGTCGCTCGCTCAGTGTATGCCGGCGGCCCCGCGCACGGAATCCAACAGCTTGGCCGGATCGTACCCGGCGCCGTCTTGGAACACCAGCTCGACCTTTTCGATGTCGGCGATGTGCGCCGCGGGATTGCCGTCCAGCACCACCAGGTCCGCCTGCTTGCCGGCCGCGACGGTCCCGATGCGCGCGCTTTCTCCCAGGAAGCCGGCCGCATTCGAGGTCGCGATCCGAATCGCCTCCAGCGGGGTGAAGCCGCCTTCCACCAACAGCTCGATGTTCCGCTGGTCGGCGAACCCCGCCAGCGCGCCGCCGTTGCCGGTGGGGTCGGCGCCTATCATGAGCAGCCCGCCGGCCTTAACGAAAGCCGCTTCGAACTCCAGCTCTTTCTTGAGGGCCGCCAGCGACGGCGAATCCTCGCCACCGCGCGCCCTAGCCCGCGAACTCAAGTAGCTGATCGCCGCTTCCGGACTGACGGCATCGAGAAAACGCTGCGTCAGCGGCGGCCGGCTGCCGTCGAAAGCTTCGAACACCGCCAGCGTCGAGGTAATCGCGACGTGATGGGCTACCAGGTCGCCGATCATGGCCTTCAGCGGTGCGCTGTCGATGTCGATTCCGGCCATTTCGCCGCGGGTCGCCGCCTGAGGAGGACACACGTCGGGCTGTTTGCCGGCGTGAAACTCGGTATCCACCAGCAGACCGTGTTCCAGGTTGTCGATGCCCAGGCCCGCCGCTTCCCGAAACCCGACCGAACACAGGTGGCCGGTTACCTGGATGCCGTGGCGGTGCGCGGCATCGATAGCCGCCTTCAGCTCGGCGCGTGTAATGTTCATGTACGCCTTGAACGACGTGACGCCCTCGGCCGCCCAGTATTCCACCGTGCGCACGGCGTCGTCCGGGCCGGTGAGTTCGTGCATCTGCGCCGCGAAACTGCCCGGCCCTTCCAGGTACGGGCCGGTGATGTGAAGTTTCGGTCCCGGCATGCGCCCGCTGTCGATCAGGCGCTTGACGTTGAGATCGGTATAAGGCTCCAGGCTGCCGCCCGTGCGCGCCGTGGTGACGCCGCTGGCCAGGTAAAGGCGCGGAAAGCTGAAGGCCTGTTCGTTGTACATGGGGATGCCGCCGCCCGATGGATAGAACAGGTGCTCGTGCATCCCCACGAGGCCCGGTATCACCGTGGCCCCGCTCAGGTCCAACACCCGCGCAGCGGCCGGAGCCTGAATGGATGCGAACGGCCCCACCGCGGCGATCTTGCCGTGGTCGATCACGAGCGTCTGGTTCTCCGCCGCCGCCGCGCCGGTTCCATCGATCACGCGGACGTGCTGCAGAACCACGACCGGCGCATCGACAGTGAGGAAAGGCTTGACGCCGGGCGTGAACCCACGCTGTGCCGAAGCTGCCGCGGCCAAAAGAAGAAAGAGAGAGAGCGTCTTCACAGCGCCATTATACGCGGAGAAACGCGTCATTCCGATGACGGCCTGGCTCGGCCGCTTCCGCGCGACCCAGCTTGGTACGATCAACAATGGAAGATCGAGAGTTTAGCGCTACGAGATGAGGGTGTGGAACGCTTGCCGCCGCACACCCGCGAGAACGAGGCCTTAGTCGATGCCACTACTTTCAGCTAACGTGATCATTTGCGAGTCCGTCCTGACCGAAAAAACGGACGTGACGAGCGCGATTCGCATTCTCAACGTTCTGACGGTTTCACCATCGAAGAACCTTGCGACCTTCCGAGTCCACACGGCACTCGCTTCTACGCCTACCGACTTCGAGCAACACGTAGTCAAGGTGTGGATGCATCCCTTGGACAGCGCTGTCGTCGCTGCCGAGGCGCCTGAGTACCGATTTGTATATGGAAGGAAAATCGATTTTTCCGGGCCGGGGGCATTCAATCTAACGACAGATTTCAATCTGGATTTGAGACCACTAGGCGATCTCGGCCACTACTTGATCGTGGTTTCTTTGGACGGACAGTTAGTAGCGCGTACGCCACTCACGCTGCGACGAGGATAGCAGATGACTCTACTCGTTGACCCATTTCGCCGTAGCGGTTCTCAGCCGCCGTGCGGATGGTCTCAGCCAAGCCCCGTTGCAGCCCGTCCACGGTGCGGTCCCCACGTGAGAACTCTGAAATGAGGATATGCACCGTCCCGGCCATCTCGCGGGTCTGCTCGTCTTCACTGTCGACGTCCCAGAAGACGGGCAGGAACCAGTCCTCGAAATCAGTGAGGGTCATCCTGCCGCCCAAGTACTGCATGAGGTGCTGTTGAATCGCTAGTTCGAGTTCTGACGGCATGCCAAATCGCCCTTCAAAACGCTTGGTCCACCCTTCTACTCTACTACGGATGTTCAAGGACCTCGGGTATGAGCGCGCAATCCTCGAAAAGAGGGCTCGGGCCGGAACTCCCTACAAAGACGCCCAAGGACCGCCGCGCCAGCCTCCAGGCACGCGAAGCCAAAGCGTCCCATACTTCCTGCTGGGGATCAAGATTGCGATTTGCCACCAATACGTTCTCCCTGACGGTAGTCTCGGCGCGAGCCACCTGCCCGACCCCAAATTACTTGAATATCAGGGGCATGTTTTGTACTGTCACTCAACGACCTGCGTTTGCCCGACGTGCGGCACCGAGCCTGAGGACTGGCGCGATGCGATTGAAGAAATGAAGCGCGTCGACTAACGGGGTGCGAACAACGTTCCCGCCTCCTCAATTCCCCGACACCGCCACCGTGACTCCCGCCTGGCTGCTCACGCCTCCGGCGGTCACCTGCACCGGTACGTTGCCGGCGGCGAGGCCGCTTGGCACTTGCAGGTTCAACTGCCATACCCCGGCGATGATTCCGGGCGCGCCGCCCGCGTAGGTCACGGTGGCCGCCTGGCCGCCGATCGTCGCCGACGGGAGCACCGGGGCGATGGGCAGCGGCACGGCGCCCACCAGTCCGTCCTGCCCGCCGGGATTGGTCTGGCCGCCGCCGGTCATGTAGAGCGTCAGAATGCTGCCCGCATTGGCCGGGTGCGTTGCGCCGTTGATCGATCCATCCTGATTCACCGCCGCCGCCTGCCCGGCGCCGGAAATCGTAAAGATGGCGGGAGAGGTGGCGCTCAATGACGTCGTAAAGGGAGTCAGCGCCTGGCCGTTATAAGTCACCGCCACGGTCGCCTCGGCGCCGTTTACCGAGTAAGGCACTACCGCCGCCACCTGAGTGGATGAAGTATAGATCAGCGGCGCCGGAACGCTGTTCACTAAAACCGTGGTTCCGGCCAGAGACTTTCCGTAAACTCCCGCCGCCGCAGTGTTCGTCACCAGCGAGTTCGGCCCCAGGCCGGAACCGTAAATCACGATCACGTCGCCCGGGGAAACCGCCGCGCCCAGATTGCTCGCGGCATTGGTTACCGCGCAGATGCCCGTGCCCACACAGGCCGGCTGCAGCAACCGCACGGCGTTATTGCCGGCGTCGGCGATATAGACCAGGCCGCCGCTCGTCACCGCCACGCCTTGCGGCGAATTCAGGGTAGCGCCGGTGGCCACGCCGCCGTCGCCGGTGTATCCGATGCCGCCGTTGCCTGCCACCGTCGCGATGGTGGCGTTGGGAAATACCTTGCGGATGACCCCGCTGGAGTCGGTGATATAGAGGTCGCCCAGCGAATCCACCGCCACCCCGACCGGCGCCGTGATCTGTCCATTCACGGCCCAACTGCCATCGCCCGAATAGCCGAACGTGCCGGTGCCCGCCACGGTCGAAATGATGCCCGACGCGCTTACCTTGCGCACGCGGTTGTTCTGCGTATCGGCGATATAAAGGTTGCCGCTCGAATCCATCGCCACGGCCCGCGGATAATACAGCTCCGCGCCGGTCGCCGGTCCGCCGTCTCCCGCATAACCTTGTATGCCATTGCCCGCAACCGTGGAGATCGTGCCCGCCGGAGTGACTTTGCGAATCGCCGAGTTCAGCGTGTCCGCGATATACAAATTGCCGGCGGTGTCCACGGCCAGTCCCGTGGGAGTATTCAACTCGGCGCTTGTCGCCGGACTTCCATCGCCGGAATAGCCGGCCGTACGGTTACCGGCGTAAGTATTGATCTGCCCGTTGGAAGGTGTAACCACGCGAATGCGCTGGCCGATCGTATCGGAGATATAGACGTTGCCGCGCGCATCCACGGCCACCCCAGCCGGGCTCATCATCTGTGCCGCCGTCGCCGCTCCGCCGTCGCCGCCGACGCCCGACAAGCCGTTGCCGGCAAAAGTCGTAATCGCGCCCGAAGTGGAAACCTTGCGGACCACGTTATTGGCCGTATCGGCGATGTACACATTGCCGCTGGCATCGGTTGCCACCGCCTGCGGTGCGTCGAGCTGGGCCTGGGTGGCGGGCCCGCCGTCGCCTCCGAAGGAGTAAAAGCCGTTCCCCGCCACCGTGCCGATGTTACCCTTGCCCGCGTTCGGCACCCTGCGGATCCTGTAATTCTGCGAATCGGCCACGTACACATTTCCGGCGCTGTCCAGCGCCACGCCGGTGGGGGCGCTGAGTTGCGCCGCCAGCGCGTTGCCGCCGTCGCCGCTGAATCCTATGTTGCCGTTCCCGATGATCGTAAAGATGTAATTGTTGAGGTAATTGGGGCCGGCGGCGACCTGGCGAATGCGGCCGTCGTTGCGCTCGGCGATATATACGTTGCCGGCCGCGTCCACGGCCACGCCGTAAGGCTCGATGAGTCCCGCCAGTACCGCCAGGCCGTTGTCGCCGGAGTAGCCGACGCTGCAGCCGCTTGTGACCACGCAGGCGCCCGCGATGAAGTTGATCACTCCCTGGCTGATCTCGCGGATGGCGCCGTTGCCGGTGTCGGCGATGTAGATGTTGCCTTTGGAATCCACCGCCACGTCTTCCGGCTGCCGCAGCTCGGACGTGCTGGGGGAACCTCCATCGCCCAGGTAACCGGGATAACCGTCACCGGCGAGGGTGTGGATGATATTGGAGATGTCCACGTAGCGGATGGAGTTGTCGCCCGTATCGGCGATATACAGGTTGCCCGTGGAATCGAACGCCAGGCCGCTCGGAAAGTGCAGATTGGCGGAAGCGGCCGGGTCGAAATCGCCCAAAAATCCCGGCGAGCCCACCGCGCCGTTGCCCGCGAAGGTGGTGATGATGCCGCTGGTGGAGACTACCCGCACCCGGTTGTTCAGGCTGTCGGCGATATACAGGTTGCCGGATTTATCGAATGCCAGGCCTTGCGGCGAATTCAACTGCGCGGCGGTTGCCACGCCGCTGTCGCCGGAATATCCGGGCCGTGAATTGCCGGCCACCACCGTCAGAGTGCCGCCGGCTGTCAGTTTGTAGACGCAGTTGCCGGCGCTGAAATACATGTGACCCGAGCCGTCGCCGGTGAGCTTCGCGGTTGGCCCCACGGAAATATTGGTGGCTGTCGCGGGTGTCGCCGGCGGCGCGCCGCCCGCAACCGTCGTGATCGAATACTGTTGCCCGGAAGCCACAGCGGCGCCGGCCAACAACAACACAGAGGTACTCCACACCAACCTTCCGGAAACCTGATTTTGCATGTACTTGCCCAGTCTAACAGGATGAGACGCGGATATTGAAGCTGCCTGAATCCGATCCTGTTTGCACCTACCGTGCCAGGATCCGCCCCAGGACTTCCAAAGCCTCCGCACATTCTTCGCGGCTGACGTCGTAGTGGGTGACGGCGCGCATTTTCCGCGCGTTGACGGCGTTGATCCGCACTCCCTGGGCCTGCAGGCGGGCGCTGATTTCCGCCCCGGCCAGGCCGGTCGAGCTTACGTCGAACACCACGATGTTGGTGGCCACCGCGGCCGGGTCGATCCCGATGCCCGGAATGCGCGCCAGTCCCTCCGCCAGGTACCGCGCGTTGGCATGATCCTCCGGCAACCGGCGCGGAGTCTGGTCGAGCGCCACCAGGCCGGCCGCCGCCAGCACGCCCGCCTGCCGCATGCCGCCGCCCAGCCGCTTGCGATACAGCCGCCCCCTGGCGATCAGATCCG
Source organism: Bryobacteraceae bacterium (assembly GCA_052325345.1). Taxonomy (GTDB): domain Bacteria; phylum Acidobacteriota; class Terriglobia; order Bryobacterales; family Bryobacteraceae; genus JBEKYD01. The sequence goes on from JBKQVG010000214.1 coordinate 18,452, forward strand.
CCGGACCGGCCAGCATCGAGCCCACCGGCGCCCCCAGGGCTTTCGAGAGGCAGAACATCACCGTGTCCACGGGCGCGGCAATCTCGCGCACCGAGACCTCCAGAGCCGCGGCAGCGTTGAACACGCGCGCGCCGTCCATGTGCACCGGAATGCCGCGCTTGTGCGCTCCATCGGCGATCTCCCGGATGGCGCCGAGCGGATAGACCGTGCCGCCCGCCATGTTGTGCGTGTTTTCGATTTCGATCAGTCCGGTGGGCGCGTAGTGCGCGGCAAGCCCACGGAGGTAGGGCTCGATTGCGTCCCAGCTCAGAATGCCGTAGGGCGTCTCGACCGGCCGCACCAGGCAGCCCGAAAACCACGCCGTCATCGCCAGTTCATAGTCCAGCAGGTGGGCGCGCGAGTCCGCGATCACCTCCTGGCCGTGCCCGGTGTGAAGCTTGACGGCGATGGTGTTGCCCATGGTCCCGGTGGGCACGAACAAGGCCGCCGGTTTGCCGGCGATTTCGGCGGCGCGTTCCTCCAGCCGGTTGACGGTAGGGTCTTCGCCATACACGTCGTCGCCCACTTCGGCTTCCGCCATGGCTTGCCGCATGGCGGCGGTGGGCTTGGTCACGGTATCGCTGCGTAGATCGATCATTCGTCGAGAAACTCCTGCAATACTTCGTTCGAAAGTAGAACGCCGCGGCCTGTCAGCCGCAGCACGCCGCCCGAAGTTGTGGTCAGGCCGGCGGCGGTGAAACGGTGAATGGGCGCGGCGAAGCGCTCCCATTCCTCTGCCGTGGGGCGAATGCCTTCGCTCAACCGCAGCCCCACGAAAAATCGTTCGGCCGCGTGCGGCGCTTCGTCCACCGCGGGGCCGCGCCCCAGATACTCTTCGAGCGATTCCGGATTCCGCCGCCGCGCGCGCCCGTCGAAGGAATGCGCGTCGGCGCCGAAGCCGGCGTATGGCTCGAGCTTCCAATACTTCAGGTTGTGGGCCGATTCCCAGCCCGGCCGGGCGAAATTGGAGATTTCGTAGCGGACGATGCCCAGCGCCGCCAGCCGTTCCACCGCCGCCTCGTAGAAATCGGCCACCGCGTCTTCTTCGGGCGCATCCGCCGCGCCGTAGCGCACACCCCCGGCGAGCATTTCCTTGCCCAGCCGCGAGTCTTCGTCCACCTCCAGCATGTAGATCGAAACGTGCGGCGGCGAAAAACGCTCGATCCAATCCAGCGATTCGCCCCAGCTTGCCGCGGTCTGCCCCGGAAGCCCGGCGATCAGATCGATATTGACGTTGGCAATGCCGTGTTCCGCCAGCAACCCGATTTCTCGCACCACTGTTTCGGCGGAGTGTTTGCGCCCCGTGCGGCGAATTTCGCGATCCACGAACGATTGCACTCCCAGGCTGACGCGCGTAATGCCGGCATGCGCCCAGCCGCGCGCCCGTTCTGCCGTCACCGTTCCCGGGGCGGCCTCGATGGTGGCTTCCACCCAGGGCCGGCCGGGAATCGCGCGCAAGATTTCCGCCAGATCGCCCAGGTCCATGGCGCTGGGCGTGCCCCCACCCAGGTACAACGTCTCGGGCCGCCATTCCCAGGCGTGCCCGCGAATTTCCGCCAGCAGTTCGCGGCGATAGCGGCGTTCCATGTCCGCGCCAAAAACCCCCGAAGCAAAATTGCAATAGGTACACTTTTGCGCGCAGAAAGGATAGGAAACGTATACGCCGGGCACTGTCTTCATTGTAAACGGGGGTGGGCCCGCTTCAAGTTTTCCCATGAGCCCGAAAGGCAGGACGGAGGGGGTGTCCAAGAATGGGTTTGGTATCGGAAGTGGGTTCGCTCCATTCGGGCGCCCCTTTGTTTTCAACGACCTATTGGGTTCGTTTGGCGCCAATGACCTTGCAAAGGGCCGGCGTGGCGCGGGGACGGCTGCGTGAGCCCGATGTATTGAACTGGCGCAGGGTGGCGGAAGAGAGGTAGGTCGCGGCAACATGGATGTCCCGCCAATAGGATAGAACATGGGCCGGAGGTGAGAGACGGCAAGTGATTTGTTTTCAGTGAAACATGACCTGTGAACGCATTTCAGGCCAGCCAACATGCTGGCCTGGCAACGGCCGTGGCCTGCGTGTCGCGACAGGGGAGCCGTGCGGATGGGCACATGACGGCAGAGACGTCTCAGCGCCAGTGGCGGCGACCGCCTGGTCAAGCAGCGGCCACAGACAACACCGTCGTAGCGTAAAATCGGTTGGAGGGACGGAGCCGAGTGTCCCGAAACACCGATTTGTGCCGGAGTCGCGTCAGGCTGTCCGCGTTTCTCCTGTCCGGTTTCTCCTCCGGTTTCTCCTAGGGCGGATCGCCGGAGAGCGCGCCAGCCGGGGACCCGGGTTCTGGTAACGGCCTTCCGTTCGTCCGAATCTGTGGGAGCGGTCTGCCTATTTGGCCAGTTCTGGACCCCAGGGACGGCGCTAACAGGCTGAAAACAAACGAACGGCGATTTGCCGCGCATGGGAACAAGTTAGTATCTTAATGATAATTAAGGAGTTGCAAATGACGAAGGGCTCACGTCAGGCTGTCCCCTTGCGCCTTGCGCCTCCCTTGCGCCTTGTTGCGCCCTGCGCCCAAGGCCGCGCTTCGCAGCGGGAAAGAACTGCGGAAGTTCGTTATGGCCCGCCTTCAATCGCTGCAAAGGTTGCCCTGGACCGTGCGCATGTTCTTCCTCACACCAGACACCCAATATGCGGCGCTCTGACTCCCACGGCCATGTATGCATACTTATGATCTGATTGATAAGAAGAGTCAAAGGACCAGGAGAGATTTACGATAACGGAGCCTTCGTATGCCAATGTGAATACCGGCTGCAGCTATATCGCGTCGTTCTCGATGTTGTAGCAACACATAGCTCTCCCAAACAACAGTTACAACAAGGCTCTGCAGCTGTGAAGAGCCCAGCGTATGGCCGCGACTAAGACCGAATTCGTGGCTTTCAGGAAAGCGGCTTAAAATGCGCTCCCCGTCGAATTCCTGCGCATAGCCCTTCTTTCACGGATTCAGCCGTCTGGTTACAGGTAGACTCCTAGCCGGAGGACTAACATGTTGGTATTCGGCTTCAAGCCATTGGGGTTGTCCGCCGCATAGAAACCATGGGCGGAGTAAGTGTCTCCGTAGCCGTTGATGAAGTGTTGCTCGACCTTCAGGTTCATCCATCTGGTGAGGTCGAAGCGCGCCGTGATCGTTTGATCGAAAATGTGGTTTGACGCCGTGTTGGCGGGGTTTTCCGGCGCGTCCACATAGAAGCGCGAGTTGTACGCTCCGAGCTCCAGCCTTTTGTTCACGCGGAACGCCGCGGTTCCAAACCATGCCTTCGTGCTCTGATCGCTGGCTCCGTTTGAGCCGAGAACAGTGTAAGTCTGGATGTCGTGGTCTCGGCGGAATTCGGTGTTAAAATGGAATCTTCCACGAACGTAATCGGCGTAGCCGGCCGTCAGATGCTGAGGGGCGCTGTGAGCCGTCAGGGGAGCGTCGCCATACAGCTCCACGAGGACCTGCAAATTCATGGTTTGATCGGCCCAAGATCCGCCCACCATCAGTCCCTGAACAGGAGTGTGCCAGCGAATGTCCATGCCCGCCGCTTTCCCACTCATGCTCTGAACCGGTGTGCCGGCCGCCGCGTCGCCGTAATAGAGGCCGCCGTGCGGATCGTTCGACCGAAGGCCCGCATAACCCGTATAGCTCACGCTTCCGGCCTTGCGCAGGGGTACCTCCCCATATACATCGCCGCCCGTGTGGGCGATGGTGGCCGAGCGCAGGTCGAGCGGATAGATGCTTTGCGGCAACAGGGCAAATGTCTGGATGAACTCCATGTCCTGAGTGTCGTTGTAGAGTCCGAGAGCAGTCTTTACCTTCCCCCCGCGAATTCCGAGCCAGTCCTTGAACTTGTAGTCGCCATAGGCCCAATCGAGCTGGGGATGGTAGCCGCCCAATTCGCCGATGTTGCGGTCGTAGACCTGAGCCCCAACCCGGAATTTATCGGTAATCCTCGCCGAGATGTTCACCCCGGCGTCCGTCATGGCGAAGCTGCCCTCACTGGTTGGCATCGTCAGATAGTTGTTCTCATTGGAGTACGCAAATCCCTGCTGGGCGAAGCTGTGGACCTGGACCGGGACGTTGCCGACGTTAAAATCGAACTGCGCGTAGAGCGCCCCCGGCGTAGCGCATAAGGCGGCCATGAGCGCGGTGTTTCTTAGGTTCAACTGCATTTTTCGTTCTCCCATAAGTTGTATTCGTGTCCCTCGTATGCGATGGATAGGGCGTGGTGTCGCATCGCCTTACCGGGCTCAACTCCCGAACAATTTCAATTCAGAGTCCAACCGCAGGCGTCAGGAAATCGTTGCACAAAGACTCTTATGCCAAACAGTCGCGCAAGAGGGCGACCTTTGCTACGAAGAACTCATCGGTGGAAACCAGCGAAACTTTAGGTGCGTTGTCGCTGAGCTTTATAGTTTGCAACAGCCCGGCAGTACTGAAGCCACAGTGAAGACCTCGGCGCGACCAACCGTACGTCGTGGCCGAGCGCTTCTACTTGCAAGAGGTGTGCGCCACCCGACGCAGGCAGCGGAAACGGTAATCGGAGTGGACACATGCCGGGCATTGCGGCGCATGTCAAATCTTTCCGTCTATAAAAAAAGGCGCTCCGGGCGGGAATAAACCGGGCCCAGCCGGCTTCGCACCGATCAAGCAAGACTGGCGAAATGATAGCGACTGAGCAATCCTGAACAAGCGCGAGCAATTTGGGAGAGTGTAAGCAACGGCCCGGAGCAGGCAAGGGCGCGCCGGTTTTGCGCGACGAAGTGGACCCTCGCCGGCGAAGACCGTTCTGCAAGGTAAGGAAAGGGGGCTGGCCGTTTTTTACGCGGCTGGCGCGCCCTTTTGTTGTGGTCCGTTGCCACCGTAGTATCCTGTCGGCGGAGGGACGATGACGCCATGGCAATTCAGTCTTCCGGCTCGTCGGTGCCCCGGATTCGGAAATGCTCTCCGTGAGCCGGCCGCCACGGCCTTGGCTTCGTCAGCCCGGAAAATATCCCGGAACGAACCCGCCAATCCGTTGAAAATAAAGGACCCGCCACTTTGAACGAAGCCACCCGCCTTACTTCCACGCGACCGTGGCGCCCGTACCCGTTCATGCGAGCCGGCAGCCCCACTGGCTTCGCCGCCGAGGACTGAATAGCGAACGAATCCAAGAAACTACTGAAAACAAAGGAACTGGAAAACTCGGCGAACCCACTTTCGCCCCGGCCCTCCGAAGGCGGCCGGCTACGGGCGATCCACTCACGCGGCTTCTGCCGTGGCATAATGCGGTCGTGGTTCGGATCTCCCTCCTCCTGCTCCTGCTCCTTTGGCCCGGTGGGCGTTTACTTTCCGCTCAGGACGATTCGGCCCGGGCGGTCGAGCGCGCGCCCCGGCTGAAAAGCGAGATCGAAAACGACCGTGCTTTAAGAGTGGGTTTCGAGGCCGCCCTGGCTCACAACCTCGATGCCGCGCGGCGCTACCTGCCGCTCGTGATCGGCAAGCCGTGGCTTGGAGAGGCGGATTTCCGGGCCGCCTGTGCGTTGGCCCAGGCGGTTGGGAAAAAGCCTGGGGACCAGACACGCGACCCCGCCTTGGCCGAAAAGTTGGTGCTGGCCGCCGGTCTCCGCAACCCCGCGCTGGCGCTGCGCGAAACCGGCCAATATCTGCCGCTCGCGGGCGGAAACGCGCTCTTCGAGCGATTCGTGCTGGCCGCTCCGGATCAGGCAATGGGCCTGGCTTCGGGGACAGGCGCGTCGGCGCTGGAAGTGCGGCGACTCATGTCGGCCAGCAAGTCGCCCGAATTGGCGCTGCTTACCCGCCTCGCCGAAGATTCCTCCATCGATCTGCCGCGGCACGGCCGCGTGGCCATCCTTTCCGGGCGGATCGCGCGCGGCGAGCTTTCTTTCCAGTCGGCGCTGAGGATTGCCGCCAGCACGCCACGGTTCTTCGCCACGGTATTGGATATGCGGATCGGCGGCGCCGGAGCGGACGCAGCCCCCTTGGACCGGGCCCTGGCAAACGAATCGTTGGTATTGTGCCAGGCCGCGCAGCAAGACCTGGATGGCGTGCTGGCCAACGACCTGGCGCACTTCCGCGCCGCCGATCTTTACGCCTTGCTCGCGCTCGGCCGCGCCGAAGCAACCCCGCCGGTCTTTCGCGCGGTCTTCGATCGGCTGCTCCTGCCCAAATGGAAATCTGAAAAGCCGAAGGGAAGCTCCTTCACCGCCCTGCTCGATCGGACCGACAACTGGGAACTGCGCGATTTTGCCGCGGGCGCTTTAGCCGCCGGCCGCTTCGACAGTCTGCTCTCCCTCGAAGGGTTCGAAGTCGTCGGCCGGCTGGCCCGCGGCGTGGATCGGTCCGGCGACCCGGTCGCCGAGGCGATGCGGTTGGCCGAAATCGTCGATGCCACCACCAGCGCGGCGTTGCGCGACGAGATGGCCGCGATTGTTTCCCGCGAATTCGTCCGCTGCAGCGAGGCCGGCGACCTTCGCGGCGCAACTCTATACGGGCTGCTGGCAGCCAAACTCTCCATGAATGCCGCCGCCGCGCCGTATCGGCTTTTCTTGCGATCGTCCGCGACGCTCGATACCGCGCTCTTGTTCGGCGCGGAGAACGATTGCATCGAGCGCTATTTCTTTTACGACGACGACGACGGCGTCGAGTCTTTCGCGTCCTTCCGCAAGAGCTACGCGCACGACCCCGCCTGGGAGATGGAAGATCGCGGCGAGTATGTTCACCTCGCCAGCCGCGGTCCCGAGGGCCGCCGCATCGAAATCTTCGCCAACGTGCCGGTCGACGCTCACCTGGCGAAGAACCGGGCGCTCGAAGGCGAAGCCGAGCGGCGCCAGCGGGCCATCACGGCGGCGCTGGACAAGCGCGGGCTGGTGGCGACGGTCATGGTTCATCGTGGCCACAGCTTCTGGGTGGAAAGAACCCTGACCTACCTGGCCAGGAGCACGCGGCTGGTGATCCTGGGCAGTTGCGGCGGCGTTACCGAAATCCACCAGGTGATCGAAGCGTCGCACGACGCGCAAGTGATCGCGACCCGCGGCGTCGGCGAAACCGAAATCAACGACGCCATCCTGAAGGCCGTCAACGATCGTATCCTCCAGGGCGAGAGAATCGTGCAGTGGGACAGCTTCTGGCGGGAGCTCGAAGGCCGCTGGGGAAAGAGCGCGCCTTTTCGCGAGTATGTGTCGCCCGACCAGGACTCCGGAACGGTCTTCTTGCGGGCGTATCACCGGTACATGGATGCACTCGAGTGAGCTCGCTACCCCTTCAGAAATCGATTCAAATCTTCGAAACTGATCCCCCAGGCGGTAGCGGGTTCGTCGTAACCTTTGAGAGTCACTTCGCGGCGCTGGAAGGGGGACGGCGGGGGGACCAGGAGTTCGCCGAAGGAGCGCTCGCCCAAGGCCACCCCGAAACCCATTTGCTTGGTGGCGGCTTCCAGGCGAAAGGCGGCGTTCACGGTGTCGCCCAACGCGGTGAACTCGGCGCCGCCGACGATGGCCGGGCCGGTGTTGATGCCGGCGCCCACGCGCAACGGGCCGGGCAGCGGCAGGCTCTTGTGCAGCTCGCCGGTGGCGCTATCGATCTCGCTGACGGCGCGGAGCACGCGGCGCAGATCGCGATCGAGGGCGGCGCCTTCCTCGTGGACCCAGACCGCCATGACGGCATCGCCAATGTAGCGCTGTGCCCAACTGCCCAGCCGCTCCACGATCTGGCCCACGCGCAGGAACCAGGTGCCGATGGCCTGCGACAACAGCGCTTCGGAAACGCTGCGCGCGAGCGGCGTGAAATCGCGAATATCCACCACGGCGATGGTAGTGAGGGTGTGGGCGTGCAGGGCGGTGGTGGGCGCGTTGCGCGTGCTCAAATCCTCGGCCGCCCCGGCGCCGCCGGGAACGGGGTTATGGAAGACCGCTTCCTGGTCGCCGAAAACCAGCCGGTCGGCATCCCGCAACAGCACCGGAACGCTCACCCGGCGTCCGTTGACGAACGAGCCGTTGCGGCTGCCCAGATCGACCAGGGAAAAGTCGCCGCCCTCGCGGCGCTGAATCAGCGCGTGGAGGCGTGAAACCGACCGCCCCTCCAGCATCACGCCGCAGCCGTCGCCGCGGCCGATGGCACAAGAGGGCCCGTTCGCGAGCTCGCAGCGCCGGTCCCCGGGCTGGAGCAGCAGATACGGTACGCCTGAAGTGTCCAAGAACATGAGCAGTTCGTAGCGCGGGCGCGGGCAGGCGAACCACCTGCGCCATCAATCCCCAGCCACTATGGTACGAAGATTTCGGCTAGCGCGCGGCCCACCGCGCCGGCCGGCGTTTCCACGGCCAGCAAAGTGGCCAAAGTAGGAGCGACGTCGTTGACCGTCACCGGCTGGTCGTAGTGTCCGGGGCGGATGGCGGCTCCGAGAAAAACCACCGGGACGTGCGTGTCGTAGCCGAAAGGAGTGCTATGGGAGGCTTTCGTGGCGCCGGCAATCCAATAGGGATCGAGCAGGATTTCCACGTCGGGGCTGCGCTGGGCGAAGAAGCCATTCGACACGCGGCGCCCGATGGAGTCGTCTTGAATCTGGCCGTTGAGGAGCTGCTCGCGGGTGTAGACGCGGAAGACATGAGGCACCCCCAGGGCGGCCTCGGCGGCGACGCGGTCGGCTTCGGCGCGGTCGATTTTCCTGGAGTCGATAGCTTCCAGGTTGAGATACAAGCCGGTTTCCGCGCGATTCGCGATCCATGCGGCATCGCCGTATTTCTTGGTGAGGGCGGCTTCCACGGCCTTGGCAACGGGGTTTCCGATCATTCGTCCGCCGGGCATCTTGCGCTCGATGTTGACTTCCGGTATCGGCGCCACGCCGTGATCGCCGGTCATCACCAGCACGAAACCGTCCGGCCCCACCTGGCGCTCCACGGCCGCGATGAGCTTGCCCAGAACGCGATCGGAAGCAACGCACATTTCGCGCACCTCGGGCGAATCGGGCCCGTATTGGTGCCCCACTATATCGTTGGAGGAAAAGCTGACAGCCAGCAGGTCGGTGGATTCGTGCTTGCCAAGCTGCTCGCCCTCTAGGGCGCGTTCGGCGAACCGCTCCAACAGGTCGTTGCCAAACGGGCTGTCGGTAACGGCTTCGCAAAGCTTTTCGCCGCTGATGGGAAGGGAGTGGTTGAGCCACTTCTGGCCCGCGTAAGCCTGGCAGGGCCGGGAGGAGTCGAAGTCGCGGACCCAGGCCGGCAACGCGTCTTCGTAGTAGGTGCTGGTCACGAATCCGCCGATAGGATCAAGGAACCAGTAGGCGGCATCGGCGGTGTGCCCGGCCGGCAGAATGGCGGCGCGGTCCTTGTGGGAGATGCCGATCACGCGCGAGGTTCCGCCGCTGGCCATTTTGAGTTCGTCGCCCACCGTATCCACCAGCATCCGCCGCGGCGACGAGCCCGGGCCGGTTCCCCCCACCAGCTTGGTGGCGCTATCGGAAACGCTGGTGACGGATTTGCCTTCGTCGCGATCGAACCAGGAATTACCAACGATGCCGCTGATGGCGGGAGTGGCCCCGCTCAGAAACGTGCTGTGCCCGACGGCCGTGATGGTGGGGTAGTGTTCGTAGCGCGCATTGGTGAAAACGGCGCCCTTGGTGAGGAGGCGATCGAAACCGGCGTGATATTCGGAGCGGAAGCGGGTGAGGTAATCGTAGCGGAACTGGTCGAAGACGACAGCCACCACCAACTTGGGTTTCCTGGGGGCAGCGCCGGCAATGCCACAAATCAGCAGAGTGAGAGCAAGGATGCGTTTCATGGGCGTTTTTTCAGCGTAACATGGGGATCATGAAACGCCGATGAACAGACTCGCGTTTGTTGGCGCGGACTCTCAGTCCGCCGTGCCGGCGCGTGTTTCAGTACAGCCCTTTCACGATGCCGCCGTCCACCGCGATAGCCGTGCCGGTGATATAACTGGCTCGTTCGGAAGCCAGAAACACCACCAGGTTGGCGAACTCTTCGGGACGGCCGATGCGTCCCAACGGCGCCTCGCGCGCCCAGCGCGCTTCAATCTCCGCGGCCGGCACGTTCTGATTTCGGGCCAGCGTCTGCGCCAGTTCCAGCAAGCGGTCGGTAGCCGTGTAGCCGGGGCAGACGTTATTCACCAGCACGTTGTCGGGTCCGTACTCGTTGGCCAGCGATTTCACCAGCCCGCTCACCGCGCTGCGCACCGAGTTCGATAGGATCAGCCCGCTCACGGGCTGCTTCACGGTCATCGAGGTGATGGCCAGGAAGCGTCCCCAGCGGCGCTGCTGCATCAGCGGCAGCACGAACTTGGCGAAAGCCACCGTCGAGATCAGGTTCAGTTCGGCGGCCGCGCGCCAATCTTCGAGGGTGGTTTCGGCGAAGGATTTGGAGGGCGGCCCGCCGGCGTTGGCCACGCAGATATCGACCCGGCCAAAATGTTCCTGGACCGCGCCGACGAACCGCCGAACGTCGTCGTCCACCGTCACGTCCAAGGGTTGCGTGAAAACCTCCGCGCCGGTTTCGCGGCGAATCTCCGCCGCGGTTTCCTCCAGCGTGGCGGCGGTGCGGGCGCACAGCGCCAGCCGGGCGCCTTCGCGCGCCAGCCCCAGCGCCACAGCCTTACCCAGCCCCTGGCTGGAGGCGGCTACAATGGCCACCCGGCCCTTCAATCCCAAGTCCATGGTAGATTCCTTGTCCGCCGATTACTTGCGCAGGTAGGCGTCGCTCTTGTCGATCCAATCCTGCCGCAGCGGCGCGAAGATATCCAGATCGAGCGTATCCTCCAGCGCCACCGCGCTGTGCGGCACGTTGGAAGGAATCACCAGCACTTGCCCTTTGCCGACCACCACCCGCTGGCCTTCCAGTTCGAGCGCCAGCGCGCCTTCCAGAATGTAAGTAATCTGTTCGCTCTCGTGGCGATGCAACGGCACCACCGAGCCTTTCTTCAGGAAGACCTGCGCCACCATCACCTTCTCGCCGTGTACGAATCGGCGCGCAAAGGTTTCGCTGATGACTTCTTTTTCCATCTCGTCCCAGGTGAAAAATTGCATGGCCTTGCTATTGTAGCCTTTCGGACGACCGCCCGAAATCTCTATAATGAGGGCTTACCATGCGCCCTAAAGTAGGACAGTCCTCCCGGCCTGTCCAGGCCTTTTTCCGCAACCTGCTTGCTTGCGCTATTGTCCTTTCCGCCGCGGTTGGGCTTGCAGCCGATGGCGCCATCTGGAAAATCGCTCCTCCGCCACCCGCATCCTGGCAGAGCGGCCGCATTGCCGACCTTACCGCGCGCCGCCAGGCGGCGGCCGCGCAAATCGGGCCAAACGGCATTCTGATTCTTCATGCCGCCGAACCGCGCAACTACGCGGGCGATGTGGATTGGCCCTTTCGCCAGGAAAACGATTTCTACTATCTCACCGCCATTCCGCAAACCGGCAGCACGCTGGTGCTGATTCCCGGCGGCGAAACGGTCCGCGAGATTCTGTTCCTGGCGCCCTCCAACCCCGCCCAGGAAACCTGGACCGGGCATTTGCTCACCGCCGCCGAAGCGCGCGCCATTTCCGGCATTCAGGAAGTTTGGGACGCGCGGCTATACCCCAAGTTCCTCGAAAGCTTGATTCCGGCCACCAGGACCTTCTTCGATGAACAGGACGCCGCTCGCGCGCGCGCCGGGCGCGGCAGCCGGAGCGTACAGACCGAACCGCCGCCGATCCCCGTCGATGTGAAGCGCGAGTTCTCCGGCGTCATTCGCGCCGTAGCCGCGAAGGATGCGGCCCTCTACATGATTACGAGCGGGCCGGCGGCCGAATATGGCCGCGAGGAGGAATTCGCCCGCAAGCTCGCCGCCCTGGCGCCGGCGCTCGCCATCAAGGACATTACTCCGATCCTCGCCAAAATGCGGACGGTGAAGTCGCCGCGCGAGATCGATCTGCTGAAGCAGGCCGTGGCCATTACCGCCGAAGGCTTCCAGCGCGCCTTTGCCCTGGCCGGCCCGGGAAAGCCGGAATACGAAATCCAGGCGCAATTCGAGCTGACTTATCTGCGCCGCAACGCGCACTGGGGCTACCCCTGCATTATCGGCTCCGGCGCCAACGCCACCACCCTGCACTACGAGACCAACCGCGACACCATGACGGCCGGCGACCTGTTGCTGATGGATTCGGCGGCCGAATTCGACGGCTACAGCGCCGACGTCACTCGCACCATCCCGGTCAGCGGCAAATACAGCAAGCCGCAGGCGGCGATCTATCGGCTGGTATGGGATGCGCAGCAGGCGGGCATCGCACAACTGGTGGCCGGCCACACCGGCGCCGACGCGGTGCGCGCCGTCAACAAGGTGCTGGGTCCGGGACTGTTCCGGCTCGGTTTGGTCACCGATCCGGACAACCTGCAGCAGATCCGCGTGTGGTCGATTCACGGCATCAGCCACGGCATCGGGTTAAACGTACACGATCCCGGCGCGGGCGAGCTGGCGCCGGGCATGGTGGTCACCATGGAGCCCGGCTTGTATTTTCGCGCCGATGCGCTCGACAATCTGGCCAAGACTCCGGAAAATGAAAAGTTCATCGCCGCCGTGCGGCCTGCGTTCGAAAAGTACAAAAACATCGGCGTGCGAATCGAAGACGACGCGCTGATCACCGGCGGAAAACCGCAAGTCGTCAGCTCGGGCATTCCCTCCCGGTTGGAAGATGTGGAAGCCGCCATTGCGAAGCTTCATAAAGCGCTCAAGAGCTCGCCTCTGCCCTGAGGGGAAAGGCGCGGCCGCAATCAAGGGGTGGGACAGACGACCGCCTGACGACAAAAATCGATCGTCTGTCCCACCTGGCTGACAGCTTATTTAGCCGCGCCGCCCGGTACGAAAGTGTAAATCTCGAACGTGCGGCGGCCGAAGGAATCCTTGACCGAGGCAAGCAGCTTGCGCGCATAGCCAATGTTCGCGGCGTATCGCGCCAGTTTTTGATCGTTTGCGGGATCGTACTGGAGACCCGGCGCGTGAGTCACGAATACGTGGCCGCTGCCGGAGATCATCTGGCGCAGCTCTTGGTGGTCGGTTTCCGTCAACTCGGGTTTGGAAATGGGGAGGTCTCCGACCCGCAGCGGCACAGTGCCGGCGGAGAGCAGCCGCAGAACGTCGAGCACGCCCCAATCCACGCAGTAGATTCCCTGCCAGGGTTTGTTGTCCGGAGCGTGCGGCGCGGCCAGGTAACCCTCCAGCGCGTAGGTGGCGTCGGTCCAGCTCACCGAGCCGCCATTGCGCGCCATCATGACGTAGTATTCGTCCATGACGAGCAGCTCGGACCCGGCCAGGAGCGCGGTGATTGCTACCAGCGCCGCCATGCCCCTGGAGCCGAAGCGGCGGGAAACGCCCGCCAGCGCCACGGCAACGATCCATTGGGGCAAGGGCCACAGCAGGATGGCGTGATGCACGCTGCCGCCGGCGCCTTTGGTGGTGGCCATCTCGATCCACGCCACCAGCATCGCGATCAGGGCAAAAGCGTTGGCCCGAATCGCCGCGGCTCCGGCGAAAGGAGTGATCAGCAAGGCCAGCGCCAGGCTCCAGCCCATCCAGCTTTCGCGCGGCTCCCGAGCCGCGGCGGCGATGCTCGCGGCCGCGGATTCGAGCGGGCCGGAAACCGGGTGCGGGCCGGGTGTTTGCCAATCTTCCGCGGTCAGATAGCCGAACAGCGCGTGGCCGTTCAGCGTGCTCACCAGCATCGACGCCTTATTCGGCAGGTCGGAAACGTCGCGGCGGGCGTTGCCGCGGAAGGTGTCGAGGTGCATGTGGATGTTGTAAAGAATCAGCGGCAGCGCGCCCAGCGCGAGGAAGGCGGCGGCGACCAGAAGCACGCGCGGCCGCGGCGCCCGCAGCACCCGGCGCGGGTAAACCGCCAAAACCGCCAGGCCCATGCCGGAAATCATCCAAACGGCCAGGGCCTTGTCCCAAAGGGCCAGACCGAACAGAAAGCACCCCGCCGCCAGCCACGCCAGACCGCCGTCCTGAGCGAAGCGCAGCACGAGGAGCATGCCTGTGACAATCAGCAGATGTTGCAGCGCCACCGGCCCCCAATCGAAGCAGGTGGTGAGCAGATAGCAGGCGTCGGCGGCCAGCAATACCGTTCCCACCACGGCGGCACGGATTCCGGCCACGCGGCGCAGCAGAAAGTAGAACGCGCACAGGCTGCCCGCGCCCGCCAGCAGTATGGGCTCGCGCACGCTCCCCACACCGATGCCGAACCAGCGAAACAGGGGCGCATAGAACCAGGTTTTCAGGCAGCCCAGGTAACTCATGAGCATGATCGGCGGCTGCCAGTGGAGGAAGCGATAGTGGTAAATGGCGGCTAATGGCGAAAACAACGGCCCGGCGAAAAGCGATTCGTCGTCCTCAATGCCCAGCAGCGGCAGGAAGGCCTGCCCTGCCAGCAGAAAAAACAAGCACGCGGCGGCCAACGGACCGACGTCCCGCCATTTTGGATGGAAAACGCGCAAGGTATTTCGAGGTTCCGCGGAGCCGTGAACTAGCAATGGTAGCACTGGCGTGAGCCCTCGAAAAACGCGAAATGGTATTCCTAGAAGAGAGACAATCGATTCCGCATGGAGAATATAAAGGATCCGACGCTACCCCTGGTCGGCGTCGTCATGGGCAGCAAATCCGACTGGGAAACCATGCGCCATGCGGCGGAGACGCTGGCGCGGTTCGAGGTGCCCCACGAATGCCGGGTCGTTTCCGCCCATCGCACGCCGGCGTGGATGGCGGAGTACGCTTCCACGGCGGCCGAGCGCGGCTTGGAAGTGATCGTCGCCGGCGCGGGCGGCGCGGCGCATCTGCCGGGAATGGTAGCGGCGCAAACCCTGCTTCCGGTGCTGGGCGTTCCGGTGGAGAGCCACTCCCTGAAGGGAATGGATTCGCTGCTGTCGATCGTGCAGATGCCGGGCGGCATTCCGGTGGGAACGCTGGCGATCGGCAAAGCGGGAGCCATAAACGCCGCTCTGCTGGCGGTTGCGATTCTAGCCAACAGCCGCCCCGCCCTGCGCGAAAAGCTGCGCCTCTTTCGCCAGGAACAAACCGAACGGGTGCGGCAGGAAACGCTATGAAGCCGATTCTTCCCGGCGCCGCGGTGGGCGTGCTGGGGAGCGGCCAGTTGGGGCGCATGTTTGCCATCGCGGCGCGCCGCATGGGCTATCGAGTCCACACTTTCTCGCCGGATTTCGACACCCCGACCGGACAGGTATCGGACCTGGAGGTCACCGCTTCCTACGACGATCTGGACGCCGTGCGCGCCTTCGCCCGGGGCGTCGCCGCGGTCACGTTTGAATTTGAGAACGTGCCCGCGCCCACCGCCGAAACGGTTGCCGCGCTGGTGCCCGTGCGCCCCGCCGGCAGCGTTCTGCATACGACCCAGCAGCGCATCCGCGAAAAAACCTTCCTGCGGAAGACGGGGATTCCGGTGGCGCCGTTTCGGGTGGTGCGGTCGCCGGCCGACCTGGCGCGCGCGGTGAGCGAAATCGGCTGCCCGGCGGTATTGAAAACGGCCGATTTCGGCTACGACGGCAAGGGGCAGGCGACAATTCACTCCGCGGAGGCGGCGGAGGCCGGCTGGAACGAGATTGGCCGCGGCGACGCGGTGCTCGAAGCGTTTGTGGATTTCGAATGCGAGCTGTCGCTGGTGGGGGCCCGCGCGGCGGACGGCGGCTTTGCCCATTATGGGCTGGTGGAGAACCGGCATTGCGAGCACATTCTGGACGTCACCATCGCGCCCGCGCCGCAGTCCGGGCAGGTGACGAACGAGGCGGTCCAGATCGCGCGCACGGTGCTCGAAACTCTGGACGTGGTGGGCGTGCTTTGCGTGGAATTTTTTCTCACCCGCGACGGCCGCCTGTTGGTGAACGAGCTGGCGCCGCGGCCCCACAATTCCGGCCACTTCAGCATCGACGCCTGCGTCACCAGCCAGTTCGAGCAGCAACTGCGGGCGGTTTGCGGCCTGCCTTTGGGCTCGACGCGTCAACTCTCGCCGGCCGCCATGGCGAACCTGCTGGGCGATCTGTGGATCGAAGGGGAGCCGGATTGGCCTGCCGCCTGCGGCCAGCCCGATGTGAAGTTGCATCTGTACGGCAAGCTGGAGCCGCGGCGAAAGCGCAAGATGGGCCACCTGACCGCGCTGGCGGAAGAAGCCCGGAAGGCGGCCCGGCTGGCGGTGTCCGCGCGGGAGCTACTAAGCCGTGGCGCAGGCTATGGAGCCTGCTGAGCCGAGATTTCAAACTCCTGATGTCGTGGAATTTGGGTTGAGCCAGGGTTCGGCGGTGAGGCGGTGGGACAGACCATCGTTTTTCGTGGTCTGTCGGGCCCTCGCCAAGGCGTAACAGC